>JADFCZ010000206.1 GCA_018263295.1 Conexibacter sp.
CGTACAGCCAGGAGGTTCGGACGATGAAGTGCTTCGGGTTGGCCGCAGCGACGGAGACCTCGCCGCCGAGCTTCGAGCGCCCGTAGGCGTTGACCGGATCGGGCATGTCGTTCTCGAGGTAAGGGCTCCCCTTGGTCCCGTCGAAGACGTAGTCGCTGGAGGGGTAGAGGATGCCGGCACCCACCCGTGCGGCTCCGGCCGCGAGCAGTGCCGCACCGGTGTCGTTGATCGCCATCGC
This sequence comes from Conexibacter sp., assembly GCA_018263295.1. Lineage (GTDB taxonomy): Bacteria > Actinomycetota > Thermoleophilia > Solirubrobacterales > 70-9 > RHKX01. The sequence continues at coordinate 239 of JADFCZ010000206.1, forward strand.
TCCGCGCTCGTCGTCCTCGGCGCCGTCGACGTCGGACCAGGCTGCGCAGTCGATCACCGCCTCGGGCCTGACCTCGGCGATCGCGCGGTCGATCGACCCCGGGTCGGTGACGTCGAGGTCGGAGCGGGTCATCGCGGCGACGTCGTGCCCGCGGCGCCGCGCGGCGCCGACCACGTCCTGGCCGAGCATGCCGGCCGCGCCGGCGACCATGACCCTCATGCCAGCGTGATCTCGGAGCGGTCGCCGACGAGCATCCGCAGCGTCTTCGGCAGGCCGTCGGCCCGCGAGATCCGGACGTTGCGCCCGAGCAGGCTGGCCTCCATCCGCGACGGCAGGTTGCTGACGCTGGCGCCCGCCAGCAGGATCGAATGCTCGACCTCGGAGCCGATCACCTCGCAACCGGCCGCGATCGCGGTGTACGGGCCGACGTAGGAGTCGACCAGCCGGCTGTGGGCGCCGATCACGGCGGGGCCGCGAACCGTGCAGCGCTCGAGCGTCGCACCCTCCTCGACGACGACGCGGCCGGTGACGTTGCTGTCGATCAGCTCTCCGTCGACGTGGGGCTCGATGTCTTCGAGCACGAGCCGGTTGGCCTCGAGCATGTCAGCGAGCTGGCCGGTGTCCTTCCACCAGCCCTTGACCCGGTGCTGCTCGACGGCGTGACCGGTGTCGATCAGCTCCTGGATCGTGTCGGTGATCTCGAGCTCGCCGCGGGCCGAGGGCTCGATCGAGCGCGCAGCCTCGAATACGGCCGGCGTGAACATGTAGACGCCGACCAGGGCGAGGTCGGAGGGCGGGTCCTTCGGCTTCTCGACGAGGCGGACGATCCGCTCGCCGTCGAGCTCGGCGACGCCGTAGTGCTCGGGCTCGAGCACCTGGGTGAGGAGGATCAGCCCGTCGGGCTCGTTGCGCCGGAACGCCTCGACCAGGCCGGTGATGCCGTCGCGCAGGAGGTTGTCGCCGAGGTACATGACGAAGGGATCCTGGCCGAGGAAATCCTCGGCGGTCAGAACGGCGTGGGCGAGGCCGAGCGGCTCGGCCTGGGGGATGTAGGTGACCTCGGCGCCGAGCGCGGAGCCGTCGCCGACCGCCTCGCGGATCTCGTCTCCGGTCTCGGGAGCGATCACGATCCCGATCTCGGTGACGCCGGCCTCGACCAGGGCCTCGATCCCGTAGAAGAGGACGGGCTTGTTGGCCACCGGCACGAGCTGCTTGGCGGACGTGTGGGTGATCGGGCGCAGCCGCGTGCCGGCGCCACCCGAGAGGATCAGGCCCTTGAGCGTTTCCATCCCGGCGCAGGCTAGCGGCGCGAGGTGGCAGGCGCTCAGCCCTCTGAGGTCGCCCGCAACCGGCGCCCCTGGGTCCCGAACCCGCCCTAGTAGGTCCCGCCGAGCTTGCGGTGGTCCCAGGTCGCGGTGCGAACCGGATGGAAGTGGATCGCCACCCGCTTCGGTACCTGCGCGCGCAGGCCCGCGGCGGCGTCGCCCTCGATGCTGTCGATGCCCTCGGCGTAACGAACGGTGAGCTCGACGGCGAAGTCGAAGACCCGCTCGGGATCGCGGATCAGCTCGGCTTCGGCCTCGATCTGGATGCCCCGCAGCTCCCCGTACTCGACGCCCGCCTCGACGAGGAGGGTGCAGCGCGGATCGCGCTCGAGGTTCTTGACCTTCTGCGACTTGGCGAAGGTCCAGGCCCAGATGTCGCCGTCGCGAACGACGAACCAGAGCGGCATCGAATGGGGCCACCCGCGCGGGCCGATCGTCGTGCAGACGACAATCCGCTCCTCGGCGAGGAGCGCGTCCTGCTCCTCCGGGGTGAGCTTGATCTCGTCGCGGCGGTTCGCCATCGCCGCGTGATCCTAGTCCCGGTCTCCGCCGGCGGACAGGCGCCCCTCGGCCTCGAGCTTCTCGAGGTGGGCGCGCATCGCCAGGGCCGCCGCAGGTCGCATCGGTTCGGGCACGTCGGACCAGGCCGCGTCGAGGAGGTCCTCCTCAGCGCGGGTGCCGGCGTCAAGGGCCGCCAGCAGCAGCCGCT
>JADFCZ010000207.1 GCA_018263295.1 Conexibacter sp.
GATGAGATCCTCCGGCAGATCGCCGAGATCCCCGACACCGACGTCGTCGCGACCTTCCGCTGGCCGCCGATCGACGTCGACCCGGCCTCGCCGTTCGTCCGCGCGCTCGGGGATGCCGCCCGCCCCAACCACGGCGACGAGGTGACGAGCGTCGGCCGCGACGGCGCCTCCGACGCCGTCGCCTTCATCCGCGCCGGCACGCCGGCGGTCGAGTTCGGTCCGGTCGGCGCCGGCCACCACGGCCCCGAGGAGTGGGTCTCGGTCGCCTCGCTCGCGGCCTACCGGAACACCCTCTGCGACTTCGCCCGCACCGCCCCCGTCGACCGCAGCGCCGCCGGGAGGATCGCCGGATGAGCGACGAGGAGAAGCGTGACGACGAGCCGACGGGCCCGCCCGAGGAGCAGGAGGAGAAGGGCCTCGGACTGACCGAGGAGTTCGCCCGCCTCGAGGAGGAGATCCGCCGCGAGGTCTCGAGCGGCTCCGACGCCGAGGAGGCCGCGCCCGAGGCCGGTGGGGAGCCGGCGGCCGACGACGGTCCCGCCGACCTCGACGACGACGCCGGTCCGGCTGCGGGGGAGTGGACGGCACCCGCCGCCGACGTCCCCGGCCCCGAGGCGCCGAGCGGCGACACCGAGGAGTGGGCGCTGGACGCCGCCGACGAGGGCGAGGGCGCCGAGCCCGGCGACGAGGGGGAGCCCGGGGATTCCGCTGCCGAGCAGGAGGGCGAGCCGTCCGAGGAGTGGGTGGCCGCCGCCGAGCCCGAGCCCGTCTCCGAGGAGGTCCGGTCCGTCGGGCCTCCGGGGGCCGAGGATCCGCCCGCCACCGACGACGTCGAGCACACGGTCGTCCGCCGTGGGCCGCCGCCGGTCCCGATCGCCGCCGGCTACGGCGAGCCCGAGGAGGATCCGGAGATCAAGACGCCGGCGCTCTGGTGGCGATTCCTGATGGCGTCGGTCCTGATCGTCGTCTCGATCGCCACCGCAGTTTCGGTCTCGTCGCTGCTGTTGCTCACCGACGTGGCCGCGAAGCTGCAGCCGATCCCGGGACTCCAGGACAAGCTCGCCGAGATCGGTCCGGGCGACCCGCAGACGATCCTGATCGTCGGCTCCGACAAACGCACGAACCTCGAGGGCGACCCCGGGCGCTCCGACACGACGATGCTCCTCCGCGTCGATCCCGACAAGCAGGTCCTCTCGCTGTTCTCGCTCCCTCGTGACCTCGAGGTCGACATCCCGGGCTACGGCAGCGGAATGAAGCTGAACGAGGCGTTCGCCATCGGCGGCGTCAAGAAGACGACCGAGACCGTCAAGGCCCTGACCGGGCTCGATATCAACCACGTCGTCAACGTCGACTTCAACGGCTTCGCCGAGGCGGTCAACGCGATCGGCTGCGTCTACGTCGACGTCGACCGCCACTACTTCAACGACAACTCGACGGCGGTGAGCTCGCTCGAGACGTTCGCCGAGATCAACGTCAACGCCGGCTACCAGAAGCTCTGCGGCCTGAACGCGCTCGATTACGTCCGCTACCGCCACACCGACACCGACATCGTCCGCGCCGCCCGCCAGCAGGACTTCCTCCGCAACGCCCGCCAGCAGGTGCCGATCAGCGAGGTCCTGCCGATCGTCGGCGGCGATACGGGCAGCGACCTGATCGACATCTTCACCAAGTACACGTCCTCCGACATCGACGATCCGGCGCAGATGATCGGTGCCCTGAAGGCGTTCCTCGCGGTCAAGGACGTGCCGATCAATCAGATCAGCTTCGACGGCGAGCTCGGGCCCAGTTTCGTCACCGCCACTCCCGAGCAGATCGACAAGGCGGTCGACGAGTTCCTCAACGGCAAGGACACGCCGGGCCCGACGGGCGGCGAGAACGCGACCAAGCCCGACGACGGCTCCTCGGGCGGGTCCGGCGGCTCGAAGGACAAGGAGAAGTCCGAGGACCCGACCGACGGCGCGAACCTGATCCCGACCTCCGACGTGCTCGACCCCGAGACCGGGATCAACAAGTTCGACGCGTTCGGCAAGACGTCGTCGCGAAGGCTGCCGTTCCCGATCTGGGTGCCGACCGCGGTCGTCCCGGGCTCCGCCTACAGCGAGGACTCGCGGCAGTACGACATCAAGGACGAGGACGACAAGGACCAGCCTGCCTACAAGCTCGTGATCGAGTACTCGGCGCCGGATCGGCTGCCCGAGTACTACGGGGTCCAGGGAACGACCTGGTCGGATCCGCCGATCCTCCGCGACAGCCACGA
>JADFCZ010000208.1 GCA_018263295.1 Conexibacter sp.
GAACGCCCGGGTCGCGCCGGCCGCCATCGCGCCGATCGCGACGCCCTCGACGAGGCCGTGCGGGTTCTTGAACATCAGCTCGCGGTCCTTGAAGGTGCCGGGCTCGGACTCGTCGGCGTTGCAGCAGAGGTACTTGTCCATGTCGCCGTGGGGCAGGAAGCTCGCCTTCTTGCCCATCGAGAAGCCGGCGCCGCCGCGGCCGCGCAGGCCGGAATCCTCGAACTCGCTGACGAGATCGCCCGGCTCGCGGTCGCGGAAGGCGGCCTTCAGCGCCGTATAACCGCCGAGCCGCTCGTAGGTCTCGATCGTGTGCAGCCCCGGCTCGTCGATGTTCCGGAACAGGACCCGGGTCTCGAATGACTTCGTGGCGGCTTCCACGGCTCGCAATCTACCGACTGCGATGCCCGCCTATCCCTTGACGGAATCGCGTCGAGGCACCAGACTCGGCGACATGCGCGGTTCGATGCAGGGTTCGGTCGCCACCCGTGGCCGATTCGCCGCCGTCTGCTCGGCTCTGGTCCTCGGCGCGCTCGCGATCCCGGCGGCGGCGAGCGGCGATCTGATCTACACCGCCCCCGACGATCAGTCCTCCGGGTTCTTCTGCAGCGAGTCGCAGCCGTGCGCGCTGGTCATCGGCATCAACCTGGCCGCCGCCGACGACGACGAGGTCTTGCTCGCCCCCGGGTCCTACGAGACGAGCGCCGAGCTCGAGGTCGCGAACGGGACGACGAACGTGACGATCCGGCCGCGGGATCCGGGGACGCGACCCGTGATCGTCTCGACCGCTTCACCGGCCCTGCAGTTGAGCGGTGCAGGCACGACCGTCCGCGGCATCGACATCAGCCACAACAGCCCCAGCGGGACGGGACTGTTCGGGCTCGCCTCCTCGAACATCCGCAACGTCGTCTCGATCTCGAACGGCGACACGCCCTGCCAGATGGCCAACGGCCTGATGACCGACACGACCTGCATCGCGACCGCCACCTCCGGGAGGGCCATGCGGGTCAGCCTCGCCAGCGGCAACGCCACCACGACGGTGCGCAACGCAACCCTCTTCGCCACCGGCTCGAACGGCACCGGGATCTACGCGAGCGCGTCCGATTCCGACGCTTCCGTCTCCCTCGACGTCGCCTCCACGATCGCCGTCGGCGACGGCTTCGACGTCGAGACGGACACGGGAACCGGCGGATCGGTCGACGTCGCCCTGGCGTTCTCGAACTTCGAGACCCGCGCCGTCGACGCCGGTGCGACCGTCACCGCGCCGACGAGCGCGAACAACCAGACCGAGGAGCCGATCTTCACCGGCTTCGGGCTCGAGCAGGACCCGGACTCGCCGACGGTCGACGCCGGCATCGTCGACGCCGAGACCGGGACGACCGACGTCTACGGCGACGCGAGGCCGCAGGGCGTGGCTAATGACATCGGGGCCGACGAACTGTTCGACACGGTCGCGCCCCAGACGAGGATCACGAAGAAGCCCAAGCGGAAGACGAAATCGCGGCGGGCGAAGTTCAAGTTCGCCTCGAACGAGCCCGCTTTGGACTTCGTATGCAAGTTCGACAAGGGGATCTTCGGGGGTGGCGAATACGAGTCGTGTAGCGCGTCGATAACGCTACGAAAGGTGAAGCCCGGTCGCCACACGATGTCGGTCAAAGCAATCGACACCAACGGCAACATGGACCAGACCCCGGCCAAGTACCGCTGGAAGGTGAAGAAGAAGGGCTGACGCGGGGCGGAACGGTCACGTCCGGGGTCTTCCCGGACGTGTCAGCGGGAAGTGGGCAAGAGGTCCGTCCGCGGGCGACGGGTCATGCGGAGCGGGAGCTGCTGATCGCGGAGCTCGGGGCGCGACAGCACCGGACAGCGGGAGATGACCAGCTGATCGCCCTCGGATTGAGCCGGGACGGAATTCGCCATCGCATCCGGACCGGGCGCATGCAGCGGATCTACAGGGGTGTCGTCTCGATCGGCCCAGGGCTGCTGCATCAGCGCGGCCGCTGGTGGGCGGCGCTGCTCGTATGCCGGCCGGATCCGGCGCTGAGTCACCTGTCCGCAGCCGCCGAGGCCGGGCTCGCGTCGGAGGTCGGGACCGTCCATGTGACGGTGCCCCGAGTGACCTCTCTGCGGCTGCGAGGGGTGACCGTGCACAACGCAAGGAACCTCGACCCGCGCGATCGGGCCAGATCGGACGACGGGCTGCCGACCACGGCGCTCCACCGGACGCTGCTCGATCTCGCGGAGACGCTCCCGTTCAG
>JADFCZ010000209.1 GCA_018263295.1 Conexibacter sp.
CCCTCGACGCAGTCGCCGATGTCCTCCCACTTCATGAAGGTTCCGGAGCTGGTGTACTCCTCGTAGTCGCTCATGGTGCGTTGTCCTTTCGTGGTGCTGTGTGGTGTGTTCGTCACGCCGCGACGATGAGTCGGGGCGAGCCGTCGTCCGAGAAGGTCAGACGAGCGGAGTTGGCGATGCGGACGAGCCGCCGCGCCTGGTCGATGGTGAGGGTGCCGATGAGGCCGCCGACGGCGAGGATCGGCTGGTGGGCGTCGTCGCCGATGACGATGGCGAGCGCCGCTCGAGCGACCTCGTCCTCGACTGCGGCGTCGGCGCCGGAGCACAGGTGCTCGGCGAGCTCGACGGCGACGTAGCTGAGGGCGTAGCGCCGCTCGGTGGAGTACTGGGCCTCGATGCCGATGCGCCAGTCGACGTGCGCCCGTGCGGCGTCGCGGACCCAGCGGTTGACGGTGGCCGCAACGCCGGCGTCGGAGCGTGCCCGCTCGAGGAGCGCGACGACCTTGTCGGCGTCCGCCGGTCCACCCTCCGGCGCCGTCTTGGGCTCCGGAGGCGCCGGGGCGTTGACGGGTTCGATGCGTGCCGGCCGCGTCCGTGGCGCCGTCTCGCCGGCCATCGGCCGGGGCTGGCCCGTCGCGGCCCTGGCCCGGGACGCTGCGGTGGACTTGGCGGTGTAGACCTCGATCGCCTTCTCGGCGACGTCCGCGGCGAGCACCGGGTCGATCGGGTACACCTCGTAGCTGTCAGGCCGGATGCTGACGACGAGCAGCTCATCGAAGGACGGCATCGCCGTGCGGACGAGGTTCCCGTCGCGGTCGACGTCGAAGTAGTAGGAGCAGAGCGTCCCGAGGCCGAGCTGGGCGACCTCCTTCTCGTACGCGCCATGCTTCGCGTCGGGGCCGCGGGTCTTCCAGTCGAGGAGCAGCGTCGTGCCGGTCGCCCGGAGGGCGTCGAAGGTGCCGGCGTAGTCGAGGCCCCGCTCCGGGTGGTTCCGGTGGAAGGCGACGACCTCCATGTGGGTGAGCTGGTCGGCGAAGTCGGTCGCGACCTTCTCGGCAATGTCGAGGTACTGCTCGGCTTCGCCGTCGAGGATCAGCGGCGGCTGGCCCTTGAGGAGCGCTTCGATGAGGGAGTGCACGGCGGTGCCGCGCTCGGCGGCCCGGTTCAGGTCGCGGGTCGCGGCGGTCGCCATCGCCTCGATGCGCTCGTCGGACTCCATGCCGGCGAGGCGCTCGAGGTTCTCGTCCGCGTACTTGGCGACGCGCAGGGCGTCGAGCGGGACCCGGGACGATCCGACCTTCTTGAAGAAGGCATCGGAGGAGATCGCCTTGGCGACCGTGGTGCAGTTGATGAGCTTGTCCTTCTCGCCGGTCGGCTCCCAGGTGCCGTCCGCGGGCTCCCGGTCGACGTAGCGTCGGCCGCCGCGGTACAGGACTCGGAACCGTTCGGGGTCGGTGAGGCTGCGGATCATGTGTGGTCCTTCAGTCGGTAGTAGGTGGATGGGTGTCGCTTCTGCTGTTCGAGGACACCGGCGGAAACGAGTCCGACGAGGCTGCGATGCACTGTCGAGAGGTGGCCCTTGAGGTGCTGTGCGATGTCGCCGGTCGAGTGCCAGTCGCCATCGGCGAGCACCTCCCGGATCGCGGCGGAGCGTTCCCGCTGCCGCATCCGTCGGCTGCCGGACCCGGTACCGCCCCAGACTCCGTACTTCTCTGAGCGTCCCGCTTCGGCGCACGGGTTGCGGACGGGGCAGCGGTCACAGAGGGCACAGGCGGCGGTGGTGTCGAGCCGGTGGCCGTGCTCGGCGACGGGGAACATCACCGCGGTCTGCCCCCGGCACGCAGCGTCTGCGTGCCATGCGGGACGCAGAGCGTCCAACAGGTCGAGGATGTCCTCGGCGCTGGTCGGACGGTCCGCACCGCGGTCGGTCGCGATGACGGCAGGGTCGAGAGGACGGACGGTCACAGCGCCAGCACCTCCTGGGCGCACCGCTGGGCGGCGATCTCGCAGTACCGCTCCTCCAACTCGATGCCGATGGCCTTGCGACCCAGATACTTCGCAGCGCGCAGCGTGCTCCCACTGCCCGTGAACGGATCAGCGATGACTCCGGGTGGGCACTTCGCCAGCAA
>JADFCZ010000034.1 GCA_018263295.1 Conexibacter sp.
GATCCGCGGCGCGCCGCTGCCGCCGAGAAGGGGTCTCGCCTCAGCGCCGCCGAGCACGATCGGAGCGTAGAAGAGGCGCAGCTCGTCGAGCTCGCCGGCGTCGGCAAAGGCTCCGGCAAGCGTCGGGCCGCCCTCGAGCAGGATGCTGGTGACGCCGCGGCGACCGAGCTCGGCGAGCGCGGCGCCCACCCGGTCGGCGCCGTCGCCCGGGCAGACGATCACCTCGACGCCGGCGTCGGTGAGCGCCGCCGCGTCCCCGGGATCGGCCCCGGCCCCGGCGATGACCGTGACCGGCGCCTCGGCGACGCTCCTGACGAGCTTCGAGTCGAGCGGCAGTCGGCACGAGGAGTCGAAGACGACGCGCCGAGGCTGGCGCTCGGCGCCGACGTCACGCGCGGTCAGCAGCGCGTCGTCGGCGAGCGCGGTGCCGATGCCGACGGCGACGGCGTCGGCCTCGGCCCGCCAGCGATGGACGAGCCGGCGGGACGATTCGCCGGAGATCCACTTCGAGTCACCCGCGCCGGTGGCGGTGCGGCCGTCGAGCGTCAGGGCCGACTTGAGGACGACGTGCGGTCGCTCCGTCCGGGCGTGCTTGCGGAATGGCTGGTTGAGGAGCCGCGCTGCGGTCGCGTCGGCGCCCTCGGCCCACTCGACCTCGACGCCGCCGTCACGGAGGATGCCGGGGCCGCGGCCGCTCGCCTTGGCGCTCGGGTCGTCGGAGGCGATGACGACGCGACCGAGCCCGGCCGCGAGGACGGCGTCGGTGCAGGGCGGCTGGCGCCCGTGGTGGGCGCAGGGCTCGAGCGTGACGTAGATCGTCGCTCCGGCCGTGTTCTCGCCGGCAGCCCGGGCCGCCTCGATCGCGGCGACCTCCGCGTGCGGGCCCCCGAGGTAGCCGTGATGGCCCTCGCCGATCGTCCGCCCTGCGGGGTCGACGATCACGGCGCCCACCAACGGGTTCGGGCTGACCCGGCCGCGGCCCGACTCCGCCAGCTCCAGCGCGCGCCGCATCGGCTGTTGATGCTCGGTGGAGACGGTTGAGTCCATCGTTCGAGGGCCTCCGGGCGCCGTTGGCGCTCGTTGATTGACAAGTCAGTCAACCGTGATGGTAGCGCTCGCACCCACGTACGAAAAGGGTTGCGGCAAAGGGTCGCGGGCCGGAATCCGCGGACGAGGCAACTATCCTGCCCTCCCGCCGCCCCCGAACGCCAGGAGCAGGAGCGACCCTTGTCCGACGCAGAGCTGATCCTGATCGGCGGCCTCCTGCTCGGCGCCGGAATCGCCGCGGCGATGGTCGCGGACCGGGTACGCGTGCCGGGACTGGTCCTGTTCCTGGGCCTCGGGATGCTCGTCGGCAGCGAGGGGGTCGGCGGCGTCGCCTTCGACGACGTCGAGCTGACGCGGACGCTCGGCACCGTCGGACTCGTCCTGATCCTCTTCGAGGGCGGGCTGACCGCGGGCTGGCAGGAGATCCGGCCGGTGCTGCGGACGGCGATCTCGCTGGCGGTGGTCGGCACGATCGTCACCGCCGTGATCGCCGGGCTGGCGGCGGCGTGGCTGCTCGACCTCGGCACGCTCGAGGCGCTGATCGTCGGCTCCGCCGTCGCGGCCACCGACTCGGCCGCGATCTTCGCCGTCCTCCGCGAGTCGAAGCTGAAGCGCCGGCTCGCCCGGGCGCTCGAGGGCGAGTCTGGCTTGAACGACCCGGTCGCCGTCCTGCTCGTGACCGGGTTGATCGCCTGGATCGACGAGCCCGGCTACGGCCTCACGGACATGGTCGTCGAGTTCTCCGGCGACCTGGTCGTCGGCGCGGTCGTCGGCGGCCTCGTCGGCTGGGGCGCGCGCTGGGCATTCATCAGGCTCGACTACCCGACGCCCGGCCTCTACCCCGTCGCCTCGATGGCGGCCGCCGCCCTCGCCTTCGGCCTCGCCGACGTCAGCCAGGGCTCGGGATTCCTCGCCGTCTACCTGACCGGCCTCGCGCTCGGCACCGGGATCGTCCCGGCGCGGCGCACGGTCACCGCGTTCCACCAGGGCCTGAGCTGGGTCGCGCAGATCTCGCTCTTCTTCATGCTCGGGCTGCTCGTCTTCCCGAGCGGGCTCGTCGACGTCGCCTGGGAGGGCACGGCACTCGCCCTGATCCTGATCTTCGTCGCCCGCCCGATCGCGACCCTGCTGGCGAGCCAGGTCGAGTCGTTCCGGTTCCGCGAACGGGTGATGCTGAGCTGGGCCGGCCTCCGCGGCGCCGTTCCGATCTGGCTCGCGACGCTGCCGGTGATCGCGGGGGTCGAGGGGAGCGCTCAGCTCTTCAACGTCGTCTTCTTCGTCGTCGTGATCTCGACCCTGCTCCAGGGCTTCACGTTCGAGCCCCTTGCCCGCCGGCTCGGGCTGACGACCGGCGAGGCCGCCCTCCCCCGCCCCGTCGTCGAGACGGGGATGATCCAGGAGCTCGGCGGCGACGTCCTCGCGTTCCGCGTCGAGCCGCAGGACGCGGCGGTCGGCCGCATGATCAAGGAGCTCGGGCTGCCGCGGGAGGCGCTGATCAACCTGATCGTCCGCGACGAGCAGGCGCTCCTGCCGCGCGGCTCGACCGTCGTCGAGGCCGGCGACGAGCTCCATCTCCTCGTCCGGCGCGAGACCCGCAACGAGATCACCCGGTTGATCAGGACCTGGCGCGAGGGTCCGGTCGAGGGACCGCCGACGCTGCCGATCGGAATCCGCGGCTCGCCCGCGATCTTCTCGGTCCGCCCGACCCGTCCCGCCGACGGCGACACCGGCGATCCGAGGGCCGTGGACGGGGTCGAGGTCGCGGTCACGCTCCGCACCCGATCCGACGTGCCCGCCGCCATCGTCGCCCTCGTCGACGGCCGCTTCGCCGTCACCGGACCGAAGCTGATCGCGGTCGGCGGCCGGCGCAACATGACCCGATGGTGCGCCGAGCGCGCCGAGCGCGCCGAGACCTCACCTCAGGACCGCGCCTGGCTGCAGGAGGCGATCGGCGTCATCGACGCCCCGGCGCTGCGGTAGGCGGGGCGTTGACTCCGGGGGGTGCGGGGGCGGGTCATCGTTGCCAGTCCGACCGGACGGAGGGAAGGGCTGGGAAGGGCGGGTGGGTGGCCCCGGGGTCACCTGCTCACTCACCTGCAAGTTTGGTCCCTCTGAGGGACGTTTTGTGCAGTTCGTCTGCGAAGTGGATCCGGGAACGCGAGTGAATGGCGATTTCGGTCCCTCCCAGGGACCCGATTCGCCATTGAGCACCCGGCCGACGCTGCGTGGAGCCGCAGCCGGACGCGGACCGACCGTTCACTTCACCCCTTCCCAGCCGAACCCGTTCCCGCGCGGGACGTCCGCGCCCTCGGACCTGGCCCTACTCGGCGCCGACGGCCGCCGCGATCTCGGCGTAGGCGGCCGCGGGGTCCGGCTTGCCGAAGATCGCCGAGCCGGCGACGAACCAGTCGGTGCCGGCGCCGGCAGCGTCGGGCCCCGTGCCGGGGTCGATGCCGCCGTCGACCTCGACGACGGCGGCGGGCGCGAGATCGCGGAGCGCCTGGAGCTTGGCGAGTGAGCCGGGGATGAACGCCTGGCCGCCCCAGCCCGGGTTGACGCTCATGCAGAGGAGCAGCTCGCAGTCGGCGGCGATCGCGTCGAGCGCGGCGACTGGTGTGCCCGGGTTGACCGCGACGCCGGCATTGCAGCCGGCCTCGTGGATGGCGTGGACGACGCGGTTCAGGTGCGGGGTGGCCTCGGCGTGGACGGTGATCGAGTCGGCGCCGGCCCGGGCGAACTCGGCGACCTGGGCCTCGGGGCGCTCGATCATCAGGTGGCAGTCGACGATGCCGCCCGCCTCGTGGATGCGGTCGGCGATCGCGCCGGCGATGATCGGACCGATCGTGATCGGCGGGACGAAGTCGCCGTCCATGACGTCGACGTGGATCACCCGGGCGCCGGCGGCGAGCACCTCGTCGACCTGCTCGCCGAGGCGGGCGAAGTCGGCGGAGAGGATCGAAGGCGCGACCCGGCGGCCGGCGGGCATCTCCGGTCGTGCGGACATCAGAGCACCCGCAGCATCGAGGTGCCGCACTCCTGGCACCGCAGGTCCTGGTCGACGCTCATCCGGACGATCGTCTGGTGGGTGCCGCAGCCGGGGCACTGGGAGACGAGCTCGTAGCGCTGCAGGCAGTTGACGCAGCGGAACCGTCCCGGCAGCTGGGTCGGTCGCAGCCAGGGCTCGCCGCAGCCCGGGCAGGACGGCCGCGAGAAGGTCGTGGAGCTCGGTTCGGCCGATGAGCTCATGGCGCGATCGTAGTGGTCGCGGTGGCGGGTACCCGCGGGGGCGCGGAGCTCATGGCTCGAGCGCAGCGACGAAGAACCCGTCGGTGCCGTCGCGATCGTTGCGGGTCTGGAGGAACCGCGAGTCGCCGGCCGCCGACAGGGGGGCCAGCCGCGGCTCGGCTCCGAGATCACGGACCCCGGCGCCGGCCGTCGCCGCCACCGCCTCGTTCTCGCGCCGCGAGATCGTGCATGTCGAGTAGACGATCCGCCCGCCGGGCCCAGCCGCCTCGATCGCGCGCTCGAGGATCCTCGCGGCCGTCGCCGCCATCGACTCGACGTCGGCGGGACGGCGGCGCCAGCGCGCGTCGGGCCGCGACGCGAGCGTGCCCAGCCCCGAGCAGGGCGGGTCGACGAGAACCGCATCGAACGGACCGGGCGGAGGCGGCGCGGTCGCGTCGCCCTCGATGACGGTCGCCGCCCCGGCCCCGAGCCGGCCGAGCATCTCCCGCAGCTCGGCAGCCCTCCCCGGGTCGTGCTCGACGGCGACGAGGCCGGCGCCCTCTCCTCCGAGCGCGGCGGCGATCTGCCCCGCCTTGATTCCCGGTCCGGCGCAGAGGTCGAGGACCCGCTCGCCGGGTTCCGGCGCGAGCACCTCGGCGACCAGCGCCGACGCCCGCGACTGCGGGACGACGAGCCCGGCGGAGATCAGCTCCTCCACCCTCCCCCGCTCGCCGCCCGTGACGACGATCGAGCCGGCGGGGGCGGGCGGGCGGGATGGATCGGCAGCCTCGGCCTCGACTCCGGCCGCGGCGAGCGCCTCCAGGGCCGCGTCGCGATCGCGGGCGAACCCGTTCGCCCGCAGCGCGAGCTCGGGCGGATCGTTGATCGCGGCGAGCATCGACCGCGCCCCCTCCGGCCCGAGCTCCTCCCACCAGAGCTCGGCCAGCCAGAGCGGGACCGAGTGCGCAACCGCGGCGGCCCCCGGGGCGGCGTCGCCGAGGCCGGCGAGGAGCTCATCCCGCTCGCGGATCGCACGGCGGAGGACGGCGTTGACGAGGCCGGACCCGTGGCGGTGCCCGCCGCGGCCCTTCGCCAGCGCCACCGCCTGATCGACGGCCGCGTGATCGGCGGCACCCGTCGCGAACAGCAGCTCGAACAGGCCGAGACGGAGCGCCGCCAGCAGCGGCGCGTCGATCCGATCGACGGCGCGCCCCGCGAGCATCGTCACGAAGTGATCGCTCGTGCCGCGCCGCTGGACGGCGCCGTAGGCGAGGGCCTGCGCCTGCGCGCGCTCGCGGCCCTCGAGCCCGAGCCGTCCGGCCGCCGCACGAAGCGCGCGATCGGCCCACGCGTCCTCCTCGAACACCCGTCGCAGCGTCTCGAAGGCGGCCCGCCGGGCCGGCGTCGGCCGGCTCACCGCGGCCGCGCGACCGGAGCGGGCAGCCCGCGACCGCGAAGGAAGTCGGCGGCCGGGATCCACCGCCCCCCGGGCGGCTGGACCGATCCGATCCGCAGGGCGCCCTCGCCGCAACCGAGGACGAGGCCGTCGTCGACCGCGGCGAACTCGCCCGCCGCCGGGCCGGCGCCGAGCGGCTCCGGGTCCCGAAGGCCGAGGCGGCTCTCGTCCCCGAGGACGACGAAGGCCCCGACGTGCGGCGTCAGGGCACGGATTCGCAGCGCCTCGTGCTCCGCTCCCGACCACGGGTCGACCCGGCGCTCGGCCGGTTCGATCTTCTCGGCGTAGGTGACGCCCTCCTCCGGCTGGTCGGAATAGTCGAGCGGTCCGTCCGCGCGGCGATCGAGAGCCTCGACCAGGAGCTCGCCTCCGGCCTCGGCCAGCCTGCCCGAGAGCGAGCCGTAGTCGTCGCGGGGGCCGATCGGCTCCTCGCGCCTGATCGCCACCGGGCCGGAGTCGAGACCGGCCTCGAGCCTCATCACGCAGACGCCGGTCGTCTCGTCCCCGGCCATGATCGCCCGCTCGATCGGCGCGGCACCGCGCCAGCGCGGCAGCAGCGACGGGTGGACGTTGAGCAGCTCGAGGCCCGAGAGCAGCGGCTCGCGCACGATCTGGCCGAACGCGCAGACGACGCCCGCCTCGGCACCCGCCCCGAGCAGCCGCTCGGTCACCGCCGGATCGTTGACGTCGGGCGCTTGGAGCAGGTCGAGGTCCAGTTCGGCGGCCATGGCTGCCACCGGCGGCGGCGACAGCTTCCGGCCGCGGCCCCGTCGCCGGTCCGGCGGCGCGACGACCAGGGCCGGCCGGTGGGGGCCGGCGGCGAGGCGCCGCAGGATCACGGCGGCGAACTCGGAGGTGCCGAGGTAGAGCGTCCTCACCCGGAGCCGGGCTCGTCGCCGGGTTCCAGCATCGCGGGGTCGAAGTGCTCGCCGCTGCGAAGCGCCCGGAGGGCGCCGCGGCGCTGGTCGCGCTCGGTCCGGTCGAGGATCAGGATCCCGTCGAGGTGGTCGATCTCGTGCTGGAGCACCCGCGCCTCGAGCCCTGAGGCTTCGAGCAGGATCGGCGAGCCGCCGAGGTCGACGGCGCTGATCCGGGCGTGCAGCGGACGCTCGACGTCGACGAGGATGTTGGCGAGGCTCAGGCACCCCTCCTCCGCCGTCACGAGCTCCTCGGAGGTCCACTCGACGTCGGGGTTGACGATCGCGCGCGGCTCGGCGTCCGGGCCGGCCTGGAAGACGAGGATGCGGCGCATCAGGCCGAGCTGGGTGGCGGCCAGCCCGATTCCGAGCGCGCCCTGCATGAGCCCGATCATCCGCTCCGCCTCCTGCTCGAGGTCGGCGCCGAAGTCGGTGACCTCCGATGCCCGCGACTTGAGGACGGGGTCGCCGAACTGCCGCACCTCGCCGAGCGCGATGCGTCGGCGCTCGAGCGTCTCCTCGTCGAGCTCGCGAGCCTCGTCGTCCTCGTCGGCGCGCTCGCCCTCGGTCTCGGTGTCGGCCTCGGCCATGGGGCGATTCTAGGTGGCGGTCACTGGGGATCGACGTCGACCGCGAGCGTCACGCCCTTCAGCGCGGCGATCACCGCCGGATCGGCGAGCGCCCCGCGGACGGCGGCGGCGTCGCGCTCGGGCGATGCGCTCTTGATCAGCAGGCGCCGGCGGTAGCGCCCGCGGCGCCGGAATCGCGGTGCAGGCCCGAGCAGCTCGGCATCCGGCCCGAGCGCGGGGCGCAGCGCCGCGGCGACCCGCTCGCCGGCGGCGATCAGAGCCGGTTCGGCCGGCCCGGTCAGCTCGACGGCGAGCAGCGAGGAGAACGGCGGGTAGCCGAACTCGCGGCGGCGCTCGAGCTCGCCGGCGAGGAACCCGGCCGTGTCGTGGCGGGCGGCGGCGGCGATCGGCGCCGCGGCCGGAGCGAGCGTCTGCACGAGCACCCTGCCGCCGCGGTCCCCCCGGCCGCTGCGGCCGGCGAGCTGGGAGACGAGGGCGAACGTCCGCTCCTCGGCCCTGAAGTCCGGGTAACGCAGGGTCGAGTCGGCGTCGATCAGGACGCTGAGCGAGACGTCGGGGAAGTCGTGCCCCTTCGCGACCATCTGGGTCCCGACCAGGACCCCGCCACGCGCCCGCTCGAACTCGCTCAGGACACGGCCGTGGCCGCCGCGGCCGGCGACGGTGTCGGCGTCGAGCCGGAACACGGGGGCCGGCGCGGCGAGCTCGCCGACGAGGTTCTCGATCCGCTCGGTCCCGGCGCCGTGCCGGGAGATCGAGACCGACCCGCACTCCGCGCATGCCTTCGGCACCGGCTCGGTGTGGCCGCAGTGATGGCAGCCGACGACCGCGGCCCCGCGGTGCAGCACGAGCGAGACGTCGCAGTTCGGGCAGGTGACGGCGGCGCCGCAGGACCCGCAGCTCAGGTGCGGCGAGAAGCCGCGGCGGTTCAGCATCACGATCGCCTTCGCGCCCTCGTCGGCCCCGAGCCCGGCGAGGGCCTCGCGAGTGACCGGGTGCATTGGCCCCGCGGAGCCCGGCACCTCGCGCATGTCGAGGACCTCGACCGGGGGCAGCGGGCGTCCGTCGATCCGGTCCGGGAGCTCGAGCCGGTCGAGCTCGGCCCAGCTCTCCGGCCGCGGCGTCGCGCTGCCCGCGAGGTAGACGGCGCCCGCCTCGGACGCACGGCGGCGGCCGACCGCGCGGGCGTCGTAGCGTGGGTCACCCTCCTGCTTGTAGGAGGAGTCGTGCTCCTCGTCGACGATGATCAGCCCGAGATCGGAGACTGGGGCGAAGACGGCCGAGCGCGGGCCCACGCAGACCCTGGCGGTGCCGGCGCGAAGGCGTCTCCACTCGTCGAAGCGCTCTCCCTCCGACAAGCCGGAGTGAAGGACGGCGACGGTGTCGCCGAGGCGGGCGGCGACCCGGCCGACCGTCTGCGGGGTCAGGCCGATCTCGGGGACGAGCAGAATCGCGCTGCGGCCGCGCTCGAGCGCCGCCTCGATCGCGGCGAGATACACCTCCGTCTTGCCGGAGCCGGTGACGCCGTGGAGCAGCCGCTCGCGGGCCCCGTCGCCGTCGAGGGCGGCGATCAGTGAGTCGGCGCAGGCCCGCTGGGCCGTCGAGAGGGCCGGCGCGTCGGCGACGGCGCCGACCGTGTCGATTCGCGGCGCCCGCCGGACCTCGCGGACGCGGCGCTCGACGAGGCCGCGATCGGCCAGCGCCGCCAGGACCCCGGAGTCGGCTCCGGTCAGCTCGCGGATCCGCGGCCCCGACAGCTCCCCGTCGGCCGCCAGGCGCTCGAGGACGGCGCGCTGACGCGGACCGAGCCGGACCTCGCCGTCCCCGTCGCCGAGCGCGCCGGCGCCGGCCTCGGTGATCTGCGCGGTGCGCTCGGTGAGCGGCCGCATCGACCGCGGCTTGCGGCCCGTTCCGGAGCCCGGGGGCAGGACGAGCGCGAGCCCGCGCGGCGGCGTCGAGCAGTAGCGGTCGGCGACCCAGAGGCCGAGCCGGACCAACTCCGGGGTGGCCCCCGCCTCGATCGCCTCGATCGGCTCCGCCAGCCGCTCCGGCGGCAGCTCGCTCTCGGCCGCGACCGCGACCACCACGCCGAGCATCCGCCGGCCGCTGAAGGGGACCATCAACAGCGATCCGACGCCGACGCCGTCCGCGACCATCGCCTCGGGCAGCCGATAGTCGAAGGGGCCCTTCAGCGCCCTCGTCGTCGTCATCGGCTCGACCTTCGCGATCTCCATCGGAGCGCCTGAAGCTACGTCCTTTCACGGACGCTCGGCTCCCGGTATATGTTGCGGCCGTGGCGCTGAACCTCGGACCGGGAGAGCAGGTCGTCTTCGAAGGACACCCGTCCTGGCGAGCGATCCTCGGCTTCTACCTCAAGGGAATCCTGATCGTGGGCGTGATCGCCGCGATCATCGCCCTCGTCGGCGGCGGCTCCGACGCCGTCCTGATCACGCTGATCGTCGTCGTCGGCGCCGCGATCGTCGTCCTCGTCGGCTTTCTGAGAAGGGTCTCGACCCGCTACACGATCACCACGCGGCGGCTCAACATCAAGCACGGGATCATCTCCCGCGACGTCCAGGAGACGAAGATCGAGCGCGTCCAGGACGTCAACTACCGCCAGACGCTCTACCAGCGGGTGATGCAGATCGGCGACGTCGACTTCGACACCGCCGCGCAGAACTCCGAGTCCGACTTCGTCTTCGCCGGGGTCGCCAACCCCGAGCAGGTCGTCGATCGAGTCCACCACGCGACCGAGGCCGTCGGGCCGCCGCCGCGGACGCGGTCCGAGGCCGAGACGCGTTACGACTCCGGGCTCTGAGCCCGATCACCTCCTCAGCCGGAACGAGCCACTCCCGGGCCTGACCAGGCCGGCGGCTGAGCTGGGCGGCGACCGAACTGCCGCGGTCGCCACGGCCGCCACGACCGGCGAGGCTTCGCCGGCTCGATCTCCGCTCGTGCCTCGAGGTCGAAGTACAGGAGCGTCGTGCCGAGCGTTACGTAGGGGATCAGCAACGCGAAGACGAGCGAGCCGAGGATGTCGATCCAGATCAGGTCGAGCGGCGTGAAGATCAGCGCGAAGGTCAGGATCGGCCCCGCGACGGTCGAGAGGATCGCGAAGAACAGGATCGGCCGGAGCGCGTGCCACCAGCGACCCCGGACGAGCTCGGAGCTGCCGCGCAGCGACTCGCGGATCGACTTGTCGGTGAACAGGACCTCCTGCTGCACGAACGCCCAGCCGACCAGCTTCCAGACCGCCCACGGGAGCCCGACGATGGTCAGGGCGAGCAGGACGACCCCACCCGTCGCCAGGAGCTGCGCGAAGACGACGCGCCAGACCTTCGCTCGAACCCCGCTGACGGCCGAGCGGAAGCCCGGCTCCCGGGAGGCGCAGAGATCACGGACGACGACGATGACCAGCGCGGCGACGATCGCCGAGGCGACCGGGCGGCCGAGCGTCACGATCAGGTCCGAGAGCGCCAGGTCGAGGCCGGAGTGCCCGGACGCATCGCCGGCTGCGGTGCTGCCCCCGAGCAGCCGGGCGAGGAGGTTGGTGCCGCCGACGATCACGACCGCGACCGCGGCGATCAGGACGAGCGGCCGCCAGTGGCGGCCGTAGAGCTGCCGGGCCGCCCGCACCAGCTGACCGAACGAGCGACGGGCGCGGAGCTGCTCGAGGTCCACCGGGCCCCACTTCGTGTAGCCGACGAAGAGGCCGATCGCGATCAGCGCCACGACGAGGACCGCGATCAGGGCGATCGGCGAGCTCTCCTTGAGGTTGAACAGATCGGAGGCCTGGGCGACCGCGCCGCAGAACAGGCCCGTCACCTGCGGGCCGACGATCGAGCCGCCCGGCAACCGCGGGCTCGTCGTCCGCTGCTCCGCCATCCAGGTGAAGGGCTCGCGCCAGACCGACTTCGTCGCGGGTCCGGCCGGGCCGTTGTTGTAGCCGGATTCGAGCTGGCCCCAGTGGCCCTCGTAGCTGAGCCACTTCAGGGGGCCCCGCTCGGATGCCGCGTCCGGCAGCAGAACCGGGGTCGGACGCAGCTCGCGGAGCGGCTCGCTCGTGTTGTCGCACCCGAGCCCGGAACCGCGCTGGCCGTTCTCGACGTAGACGGTCGAGTCGTAGAAGGTCGCGTGCGAGCCGGCGGCCGGATAGACGATCGGGTGCGTACCGTCCTTTTGAACCTTGGGGTCGCTCCACGACGCCCGCTCGCCGCCGGCGTGCTGGAAGAGGATGATCTCGTCCGGCTCCCGGCTCAGCCCCTCCTCCGGGGTTTCGGCGTCGAAGCTGAGCTGCATCCCCTCCCAGTCGCTCTCGTGCAGGTCGTTGAACTCGTTGAAGTACCAGTAGAACCAGTACTGCAGGACGAAGCCGGGATGGCCCCGCTCGCGGCCGATCCGCGCGTAGACGACCACGGGCGCCTCGTCCGCGGCGAGCTTCTCGGCGAAGTCCTTCGCGTAGGCGCAGGTGTCGCCGAGCGGGTTGCCGGGCAGGTCGAGGTAGTAGTTGTCCCCGAGGCCGGCGATGTCGGAAGCCTCCGGCCCCTGCATGACCTCCATCAGCCCCTCGCCCGGCACGTCCCTGCGCAGCGTCACCTCCGGGTTGCCGAGCACCGTCTCGACGCTCGTCGGCTGGTACTGCTCGCCCGCGGTGTCGCAGGGCGGGGTCGCCTGCTCGCGCACCATCGCGATCGGCACGTACTTCTCGGCGAGTTGCTCGGCGGCGGCGCCCGAGTCGCTCTGCGCGGCACCGGCCGGAGCTGGAGCGGCAGGCAGAAGCGCGAGGGCCAACCCGATCGCGAGTCCCGATACACGGCCATGAAACCCGGCCCACACCGGGCACAACCTATCGGAGCTTCACCTTTCCGGAATCGAGATGCCGAACGGCGATGAAGAGTGGAACGCCGCTCAGGCGGAGGCGCCTGCCTTGGCGCCGGCGGCCGCGCGGAGGGCGTCGACCCGGTCCGTCCGCTCCCAGGTGAAGTCCTCGTCGTCGCGGCCGAAGTGACCGTAGGCGGCGGTCGCCTGGTAGATCGGGCGATGGAGGTCGAGGTATTGCCGGAACGCGCCGGGCCGGAGGTCGAAGACCTCCTCGACGGCGTCGGTCAGCTTCGCGTCGTCGACCTTGCCGGTGCCGAAGGTGTGAACCATCAGCGACACCGGGTGAGCGACGCCGATCGCGTAGGCGAGCTGAACCTCGCAGCGATCCGCGAGCCCCGCGGCGACGACGTTCTTGGCCACGTAGCGGGCGGCGTAGGCGGCCGAGCGGTCCACCTTCGACGGGTCCTTGCCGCTGAACGCGCCGCCGCCGTGACGGGCGGCGCCGCCGTAGGTGTCGACGATGATCTTGCGGCCGGTCAGACCGGCGTCGCCGACCGGGCCGCCGATGACGAACTTCCCGGTCGGGTTGACGAGCAGCGTCCGCCGCAGCGAATCGGCGTCGTAGAGGTCCGCGTACTCGGCGTCGAGGACGGGCACGATCACGTGCTCCCAGAGGTCGGGCTTGATCGTCTCCTCGCAGTCGATGCCGTCGGCGTGCTGGGTGGAGATCAGGATCCGGACGACCTCGACCGGCTGCCCGTCGCGGTAACGGACGGTGACCTGGGTCTTGCCGTCGGGACGAAGGTAGCCGAGGGTGCCGTCCTTGCGGACCTGCGAGAGCCGGCGTGCGAGCGTGTGCGCGATCTGGACCGGCATCGGCATCAGCGCGCGGGTCTCGTTCGTCGCGTACCCGAACATCATTCCCTGGTCGCCGGCGCCGTCCTGGTCGAACTCGTCGTCGTCGGAGGCGTCGGTGCGCGCCTCGTAGGCCTTGTCGACGCCCTGGGCGATGTCCGCGGACTGCTCGTCGATCGCGGTCATCACCGCGCAGCTGTTGCCGTCGAAGCCGTACTCGCCGCTGTCGTATCCGATCTCGTTGATCGTCCGGCGGACGATGCTCGGGACGTCGACGTAGGTCGAGGTGGAGATCTCACCGGAGACGACCACGAGGCCGGTGTTGACGAGGGTCTCGCAGGCGACCCGGCCCTTCGGGTCCTCGGCCAGCACCGCGTCGAGGATGCCGTCGGAGATCTGGTCGCAGATCTTGTCGGGATGCCCCTCGGTCACGCTCTCGGAGGTGAACAGGTGCTCGCCCTCGCCGACGTGGATGTGCTCGGTGATCTCGCTGGTCATCTGACTGGTTGGCCTCTCTTCGCTGGTTTCCCGCCTGATCGCTCGCCGGCGCGGTCGGCGCCGTCGGGGAATGCTATTCGCCGAGCGGCGAGGCGTCGATCTCCGGCTCCTGCCGCGGGCCGACGGCGATGTTCAGGTCGGTGTCGAGCCGGTCGTCACCGGCGGTCACCGCAAGCGCGGCCGCGGTCAGCGTCCGCAGGTCGGGCGCGTAGGTCGTGTAGGTCGGATCGGTCGCGAGCCCCGCCTGCTCGCCGAGGTCGAGCAGGCCGGTCAGATCCAGGAAGGCGATCATCGAAACCGACTCGGGGAAGCTCTCGGTGACGTCCTGGAACTTCTCCGACTCATCGAGCCCGCCGTCGAGCGAGCGGGCCTGCTGGATGCCGAGCGAGTCGGTCGAGATCACGAGCAGGTCGTCCCAGGTCGCGTAGGTGAGGTTCACCGCCGGACTGACCGCCAGCGACTGCGCCTGAAGGCCGGCGATCTGAATCGTCTCGAAGGACGCCGGGCCCCCGTTCTCGCGCTTCGCGAGGGCCTTCGCCACCGGGTCCTGGAACCGCGCCAGCGCCTGCCGCGCGTCCTCGGGGTCGACGTCCTCGGCGATCAGGCTCACGTACGGCGTCGCCGAGTCCGGCGTCACCCCGGGGACCTCCTCCCCGGCCCCGGCCGAAACCGGCTGCAGGGTCAGCGCCGCTTCGGAGCCGAGGAGCGGCAGGAGGTCGTCGCCGATGTCGATTCCCGCCTGTCTGCCGAGGTCGTCGGAGAGACGGCGGAAGGCGGCGACCAATCCCGGCGAGCTCGATCGGGCCTGGTCGAGGAGGCCGCCGACGCCCTCCTGGGGGTCGCCGAGGCCGAGGTAGCCGAGGGCCGCCGGTCCGACCTCGGAGGTCAGCGACGGCGTGAACGACGGAAGCGCAGCGAAGAACCCCGGAGCGGCGGAGCCGCGATCGGGGTCGAGGTCGCTGCGGACCGCGAGATGAAGGCCGCCACCGTCCGCGCTCAGCGATGCGGCGGCCCCCTCGGTCGCGCCGGAATCGACGAAGGTGTCGATCGGCGCGAGGCCGCGCGAGCCGAACAGCGCTCGAGCCCCGTCCGCCGACACGAAGGCGTAGGCGACGCGATCCTCGGGCAGCTCGTCGATCACGGCGGTCCCCTCGGCGCCGTCGAGGGTGCCGGCATCGCTCGCGAGCATCGCCTCGAGCCCTGCGCGTGACCCGAACAGCAGGAAGCCGTCGGTGACCGCCCAGGCGGCGGCGCCGCGACCGACGGAGACGTCCGTACCTTCGACCGTCGCTGTCGACTGCTTCGGGCCGAGCAGCTCGGAGGCGAACTTCTCGGCGTCGTCGGCGTCGTCGGCCTCGATCATCAGCACGCGCTCGCCGCGAAGACCTGCGGGCAGCGCCGCGAGCGCGATCTCGCCGCCCGCCCACGGCTCCACCTGACGGCCGTAGTTGACGTCGACGCCCGCGATCCCGGTGAGCGAGTCGACGGCGATCCGCGACAGCAGCGGGATCCGGCCGGCGATGCCCGAGGCGTCGGCGAACTGCTCGGACTCGGGATCGACGTCGAGGTGGGCGTAGGCGAGCGCGTCCGCGGGGACGAGGGCGATCGCGTCGTCGTCGGGCGGGCATGCGTCGCCGCCGGGGAAGCTGCACGGAGCCGCCGGGATCAGGACGAAGACGACGAGAGCGAGGACGGCGACGACGATCGCGATCGCGGCGATCCGGTGCCGGTTGGTCGGCTCCACTCCGCGCCAGGCCCCGGCGGCGCGAGTGCGCTGGGTCCGCAGCCAGGCGCCCGAGCTGCCGCTGCCCGGCCCGTGGTCGCGAAGGGCGCGCACCCTGCCCGCGAGTCCGCGGCGGCCGGCGCCGCCGAGCTGCTCCTTCGGGGTCAGCGGCGAGCGCTCGCGCGAGTCGTCCTGCCCCTTTGGCGAGTCCTCCTGCACCTCGCGTTTATATCGTCATGGCTCAGCCGGAGCCCCGGTCACGCCGTCTCGGCACGAAGTCGATGACGAGCGGGACCCCGTCGAGGCCGAGCGCCTCGCGAAAGCGATTCTCGAGGTAGTAGGACCAGTCGCGGTTGATCAGCGTCCGGTCGTTGACCTGGATCGCGATCCGCGGCGGCGCGTCGCCGACCTGCGCGGCGTAGTACAGCCGCAGTCGGCGACCCCGCTTCGAGGGCGGCGGGTTCCGGTCGACGGCCTCGCCGAGGACCCGGTTGAGCTCCGGTGTGCGCGCCCGGGCCGCCCGCCGCTCGGCGAGCTCGAGGGCTTTCGGGAGCACCTTCTGGAGGTTGCGGCCGCGCAACGCCGAGATCGTGACCACCTCGGGCCGCAAGCGCAGCCGCTGCTCGATCCGGGCCTTCGCGTCGTCGAGGTCGACCTCGACGATGTCCCACTTGTTGAGGACGACGAGAGTCGCGCAGCCGGCCTTCATCGCCAGCTCGCCGATCCGGAGGTCCTCGGCGGTGACCCCCTCGGAGGCGTCGCAGACGAGGATCGCGACGTCGGCACGGTCCGCGGCGCGCTCGGCGCGGAGCTGCGCGTAGTAGTCGATCGTCCCGGCCACCTTCGTCCGGCGGCGGATCCCGGCGGTGTCGACGAGCAGCGCCTCGGTCCCGTCGATCTCGATCCGGGTGTCGATCGAGTCGCGGGTGGTGCCCGCGACCGGGCTGACGATCGTCCGCTCGGTGCCGAGCAGTGCGTTCAGCAGCGACGACTTGCCGACGTTCGGGCGCCCGAGGATCGCGATCCGCGGCAATTCGTCGGCATTGGTCCCATCGCCGGCCTCGCCCGCGTGGGCGGTGATGCGATCGAGCAGGTCGCCGGTGCCGAGACCGTGGGTGGCGGAGACGGCGATCGGCTCGCCGAGCCCGAGCGAGTTGAGCTCGGCCGCGAGGTGGACGTCGGCGGGGTTGTCGACCTTGTTGGCGACCACGACCACCGGCTGCGACGCCGACCGCAGCAGCGCCGCGACCTCGGCGTCGCCGGGGCCGAGCCCGGCCTTCGCGTCGACGACGTGCAGGATCACGTCGGCGTCGGCGATCGCCTCGCGGGCCTGGTGCTGGACCGACCGCGAAAGGGAGTCCTCGGCCGCGAGATCGACGCCGCCGGTGTCGATCAGGGTCAGCGGGACCCCGTTCCACTCGGTCTCGATCTCCTTGCGGTCCCTGGTCACCCCCGCCTCGGCGTGGGTGACCGCTTCGCGCCCCCCCGCCAGGCGGTTGATCAGCGTGCTCTTGCCGGCGTTCGGGTAGCCGACGATCGCGACCTTCACGACGATGCCCCGTCGGCGAGACCGCGCTCGCGGGCGATCGCGGCGATGCGCTCGACGACCGCGGCGACGTCGAGCCCGGTCGTGTCGAGCTCGACCGCGTCGGCGGCCAGCTCGAGCGCCCCGTGCTCGCGGCCGCGATCGCGGGCGTCGCGATCCCGCTGGGCGGCGAGGACGGCCTCGGGATCCTCCCCGGTCTCGGCCGAGCGTCGACGGGCACGCTCGTCCTCGGACGCGGTCAGATGGACCTTCAGGGGCGACTCCGGACAGACGACGGTGCCGATGTCGCGGCCCTCGGCAACCCAGGCGCCGGTTGCGACCAGCGTCCGCTGGCGGTCGACCATCGCGGTGCGGACGCCGGGGTGGACGGATACCCGGGACGCGGCGGCGGTGACGTCCGGCGTCCTGATGGCGGTTGAAACGTCCTCGGGGCCGATCGCGACCCGGCCGGGGGCGATCGACAGGTCGAGGTCGCGTGCGATCGCGGTGACCGCATCCGGGTCGTCTGGGTCGGCGCCGGCGCGCAGGGTCGCCAGGGCGACGCTGCGGTACATCGCGCCCGAGTCCAGGTACGTGAAGCCGAGGCGCTCGGCGAGCGCCCGGGCAACGGTCGATTTACCGGCCCCGGCGGGCCCGTCGATGGCGATGACCATGAGCCGGAGCAGAGTAGCCGGGTCGGCCGGGGACGTCCGGCGACCGCGTAGGCTGCGGCCGTGCTGAACTTCACGCGACACGCCGATCGGGCGATCTACGTCCTGATCGCGGTGATGGCCGTCGACGTCGCCCTCGAGGGCGTCGAGGACCAGCCGGGAAAGGTCCTCGCCTACGTGCTCGGGGCCGCCATCGCTTTGACGCTGGCCGAGGTCTTCGCGGACCGGGTCGGGATCTCGATCCGCAGTCGCCGACCGGCGACCGAGGACGAGATCCAGCACGAATACCGGGAGGCCGTGACCGGACTCGTGATCGCGTTCCTCCCGATCTCGATGTTCGTCCTCGCGGTGCTCGATCTGATCAGGCTCGAGCTCGCGTTCATCCTCTCGCAGTGGATCGGGTTCGGGATCCTCGCCGTCTACTCCTACGTCGCCGCGAGGGCGAGCGGCGGATCGCAGATGCGCGCGATCCTCGGCGCGATCGCGCTGACCGCGATCGGCGGCGCGCTGATCCTGCTCAATGCGCTGACGAAATAGCTGCGCGACTCGCAGCCCTCTGGGCTGCTCGACTGCGCTGCGCCGCCGTTCAGGCGAGCAGCGACCTCAGATCGGCCTCGAACCCGGGGTAGCTGATCCGGGCGGCTCCGAAGTCGCGGACCGTCACGCCCTCCTCCGACGCGAGGCCGGCGACCGCCCCGAGCATCGCCAGGCGGTGATCGCCGCGGGAGTCCATCTCGCCGCCGCGCAGCCCGCCGGTGCCGGTGACGGCGAAGCCGTCGGGGAGCGCCTCGGCGTCGCCGCCGAGCGCGTTCAGGGCGCCGACGACGCCGTCGATCCGGTCCGACTCCTTGTGCCGCAGCTCCTCGGCACCCTCGATCCGGGTCGTCCCCTCGGCGAAGCACGCGAGCAACCCGACGAGCGGAAGCTCGTCGATCGTCGTCGCGACCTCGGAGGCGCCCACGAGAGCGGCCTGGAGGTGCCCGTGCCGGGCGCGCAGCGACCCGACCGGCTCGCCGCCCTCGAAGCCCCCCTCGACGACCTCGACGTCGGCTCCCATCCGGTTGAGGATCCCGAGCAGCCCGATCCGGGTCGGGTTGAGCCCGACTCCGGCGATCCTGACGTCCGCCCCGGGGACGATCAGGCCGGCGGCGAGGTGGAAGGCCGCCGAGGAGAGGTCGCCGGGCACCGTCATCGGCGGCAGCACGAGGCGCTCGGCGGGCTCGATCCCGATCGTCGCCGCGACCGGATCGGTGGGCAGGCTCGGGTGGTCGCGCTCGACGCGCAGGTCGGCCCCGGCGGCGCGGAGCATCCGCTCGCTGTGGTCGCGGGTCGCGGCCGGCTCGCGGACGGTCGTCCGCCCCTCGGCGAGGAGGCCGGCGAGGAGCACGCACGACTTGACCTGTGCGGAGGCGACCGGAAGCTCGTAGTGGATCGCCCGCAGGGGCCGCCCGGCGATCGTCACCGGAGGGCGTCCCCCCTCCGCGGTCTCGACCGCGGCTCCCATCTCGCGCAGCGGGTCCGCCACCCGTCCCATGGGGCGCGAGCGGATCGACTCGTCGCCGTCGAGGACGAACGAGCGGCCGTCCTGCCCGGCGAGGAGCCCCGAGAGCAGCCGGATCAGGGTCCCGGCGTTGCCGACGTCGATCGGCCCGGCGGGAGCGACGGCGCCGCGGAGGCCGAACCCGGCGATCTCGACCGTCAGCGAGCCCGGCCCGCCCGGTGCGGCATCGACCCGCGCTCCGAGGGAGCGGACGGCGTCGAGGGTGCTGCGGGTGTCGGCGGCGTCGAGGTATCGCTCGATCCGCGTCTCGCCGTCGCCGAACCCGCCGATCAGCGCCGCCCTGTGGGAGATCGACTTGTCGGGCGGCGCCGTGAGCTCGCCCCTCAGCGAGCCCGCCGGCGCGAAGTGGGCGTCGACGATCGCAGCCACTCAGCCCGCCTCGGCGATCGGCGCGACCTCGTGTCCGAGCCCGGCGACGACCTCGGCCGCCTGACGAGCCTCGTCGAGGCCGGCGATCCAGAGCGAGATCGCCCCGGTCCGCCGGTCGGCTGCGGGGAACAGCGACATGTCCTCGATGTTGACCCCCGCCCGGCCGAGGGCGAGCGCGATCTCGGCGACGGTGCCGGGGCGGTTCTCGACGGCGACCCGGAGCTCGACCAGCGGGGCCGCGGTGAGGTCGGCCTCGAGCATCGTCCGGCGGTCCTCGCGCGCGGCCTCCTGCCAGGCCGCGATTCGCCCCCGGTCGCCCTCTCGAATCAGCTTCGAAGCCTCGCCGAGGAGCGCGGCGACCTCGTCGATCTCGGCCGCGACGGCTTCGGCGTTCGAGCTGAAGATGTCGGCCCAGATCGCCGGGTTCGCCCCGGCGACGCGCGTCGCGTCGCGGAAGCTCCTACCGACCTCGGGCCGGCGTTCGCCCTCGCCGCGAACCGAGCGGGCGGCCACGGACGCGAGCGCGTTGGCGAGGACGTGCGGGAGATGAGAGATCGCCGCCATCTCGCGGTCGTGGACCTCGGCGTCGATCGCCATCGGCCGAGCGCCGATCCCGGCGAGGACGCCGTGCAGGCGGTCGAATAGGACGCCCTGAGACCGCTCGGTCGGGGTCAGATACCAGCGGGCGCCCTCGAAGAGCTCCTGCCGGGAGCCCTCGACTCCCGCTGTCTCGGCGCCGGCCAAGGGGTGGCCGCCGATGAAGCGGTCGGAGTCGCGCAGCGCCGAGGTCGCCGCGACGAGCGCGTGCTTGGTCGAGCCGACGTCGGTGACGACCGCGGCCGGTCCCGTCGCCTCCAGCGCCGACGCGACGAGCCCGGGCAGCGCGGCGACGGGAGCGGCGCAGAAGACCACGTCGGCACCGCCGCACGCCGCGGCCACGCTGTCGGCGACCTCGTCGAGCGCACCGAGCTCGACCGCGCGGCCGACGTTGGCGGACTCAGGATCCCATCCGGTGACCGGGACGCCGAGCCGGTGGCGGGCGGCGAGGCCGATCGAGCCGCCGATGAGCCCGACGCCGAGGACCGCGATCCGGGGCGGGTTGTCGGTCTGGCCGGGCACCGGCCGATCATTGCTCAAACGGGTACGACTGCGCCGCGACCCGCGATCTCGGCGACCGCGCGAACGCGCTCCGCATAGCCCGGGAACGCGGCGGCGTCGAGCGCCTGCGGGCCGTCGCAGAGCGCGTTCGCCGGATCGTCGTGGACCTCGACGATGATCCCGTCGGCCCCGGCGGCGGCAGCCGCCAGCGACATCGGCTCGACCCAGTCGCTGCGGCCCGGAGCGTGGCTCGGGTCGACGAAGACCGGCAGCGAAGTCCGCTCGCGCAGCGCCGGCACCGCCAGCAGGTCGAGCGTGAACCGGTACGCGGTCTCGTGCGAGCGGATGCCCCGCTCGCAGAGGATGACCCGCTGGTTTCCCTCCTTGAGGATGTACTCGGCAGCCGACAGCAGCTCGTCGAGGGTCGCCGCGAGGCCGCGTTTCAGCAGCACGGCGCGATCGGTCCGGCCGAGCTCGGTCAGCAGCGGGTAGTTCTGCATGTTCCGGGCGCCGACCTGGATCACGTCGGCGACCGCGGCGACGTCGTCGATGTCGCGGACGTCGAGCAGCTCGGTCACGACCGGGAGCCCGGTGCGCTCCCGTGCCTCGGCGAGGATCGTCAGGCCATCGCGCCCGAGCCCCTGGAAGGAGTAGGGGGAGCTCCGCGGCTTGTAGGCGCCGCCACGGAGCATCTCGGCATCGCTCGCGACGGCGTCGGCGACCGCGAGGGTCTGCTCACGGCTCTCGACGGTGCACGGGCCGGCGATCAGGGTGAAGCCGCCGTCGCCGACGGTGCGCCCGGCGACGTCGAATCCGCGCCGGCTTTCGCCGCTGTGGGGGTCGTGGTGGTCGGTGGTCGTCATCTCGCGGTTGCCTTTCGATCGGAGGCCGGGCGCGATCGGATGCCGCGGCCGGCGGTACTGGTGCTTGGGGCTGCTCTCCGGGGTCGTCCGCGGGACGACGCGGCCGGATGCCTAGGTAAATCGCCAGTAGCGATACAAAAGACGCCAGGAATGACGCGGTGCGCTCTCGGGCGCGCTGTGCGAGTTCGTCATCCGGCTCATCGTCGGTGGTTTGTAGCAGGGCGCCGTGACGGCCGCAACCGCTGCAACGACCGCCCCGGCCTCAGAGCAGCTCGGCGAGCGCGCCGAGGAAGCGCCGGTTCTCGGCCTCGGTCCCGTAGGTCACGCGGATGTGCCCCGGGCCGCCGAGCGGGGTCCCCGCCCGGACGATCACGCCGCGCTTGCCGAGACCCTCGACGATCGCCGCCTCGTCGCGGTCGCCGAGGTCGATCCAGGAGAAGTTCGTCTGCGATGCCGCGGTCCTCAGGCCGAGGTCGTGGAGCTCCTCCTCGACCCCGATCCGCTCGGCGATCGTCCGCTCGACGCGGGCGATCATGTCGTCGGCGTGCTGGAGCGCCTCCGCCCCGGCCGCCTGCGCGAGCGAGTTGACGTCGAAGGGCTGGCGGACGGAGTCCACCGCGGCCCGGAAGCCTGCCGAGCCGAGGGCGTAGCCGCAGCGGAGGCCGGCGAGGCCGTAGACCTTGCTGAACGTCCTCAGCAGGACGAGGTTCGGGTGCTCCGGCAGGAGGTCGACCGTGGCGTCGGGGTCGTCGAGGACCTGCATCTCGATGTAGGCCTCGTCGAGGATCACGGTGACGTGATCGGGGACGCGGTTGAGGAAAGCCGCGATCGCGGCGACGGGAAGGGCCGTGCCGGTCGGGTTGTTCGGATTGCAGACGAGGACGAGCTGGGTTGCGGCGGTGATCTCGGTCGCCATCGCCTCGAGGTCGTGCTCGTAGGCGTCGTTCAGCGGTACCCGGATCTCGCGCGCCCCGGAGAGCGGGGCGAGCTGCGGGTACATCGAGAACGACGGCCAGGCGTAGAGGATCTCGGCGCCGGGCTCGCAGAGCGCCAGCGCGGCCGCGAGCAGGATCTCGCAGGAGCCGTTGGCGACGGCGATCGTGCCCGGCTCGACCTCGTAGCGGTCGGCGAGCCGGCGGCGCAGCAGGGACGCGTACTGGTCCGGATAGCGGTTCGATCCGGCGGCGGCCGCCCCGATCGCCTCGAGCACCGCCGGATGCGGGCCCCACGGGGATTCGTTCGAGGCCAGCTTGATCACGTCCGAGGCCTCGTACATCCGCCGCGCGCGGTCGATGTCCATCCCGCCCTCGTAGTGGGGCAGGGCGTCGAGCTTCTTCGAGTAGCGGACCGGCATCTCAGGGGCTCACTGGGCTGAGCCGAGGTCGGAGCGCAACGCCGCGGCGGCGCCGAGGTAGACGTGCGCCGGCACGTGGTCGGCGGGCGCCCGGTAGTGGAGCATGGTCCTGATCACGCGTTCCATCGATCCCGGGACGTCGATCTCCCGCGCACACAGCAGCGGCACCGAGTCGAGGCCGAGGTTGCGGGCGGCGACCGCCGGGAACTCGGCGTCGAGGTCGTCGGTGCAGGTGAAGATGCAGCTGATCATCCGCGCCGGCTCCAGGTCGTTGCGGCGGATCAGCTCGCGCAGCAACTCGTCGGTCGCGGCGAGGATCGGCTCGCGCTCGTTGGCCTCGGCCTGGACGGCGCCGCGCAGGGCGAAGACGCGCTGCTCGCTCACCGGGGGGCTCTCGGGCGACGGGGGTTCATCGTCCCGCATCCTTCCAGAGCCGCTTCAGCTCCGACCGCGAGAGCCGCCGCGACTCGCCCGTCCCGAGGTCGCCGAGTTCCAGCGAACCGAACCGGACCCGCTCCAGCGCCGCGACCCGGTTCCCCACCCGTTCGATCATCCTCCGGACCTGCCGGTTGCGGCCCTCGCGAATCGTGATCTCGACCTCGCGGTCGCCGCGCCGGCGGACCTCGGCCGGAGCGGTCGGGCCGTCGTCGAGCTCGACCCCGTCCCGCAGGCGCTCGATCTCGCGCTCGCCGATCGGTCCGGTGAGCCGCGCCCGGTAGGCCTTCGGGACCCCGTAGCGGGGATGGGTGAGCAGGTTCGCCAGCTCGCCGTCGTTGGTCAGGAGGATCAGCCCGGTCGAGTCGGCGTCGAGACGCCCGACCGGGTAGAGGCGGCGTTCGGTCGCGACCAGGTCGGTGACGGCGCGCCGCCGCCCCGGCTCGTCGGCGGTCGAGGTGACGTTCAGCGGCTTGTTCAGGATCCAGGTCTCGCGCGGCTCGGGACCGACCACGCGCCCGTCGACGGCGACGCCGCTGGTCTCGTCGACGTCACGGGCGGGGTCGGTGACGACCGCGCCGGCGATCGTGACCCTGCCGGAGGCGATCAGCCCCTCCGAAGCCCGCCGTGAGGCGACGCCGCTGTGGGCGAGGTACTTCGCGAGCCGCACCGCTCAGCCCTCCCCCGCCCGGTCCGCGACCGCGTGGCCGGCACCGCGCAGGGCGGCGACGGCCTCCGCGAGCCGGACTGCGGGCACCAACAGGTAGTCGGTGTCGTAGGTCGAGATCGCGAAGATCGGGACCTCGGCGTCGGCGAGCGGCGTCGCGAGCGAGGCGAGGATCCCGGTCAGCGAGTGCTCGAGCGGGCCGGCGACCGCGAGCGCCGCCCAGCCGGACGATGACGTCACGCCCGCCGGCACCGCCGCCGCATCGCAGACCACCGACGTCTCCTCCGCGGTCGCGACCGTGGCGACGATCCCGCCGGCGCCGGGCCGCGCCCAGTCGGGGGGCGGCGATCCGGCTGCGAGCCGGGTGACGGCGAGCTCGCCGTCGCGGACGGTCAGCTCGACGGCCAACTCAGGGCGCGGCGCGCTGCTCGCCGGCCCTGAGCAGCCGCTCCCGGAGCTCGGCGGCATCCTCGGGCGTCGGGTCGAACTTGGCCGGGTCCGGCAGGTCCTCGAGCCCGGTCAGGCCGAAGAGCCGCTCGAACAGCTCCGTCGTCCGGTAGATGACGGCGCCGAACCGGGACCGCCCCGCCTCCTCGATCAACCCGCGCTCGCTCAGGGTCTGGACGCCGGACTCCGAGTTGACGCCGCGGATCCGCGCGATCTCGGGCCGCGAGACCGGCTGCAGGTAGGCGACGATCGCCAGCGTCTCGGCCTGCGCCGGAGTCAGCGGTGGAGTCTTCGGCCGGGCCAGCAGGCGCCGCGCCGCGTGCTCGGCGCCCGGGTCGGTGGCGAGCGCGTAACCGCCGGCGATCTCCCGGAGGACGAGGCCGCGCCGACCCGGGGCGAGCTCCTCGGCGAGCAGGTCGAGCGCATTCCGGATCTGGACCTCGCTGACCTCGCAGGCGTCGATCAGCTCGCCGACCGGCACCGGATCGGGCGAGAGGAAGAGCAGCGCCTCGACCGTGCGGGCGAGGCCGGCGGCGCTGCCGTCGCCGATGCCCCCGGGGCTCATTTCGCCGCTCCCGAGGCGGAGCCGCGGCCGCCGGAGGTGATCTCGATCGGCCCGAAGTTCTCACGCTGCGACCAGGTCGCCTCGCCCTTCTTGTGGAGCTCGAGGAGCGCGAAGATGGTCACCGCCTGGGTGAGCCTGTCCTCGCCGCCGAAGGCCTCGTCGAAGTCGACGCGGGACGCCCGGCCGAGGAGCCCGCGGAGGACGTCGAGACGGCGCTCGAGCGAGACGGTCGGGCGGATGTGGCTGGTGTCGACGACGGGCGGCGGCGTCAGCAGATCGCCGAGCGCGACGCCGAGGCGATCGGGGTCGTAGGCCTGCCGCGAGGCCTCGAGCGAGATCCGGCGCAGCTCGAGCGGCAGCGGCGCGGACCGGTACAGGTAGGGGCCGTTCTCGGCGAACCGGCGGGCGAGCTCGGCGCCGGCGTCCTTGTAGCGCCGGTACTCGAGCATCCGCGCGAGCAGCTCGTCGGCGGCCTCCTCGGGGCCGAGGTCGAGCTCGGGCTCCTCCTCGGTGGGGAGCATCAGCCGCGACTTCAGCTCGAGCAGCGCGGCGATCAGGACGAGGAACTCGGTCGCCGCCTCGAGATCGAGCTCGCCCTCGTCGTCGAGATGCTCCATGTATGCGCAGACGATCGCGCCGAGCTCGACCTCGAGCAGGCTGATCTCCTCCCGGAGGACGATCGCGAGCAGCAGGTCGAACGGCCCGGCGAAGACGTCGAGATCGAGCTCGAGGTCGGCGGTGCGCACGGGTTGAAGACTAGGCCCGCCGCCGGTCGGTGAGCGGCCCGCGGCCGTAGGCTGGCGCCGATGGCCGACGAGCTCTCCGCAATTCGCGAGGAACTTCGGGAGGCGGCGGAGCCCGATCGGGTGCCCGACCTGCAGCGGTTCTTCAAGACCGGGCCCGGCGGCTACGGCGAGGGCGACACCTTCATCGGCGTCAGGGTTCCCGCCTGCCGGCGGGTCGTGCGTGCCCACCGCGGCCTTTCGCTGCCGGGCTCCCTTCGTCTGCTCGAGAGCCCGATCCACGAGGAGCGGCTGGTCGCGCTGCTCCTGATGGTCGACCTGTTCGAGTCCGATCCCGGGTCGCGCCGCGACGTCTACGAGGCCTACCTCGCGAGCACCGGCCGGATCGACAACTGGGACCTGGTCGACGCATCCTGCCCGCGGATCGTCGGGACGTACCTGCTCGATCGCTCGCGCCGGCCGCTGTACGGGCTCGCCCGTTCGCGGTCGCTGTGGGAACGCCGGATCGCGATCATCTCGACGCTGGCGCTGATCGGCGCCGGTGATCTCGACGACACGTTCGCGATCTCCGAGCGCCTGCTCGGGGACGACCACGACCTGATCCACAAGGCGTGCGGCTGGATGCTCCGCGAGGCGGGCAAGCGGGACGAGGAGCGCCTCGTCGCCTTCCTCGGCGAGCACGCCCCGGCGATGCCGCGGACGATGCTCCGCTACGCGATCGAGCGCCTCGACCCGGCGACGCGGGCCCGCCTGATGGCGATTCCGAGGGCGGACCGCTAGCGCGGAGCGGCGACGCCCATGGCGTCGCGGACGTCGGCGAGCACCGGCTCGGCGATCGCGCGGGCGCTTTCGGCTCCGGCCGCCAGCGTGCGCTCGAGCTCGCCGGGGTCGGAGCGGAGCTCGGCGTAACGCTCCCGGACGGGCGCCAGGAAGTCGGCGACCGCGTCGCCGACCGCGGATTTGAAGTCGCCGTAGCCCCTGCCCTCGAACTCGGTCTCGATCTCCTCGGGCCCGGCCCCGCGGACCACGCAGAGGATCTCGATCAGGTTCTCGATCCCCTCCTTGCCGCCCTCGGGCCCGCCCCGGCGAACCTCGCGGCCGGAGTCGGTGACGGCGCTGCGGAACTTCTTCCGGATCGCGTCGGGCTCGTCGAGGACGTAGACCCTCCCGGACTCGCCGCCGGCGGTCGTCGACATCTTGCTCATCGGGTCCTGCAGGTCCATGATCCGGGCGCCGACCCCGGGGATCACGTGCTCGGGCTCGACCAGGGTCGGCCCGAAGCGCTCGTTGAAGCGGCGGGCGATCTCGCGGGTCAGCTCGATGTGCTGGCGCTGGTCGTCGCCGACGGGGACCTCGGTCGCCCGATAGGCGAGCACGTCGGCCGCCTGCAGGACCGGGTAGTTGAAGAGCCCCGCGGAGACGAAGGCGCCGGTCTGCTGCTCGATCTGCTCGCGTTTGACCTTCCATTGCGTCATCCGGTTGAGGTCTCCCCAGGCCGTGACGCCGCCGAGCAGCCAGCAGAGCTCGGTGTGCTGGCGGACGTCGCCCTGGCGGAAGAGCACGCAGCGCTCCGGGTCGAGCCCGGCCGCGAGCAGGATCGCGGTCGTGTCGTGGACCCGCTCGCGGAGCTCCTCGGGGTCGTAGGCGACGGTGATCGCGTGGAGGTCGACGATGCAGTAGATCGCGAGCTCGCCGGCCCCGGCGTCGGCGCTCTCCTGGCCCTCGACGTATTGGCGGATCGCCCCGATGTAGTTGCCGAGGTGCTTGCGGCCGGTCGGCTGGATGCCGCTGAAGATTCGCCTGGGTCCCGCGCTCACGGGCGGGGAATCTACCCGCCGCCGAGCCCGTGCACCTCGACGGCGCGCCCGTCCTCGGCCGCGAGCGCGACCCCGCAGGTCTCGAGGACCTCGGGTGAGGCCTTCTCGAGCGAGCCCGAGTCGAAGGGCGGGTCGGGGTCGTATTCGATGCCGAGCTGGATCGCCTCGGCGACCCGTGCGCCGGCGATCCGCTCCGCGAGCCGCAGCGCCATGTCGATCCCGGAAGAGACCCCGGCGGCGGTCATCACCTTGCCGCGCTCGACCACCCGGTCGGGGACGGAGACGGCGCCGAGCTGGTCGAGCAGGCCGCGCGCCGCCCAGTGGGTCGACGCATCGGTTCCGTGGAGCACGCCGGCGGCCGCGAGCAGGGTCGAGCCGGTGCAGACCGAGGTCGTCCAGGTGGTCGCCTCGTGCACGGAGGCGATCCAGCGCACGTAGGGGTCATCGGGGCTCAGCATGTGCCGGGTGCCGCTGCCGCCGGGTACCACGACGACGTCGGGCTCGGGGACCTCGGAGAGGGCGCGGTCGGCGACGATCGCGAGCATCCCCTGCTCGGTCCGGATCGGGCCGCGCTCCTCCGAGCAGAAGACGACCTCGGCCTCGGGCAGGCGCTGGAGCACCTCGTAGGGGCCGATCGCATCGAGGGCGGTGAAAGCCGGGAAGATCGGGATCGCTATCTGCATGGTCTGCTCCTGGTTCTGGGGTTGTCGGCGCTGGATGGTCGGAGTCAGGCCGCCAGCGGCGGCCGGAAGCGGTCGCGGTACTCGCGCGGGCTCGTGCCGAGCCGGCGCCGAAAGGCGCGGCGCATGACCTCGGCGCCGGCGAACCCGCAGCGGGCGGCGACGGCGTCGAGCGGCGCCCGGTCGGTCTCGAGGATGCTGCGGGCGCGCTCGACCCGGAGGCGCTCGACGTAGTCGGCCGGGCTGGTGCCGACCTCGCGCCGGAAGACGCGGGCGAACTGGCGCTCGGAGAGATGGACGCGACCGGCGAGCTCGCCGACCGAGAGGTCGGACTCGAGGTTGTCGGCGATCCAGCCCTGGAGCTCGCGGATCGGCTCCCGCTCGGCCATCTGGTGGGAGAGCTGGACCGAGAACTGCGCCTGCCCGCCGGGGCGGCGCGCGTAGACGACGAGCATCCGCGCCGCCTGCAGCGCCGGGCCGGGGCCGTGGTCCTCCTCGGCGAGCGCGAGCGCGAGGTCCATCCCGGCGGTGACGCCGGCAGACGTGAAGACGTCGCCGTCGCGGACGAAGATCGGGTCGGATTCGACGGCGACCTCCGGATACCGCTCGGCGAGCCGGTCGCAGCTCGCCCAGTGGGTCGTCGCCCGGCGACCGTCGAGCAGTCCGGCCTCGGCGAGCAGGAACGCGCCGGTGCAGACGCCGGCGACCCGGCGGGCCCGCCCGGCGAGTGCGCCGACCGCGGCGACCAGCCCCGGGTCGCGGATCGCGTCGCGGACCCCGAGCCCGCCGGGGACGACGAGCGTCCCGACATCTCCGTCGTAGCCGGCGATGTCGCCGTCAGCTGCCATCCGCAGGCCGCTGTTGGCCCGAACCTCGCGGCCCCCGGGGGTCAGAAGCCGCAGCTCGGGCGCCCGGCCGACGATCAGCCCAGCGGTGTTGAAGACCTCCCACGGGCCGGTGACGTCGAGAGCCTGAACGTCGTCGAAGCCGACGAAGACGATCGGGGAGGCGGCGGATCGGGGAGCGGTCATGGGCCGATCCTCCCCGGACCGCGTCTGTCCGTCAAGTCGCGTATCCCACGCTTTCGGCCATGCGCGCACCGCAAACCGCCGAGCCGATACGGCGCGGCCAGTCGGCGGCGGTCGGTCCGGCTGGGAACAGCGGTCGTCAACGCGGGTTTCGTCACCCGCGATCGTCGAGTCCTCCCTGAGGTGACGAAACCCGTGCCCCCACGAGGGTTTCGTCACCCGAGGCCATCCGCGAAGGCGTCCGGTAACGAAACCTGGGGTTCCATCGGTCCGGTTCCACCATCCGCAGGTTCCTCGCGCGCACCGGAAGCCGCCCACCGGCACACCCTCACAGCAGAGCCACGGCTCGCGCCCCGGGGGCCCCACGAACTGCGGGCACCGCAAGATCACGCCCGCATCCGATGTTTCGGGCGGAAGCAGCGCGGTATCGTCGAAAGACTGCACTCATGCCACGAGCGATCTGGACAGGGACGATCACCTTCGGGCTCTTGAACGTGCCCGTGAAGCTGTACTCGGCGGTCTCGAGCAAGGCCATCCGCTTCCGCGAGCTGCGGCAGGAGGACGGCTCGCGGGTCCGCCACAAGCGCGTCGCCGAGACCGACGGCGAGGAGGTCGCCTACGAGGACCTCGTCAAGGGCTATGAGATCTCCCCCGAGCAGTACGTGATCCTCTCGCGCGAGGAGCTCGACTCGCTCGCGCCGAAGCGCTCGAAGGCGATCGAGATCGAGGACTTCGTCGACCTCGACCAGATCGACCCGATCTACTTCAACCAGCCTTATTACCTCGGCCCGGCGCCGGGCGCCGAGCGCGCCTACGCCCTGCTGGCCGAGGCGATGGGCGAGCAGCGCAAGGTCGCGATCGCCCGTTTCGTGCTCCGCAACCGCGAGAGCCTCTGCGCGATCCGGGCCGGCGACGGCGTCCTGACGCTGGCGACGATGCGATTCGCCGACGAGGTCGTCCCCGCCTCGCAGCTCGAGGGCCTGCTCGGCGAGGAGCCCGACACGCCGCCGCGCAAGCAGGAGATCGAGATGGCCAAGCAGCTGATCGAGTCGCTCTCCGCCGAGTTCGACCCCGGCTCCTATAAGGACGAGTACCGCGCCGAGCTGCTGTCGCTGATCGAGCGCAAGGCCGCCGGCGAGGACGTCCTCGCCGCCAAGGCCGAGACGCCGAAGGCGACGAAGGCCCCCGACCTGATGGCCGCCCTCGAGGAGTCGCTGGCGGCGATCAAGGGCGAGGAGCTCAGCGGCGGCGCCGAGCGCAAGGAGAAGTCCGAGGCGAAGCCGAAGGCACCCGCCAAGAAGTCCACCTCGCGCAAGTCGACCTCGACCAAGGCGAAGAGCAAGTCCCGGGCGAAGGCCGCGAAGTAGAGATCGACGGCCGCCGGCTGTCGGTCACGAACCTCGACAAGGTCCTCTACCCGGAGGCGAGGTTCACCAAGGGCGAGGTGATCGACTACTACGCCCGGATCGCCCCGGCGCTGCTGCCGCACCTCCGCGACCGGCCGCTGACCGTCGTCCGCTATCCCGACGGCGTCGCCGGCAAGCACTTCTTCGAGAAGAACAGCCCCGCGCACCGGCCCGACTGGGTCCGGACGGCGGCGATCGAGGTCGGCAGCCGCGCCGGCACGATCGAGTTCGCGGTCTGCGACGACCTGCCCACACTCGTTTGGCTCGCCCAGCTCGCGGCGATCGAGCTCCATCCCTCGCTGGCGACGACGGCCGACTACGAGCGACCGACCGTGCTCGCCTTCGACCTCGACCCGGGAGCCCCGGCGACGATCGTCGAGTGCTGCGCGGTGGCGCTCCGGATCCGCGCGCTGTTCGCCGGGTTCGGCCTCGAGTCGTTCGCCAAGACCTCGGGCTCGAAGGGGATGCAGGTCTACGTCCCGCTCAACGGCGATCTGACCTACGAGACGACGAAGCCGTTCTCCCAAGCGGTCGCCCGCGCCCTCGAGAGCTCCGAGCCGGACCTCGTGACCTCGCAGATGACGAAGTCGCTGCGGCCCGGCAAGGTCTTCGTCGACTGGAGCCAGAACACGCGGACGAAGACGACCGTCGCCGCCTACTCGCTGCGGGCGCGCGAGCTGCCGACCGCCTCCGCCCCGCTCCGCTGGGACGAGGTCGAGCGCGCCGGGTCCGACGGCGACCCGGAGCAGCTCCGGTTCACGGCCGGCGACGTGCTCGAGCGCTTCGAGCGCGACGGCGATCCGTTCGCGCCGGTGCTGGAGCTCCACCAGGAGCTCCCGAGCGGGCTCTAGCCGAGGTCCTGCCTTACGACCGGGTTCCGCGCGGCGCCGGCCTCGTCGAGCCGGCGGACCGGCGTCGTGTAGGGAGCCTGCCGCGCGATCTCGGGGTCCTGCTCGGCCTCAGCGAGGATCGCCTCGACCGCGTCGGCGAAGCCGTCGAGCGACTCGCGGGTCTCGGTCTCGGTCGGCTCGATCATCAGCGCCTCGTCGACGAGCAGCGGGAAGTAGACGGTCGGCGGGTGCATGTTGTGGTCGAGCAGCCGCTTGGCGATGTCGAGCGTCTTGATGTCGAGCTGCTTCTTCGCCTCGCTGCCCGAGAGCACGAACTCGTGCATCGGGCGGCGATCGAAGGCGATCGGCAGGTAGCGGCCCGCGCGCCCCTCGCTCATCCTCGCGAGCAGGTAGTTGGCGTTGAGGACGGCGGTCTCCGACGCCTCGGCGAGCCCGTCGCCGCCGAGGCTGAGGATGTAGGCGTAGGAGCGCACGAAGACGCCGAAGTTGCCCTGGAACCCGCGCAGGCGCCCGATCGAAGCCGGGTGGTCCTCGGCGCCGCGGAGCTCGAAGCGGACGTGCGGGGCGTCCCCGTTCGAGCCGTTCGCCGAGCCGGCCTCGACGCGCTCGATCCGCGGCACCGGCAGGTAGGGCTCGATCCGCTCGGAGACCGCGATCGGCCCCGCTCCGGGCCCGCCACCGCCGTGCGGCTGGCTGAACGACTTGTGGAGGTTGACGTGGACGATGTCGAAGCCCATGTCGCCGGGTCGCGAGTGGCCCATGATCGCGTTCAGGTTGGCGCCGTCGTAGTAGAGGGTCCCGCCGGCCTCGCGGACGATGCCGGTGATCTCGGCGATGTTGCGGTCGAACAGGCCGAGCGTGTTCGGGTTGGTCAGCATCAGGCAGGCGACGCGCTCGTCGGTTTTCGCGCGGAGGTCGTCGAGGTCAACCCCGCCGTCCTCGTTGGTCGCGACCTTGACGACCTCGTAGCCGGCCATCGTCACCGAGGCCGGGTTCGTCCCGTGGGCGGTGTCCGGGGTCAGCACCCGGGTCCGCGTCCCGGCGTCGCCGTTGGCCTCGTGGAAGGCGCGGGTGAGCAGCAGCCCGGCGAGCTCGCCGTGGGAGCCGGCCGAGGGCTGGAGGCTGACGTGCGGCAGGCCGCAGATCTCGCTCAGCGAGCGCTCCAGCGACCACATCAGCTCGAGGGCCCCCTGGGCCCGTGCCGGGTCCTGGGCCGGGTGCAGGCGGGCGTGCCCGGGCAGCGCCGCGACGCGCTCGTTGATGCGCGGGTTGTGCTTCATCGTGCACGAGCCGAGCGGATAGATGCCGGAGTCGAGGTCGAAGTTGCGTCGCGAGAGCCGGTTGTAGTGGCGCACGATCTCGGGCTCGGAGACCTCGGGAAGGCG
Source organism: Conexibacter sp. (assembly GCA_018263295.1). Taxonomy (GTDB): domain Bacteria; phylum Actinomycetota; class Thermoleophilia; order Solirubrobacterales; family 70-9; genus RHKX01. The sequence continues at coordinate 32,595 of JADFCZ010000034.1, forward strand.
GGCGGGCTCGTCGCGGAGCAACCGCGACGGGATCAGCTCGTCGATCGGCACGTCGCCGCCCGGGACGCCGGAGGCGGGGATCGCCGCCGCGCGGCGGCCCGGGACCGAGCGCTCGTAGATCGTCGTCGCGCGGTCGCGCTGCATCGGCGTCGGGACCTCGGCGGTCGCGGGCGGGTCGACGACGGCGTCGCTCATGCGGTCACCTCCTCGCGCTTGGCGCCGGCGGAGCGGGCGAGGGCGATGCCGTCGCCGAGCACCTCGGCGAGGCGGTCGATCTGCTCGATCGTGCGCTGCTCGGTGATCGCGACGAGCAGGCCGTTGCCGTACTCCTCGGCGAGCGGGACGCCGGCGGCGATCCCGGCGCTCGCGCAGTGGTCGAGGACGCGGCCGACGGGCGCGTCGAAGGTGATCGCGAACTCGCGGACGACCGGCTGGTCGTGCAGCAGCGAGACGCCGTCGACGGCGGCGAGGGTCTCGCGGGCGTAGTGGGTCCGGCGGACCAGCAGCTCGCCGAGCTCGACGAGCCCACGGCGGCCGAGCCAGCTCAGGTAGATCATCCCGCCGAGCGCATTCAGCGCCTGGGCGGTGCAGATGTTGTGGGTCGCCTTCTCCCGGCGGATGTGCTGCTCGCGGGTCTGCAGGGCGAGGACGAAGCCGCGGCGGCCGTCGACGTCGGTCGTCTCGCCGGCGATCCGGCCGGGCATCCGGCGGATCTGGGCCTCGGTCGCGCAGAAGAAGCCGAAGGACGGGCCGCCGTAGTCGAGCCGGTTGCCGAGCGGCTGGCCCTCGCCGACGGCGATGTCGACGCCGGCGTCGCCAGGGGCCCGGAGGATGCCGAGCGCGATCGGATCGCAGGCGGCGATCAGCAGCGCTCCCGCGTCGTGGGCGACGGCGGCGATCGCCTCGAGGTCCTCGATGGCGCCGACGAAGTTGGGGTACTGGACGAAGACGGCGGCGGTCTCGGAGTCGACGGCCTCGGCGAGGGCGTCGAGATCGGTCAGCCCGTCGGCCAGCGGGACGGTCGCCACCTGCGCCGGGTAGCCGGCGCTGTAGGTGGCGAGGGTGTCGCGCGACTCCGGGTTGACGCCGCCGGAGACGACGAACCGGCGGCGCTTCGTGGCGCCGATCGCCAGGTACCCGGCGGCGGCGACCGTCGAGGGGCCCTCGTAGAGCCCCGCGCTGGAGAGCGGCAGGCCGGTCAGCTCCGTCATCGCCGTCTGGAACTCGAACATCGCCTGCAGCCCGCCCTGGGAGATCTCCGGCTGGTACGGCGTGTACGGCGTCAGGAACTCGGAGCGCGAGACGATCGCGTCGACGATCGCCGGTGCGTAGTGGTCGTACATCCCGGCGCCGAGGAAGCAGATCTCGGACTCGGCATCGGCGTTGCGGGCGGCGAGATCGCGCATCCGCTCGTAGACCTCGGCCTCGGTCAGGCCGTCGGGCAGATCGAGGTCGCGATCGAGGCGGACGCCCGCGGGCACGTCGAAGAGCTCCTCGACCGAGGAGACCCCGATGGCCGCGAGCATCTCGCGACGCTCGTCGCCGGTGACGGAGGTGTAGCCGCTCACCGGCAGCAGGTTAGAGAACGGGGCGACCGGACCCGGGAAGCGGACAGCTCACAGGGTTTCAATCCCAACCTCACAGGGTTCCCGTCCAGTAGCACCCAACGGTCCGAGGAAAGCGGACGGCGAAGCCGGAGCATTTCCTCGGGGTGATCTACTCAGCGATGAGCTCCCGGTAACCGTCCGCGTCAAGGAGCGCTTCGACCTCCGACGTATCCGTGAGCTTGACCTTCACCATCCAGCCCTGGCCGTAGGGGTCCGTGTTGATCAGCTCCGGGTTCGTGCCGGCCTCGTCGTTGACCTCGAGGATCTCGCCGCTGAGCGGGGCGATGACGTCGGAGACGGCCTTGACCGACTCGACCTCCGTGTAGGGCTCGTCCTTGGCGATCGTCGCGCCGACCTCCGGCGGATCGAAGAAGACGACGTCGCCGAGGGAGTCCTGGGCGTACCAGGTGATGCCGAAGGTCGCCTGATCGCCCTCGATCCGAGCCCAGTCGTGCTCGGGGTGGTAGCGCAGGTCCTCGGGGTAGCTCTCCTCGGTCGCCATGTCGTCCTTTCGTCGGTCTGTCGGTCAGTTGCCCGCGTAGAGCGGCTTGCTGCGGATCTCCGCCTCCCGGCGCCGGCCGCGGACGTCGATCGCGACCGCCGTGCCCGGCTCGGCCAGGTCGGAGCGAACGTATCCCATCCCGATGCCGATGCCCAGCGAGGGCGAGAACGTCCCGCTGGTCACCGTTCCGACCCGATCCTCGCCGTCGAGGATCGGGTTGCCCTCCCGGGGGATCCCGCGGTCGGTGATCACGAACGCCGCCAGCCGCTCGGCGGTCCCCTCGGCGCGGGCGGCCGCGACCGCCTCGGAGCCGGCGAAGCCCGTCTCTTCCTTGCAGCACCACCCGAGCCCGGCCTCGATCGGATTGCGGTCGGGACCCATGTCGTTGCCGTGGAGGTGGAAGCAGACCTCGAGCCGGAGGGTGTCGCGGGCACCGAGCCCGCAGGGCGTCACTCCGGATGCGAGCAGCGCCCGCCAGAGCGCCGGGGCGTCCTCCGGCGCGACCATGATCTCGACCCCGTCCTCGCCGGTGTAGCCGGTGCCGCAGACCAGCGCCTCGGCGCCGGCGACCGCGAGCGTCGCGGTCCGCATCCGGGGCGGCAGATCGGAGGAGGCGAGGCCGGCGACCGCGGCGCGGGCCTCGGGGCCCTGGACGGCGAGCATCGCGAAGTCGGGAGCGAGGTCGACCACCTCGACGTCGAAGCCGACGGCCAGCTCGCGGAAGCGCGCGAGGTCGGTCTCGTGGTTGGCCGCGTTCGAGACCGTGAGGTAGTCGGCGATCCAGCCCTCGAGCTCGTAGCTGAAGAGGTCGTCCACGATGCCGCCGTCGTCGGCGCAGAGGCACGAGTACTGAGCACCGCCGGGCGCGAGCTTGTCGACGTCGTTGCTGACGACGTGCTGGAGGAAGGCCGCGGCGTCGGGGCCGCGGGTGCCGATCTGGCCCATGTGCGAGACGTCGAACATGCCGGCGCGCTCGCGGACGGCCGCGTGCTCGGCGGCGACGCCCTCGTACTGCACCGGCATCTCCCAGCCGGCGAACGGGACCAGCCGCCCGCCGGCGGCGACGTGCTCGTCGTAGAGAGGGGTCCGGCGGAGCTCGGCGGTCACGCGGGGCAGGCTAGCGCGGGCGCCGGAGCCGCCGCAGGTGCCACCGCGGCGCCGGCGTCGGGGCTGGCTAAGGTGCGCCCATGCGTCTGATCCACGAGAACCCGGCCCCCGACGAAGAGCTCGGACGACCCTGGAGCCGGCCCCTGGCAGGGACCCTCGACCGGCTGGTGGTCGAGTCCGACATCCTGGCGGGCAACCCGCTCGGAGACCCGGCCCGCAGGCCGCTCTACGTGCATCGGCCGCCGGGAGTCGAGCTCGATCACCCGCGGCCGCTGCCGGCGGTCTACGTGATCCAGGGCTACACCGGCCAGCTCGACATGTGGACGGGCCGGAATGCCTTCGAGCCGACCTTCATCGAGCGGATGGACGCGATGCTCGCGACCGAGGAGTGCCCGGACGCGATCGTCGTCATGGTCGACTGCTGGACCTCCTACGGCGGCTCGCAGTTCCTCGACTCGACCGGGACCGGCGACTACCAGTCGTACCTCTGCGACGAGGTGGTGCCGTTCATCGACGAGCGCTACCCGACCGCCGCCGACCGCGACCATCGCGGCATCAACGGCAAGTCGTCGGGCGGGTACGGGTCGATGATCGTCCCGATGATGCGGCCCGACGTCTTCTCGGCGCTCGCCTCACACGCCGGCGATGCCCTGTTCGAGCTCTCGATGCCGCCGAGCATCGCGGCGACGATCCGCACGCTGCGTGACCGCTACGAGTCCTCCTACGACGTCTTCTTCGAGCACCTGCCCGAGGCCGACCCGTTCGACTTCGGCCACCACGGCGGGCCGCTCGAGATGTACGGCTACGCGGCCTGCTACTCGCCCGATCCCGACCGCCCCGGCAAGGCGCTGCTTCCCTTCGACCCGGTCAGCGGCCGGATGATCGACGACGTCTGGGCACTCTGGCTCGACCACGACCCGGTGGTCATGGCGCCGAAGCACGCCGACGCGCTCCGGTCGATGCGGCACGTCTACCTCGACGCCGGCAAGGGCGACGAGTACTTCCTCGACCTCGGTGCTCAGGCCTTCTCGGCCCAGCTCGACAAGCTCGGCGTCGAGCACACGCTCGAGCTATTCGACGGCAAGCACGGCGGCATCACCTACCGCTACCCGCACGCGATCCGCGAGCTGATCGTGGCGCTGGAGGACTAGCGAGGCGGCGGTGGCCGCATTGGGCGTGATCGGGACCGGATATGGGCCGAATCACGCCCAGTGCATGGGTAAGTGCGCGCCCGCCCCGGCGCTTGAGGCCGGAGACGCCGCGAAGCAGTGGACTAGTCCCGCAGGAACGGAGGAATGTCGATGTCGTCGTCGCTCACCTCGAGCGAACGGATCTCGCGATCGGTCGGGGGCTGGACGCCGCGCTTGCGACTCCGGCGCCGGACCTCGGCGGGACGGCGGGCGAGCATCTCGAAGCCCTCGAAGCCGGTTGCGATGACGGTCACCCTGAGCTCGTCGCCCATCGTGTTGTCGACGACGGCGCCGAAGATGATGTTCGCGCCCTTGTCGGCGGTCGCGGCGACGACCTCGGCGGCCTCGTTGACCTCGAAGAGGCCCATGTCCTCGCCGCCGGTGATGTTGAGGAGCATGCCGGTGGCGCCGTCGATCGCCGATTCGAGCAGCGGCGAGGAGATCGCCTCCTTCGCGGCGTCGACCGCGCGGGTCTCACCGGCGGAGGTGCCGATGCCCATCAGGGCGGAGCCGGCGTCGGTCATGATCGCCCGGACGTCGGCGAAGTCGAGGTTGATGAGGCCGGGCACGGTGATCAGGTCGGTGATGCCCTGGACGCCCTGGCGAAGGATGTCGTCGGCCTTGCGGAAGGCCTCGCTGATCGGCTCCCGGCGCTCGACGATGTTGAGCAGCTTCTCGTTCGGGACGATGATCAGCGTGTCGACTTCGTTGCGGAGCTTCTCGATGCCGTCGAGGGCCTGCTGCATGCGCTTGGCGCCCTCGAACTCGAACGGCTTGGTGACGACGCCGACCGTCAGCGCGCCGATCTCCTGCTTGGCGATCTCGGCGATGACCGGCGCCGCACCGGTCCCGGTGCCGCCGCCCTCTCCGGCGGTGACGAAGACCATGTCGGCGCCCTTCAGCGCCTCCTTGATGTCGTCGCGGCTCTCGGCCGCGGCTCCGGCTCCGACCTCGGGCTGACCGCCGGCGCCGAGGCCGCGGGTGAGCTCCTGGCCGATGGCGAGCTTGACGTCCGCGTCGCTGGAGCGGAGCGCCTGCGCGTCGGTGTTGACGGCGAGGAACTCGACCCCCTTGAGGCCGGCGTCGACCATCCGCGACACCGCGTTGGTGCCGCCGCCGCCTGCGCCGACGACCTTGATCACCGCCAGGTAACTGGAAGCCTCCATCTGAGCTTCACTCGCCTTTCTCTGTTCCGTCCGGAGCTTGAGTGATAGTTGAGCGTTTGCGTGTCCCCAGGGCGCAAACTGCAGCCAAAGTAAGTGACAACCCGGTGGCTGTCAACGTCACCCTAGAGCCTCTGCAAGATCCCTGTCTCAACCACTGGTTGAGACTTTTCGATCCCTCAGGCGGGAGTCGAGGGTGGCAGCAAGCTACCCGACCACGGGTCGGGACGGTACCGAGAGGTCGATGTAGGTGGCGCTGGTGAGCTTCGGATCGGCGAGCACCGTCGCCGCCGCCTGCCACTTCTGATCGGCGCTGCCGGGGGCCCCGAACCGGAGCTCGATGCCGCCGTTGAGCTCGGCGACGACGCCGTGGCGGTCGTCCACCGACGCCTGCACCACCTGCTCCTGCAGCGGGCTCGGAACCGCGCCGAGGACGCGTGCCGCCGCCAGCTCCTCGCCGGCAGCGCGATCTCCCGTCGCGTCGCCGCCGGCGATCTCGGGGATGCCTTCGGGGTGCTCGGCCCCGGTCGCGAGGACGGTCCCGTCGGCGGCCAGGAGCGTCCCGCCGTCCGCGTCGACCCATCCCGCCGGGGTCCGGCTCTCGACGTCGATCGTGACGCCGTGGGGGAAGTCGGTGTCGATCTTCAGCGCCACGACCGACGGGTCGTCGGCCACCGCCTCCTCGATCGCGCCGCGGTCGAGGTGCAGCGTGCTGAGGCCGGTTGCGGCCGCGGTCAGCTGTTCCTCGACCCCGGGCGCGACGTTGGCGCCGGTCACCTTCACATCCTCGATCGCGACCACCGAGGAGTCGCGGAACCAGAACATGTAGGCCGCGGCGAGCGCCGCGAGGACGATCGCCGCGACGATCAGCCGGTTGCGCAGCCGCGGCCAGGCCGGCAGCGAAACGGAGGGCCTGCGGGCCAGGCGCGAGGCGCGGGCCGCCATCAGCCCTCACCCCCCAGATCCCAATCCGCGGGCCACTCGACCTCGCCGAGGACCTGTACCTCGGGCTCGAGGACGACGCCGGTCAGCTCGTGGACGCGCCGGCGCCCCTCCGCCATCAGCGCGAGGATGTCGGCGGTCGTGGCGGAGCCGCCGTTGTCGACGAAGTTCGCGTGCTTGTCGGAGAAGGAGGCGCCGCCGACGCGGAGGCCGCGACAGCCGGCCGCATCGAGGAGCTGCCCCGACGAGCGTCCCTCGGCCCGAGGGTCGTCCGGGTTCTTGAACGTCGAGCCGAAGGTCTTGATGCCGGACGGCTGCGCCTCACGCCGCTTCGAGCGCATCCCGGCGAGCGTCGACTTCACCGTCTCCGGGTCCGACTGCTCGAGCGAGAACTGCGCCCGCGCCACGACCTCGCCGTCGCGAAGGTTCGAGTGCCGGTAGGAGAAGCCGAGCTCCTCGGGCGTCCGCCGCCCGCAGCCGGACGCCGTGCAGACGTCCACCCAGTCCAGGGTTCGCGCCAGCTCCCCGCCGTAGGCGTTGGCGTTCATCCGCACCGCCCCGCCGACGGTCCCGGGGATGTTGACGCCGAACTCCAGCCCGGTGAGGCCCCAGTTGGCCGACTTCGCGGCGGCCGAGGGCAGGCGGACGCCGGCTCCGCAGAGGAGCCGATCGCCGTCGCGCTCGATCCGCGCGAGGTCACCGTCGAGCTTGAGCACGAGGCCTCTAAATCCATCGTCCGATACGAGCAGGTTCGATCCCGAGCCGACCACTCCTACCGCGGCCCCCTCCCGTTCCGCGTAGGCGAGCAGCTCGACCAGGCGATCGACGCTGCCCGCACGGGCGAACATGTCGGCCCGCCCGCCGACCCTCACCGTCGTCAGCCGCGCCAGGTCGAAGTCGCGCTCGACGTCCACGGGGACGCTCATCGCTCCCCCTCCACGAGCCGGTCGCCGAGCCTGAAGACGTCGCCCGCCCCGATCGTGACGAGCAGATCGCCCTCGCCGAGCCGCGGTCCGAGGAAGCGGGCCGCGCTCTCGACGTCGACGAGCCACTCGACCCGGCGGCCGGGAGCGGCGTCGGCCGCGGCGTCGGCGACGTCGAGGCCGCTGACGCCCGCGAGCGGGCCGACCGGCTCCTCGCGCGCGGCGTAGACGTCGAGGACGGCGATCTCGTCGGCCGCGGTGAGCGCCCGTCCGAACCTGGAAGCCAGCGCCTTCGTCCGCGAGTAGAGGTGCGGCTGGAAGACGGCGATCAGGCGCCGGTGCGGGAGCTCGCGGAGCGCCGCGAGCGACGCTGCGACCTCCGTCGGGTGATGGGCGTAGTCGTCGTAGATCACCGCGCCCGACCTCGATCCCTTGCGCTCCAGCCTCCGCGCCATGCCGGGGAACGACTCGAGCGCGGCGATCAGGTCGTCGAGGCGAGGCAGGCGCTCGTCGCGGTCGAGCGCGCACGCCATCGCCGCGATCGCCGCGGTCGCGTTCGCGACGTTGTGGCGCCCGGGAACCGAGAGCCGCACCTCGCGCTCGCCGAGCTCCGCGGAGACGATCCGGAACCGGCAGCCGCCCGCGACCGGCTCGACGTCGGTCGCCAGGACCGCGGCCGCCGGCCCGGGCCCGCGGCCCGGCGGCGGGGCGACGGCGAAGCCGAGGATCCGGCCGGCGCCGTCGAGCGCGGCCAGGCGCCCTTCGGCGGGCCGGACGAGCGCGGCCGCCGGACCGGCGAAGCGGGCGAACGCATCGACGAGCTCGCTTTCCCCGCCCCAGTGCGAGTGGTGGTCGAGCTCGACGTTGGTGACGACGGCCACCTCCGGCCGGAGCTTGAGGAAGCTCCCGTCGCTCTCGTCCGCCTCGGCGACGATCCACTCCGAAGCGCCCCAGTCGGCGTTCGCGGGCGCTCCCCCGGGCCCGGCGCCGGGCAGCTCCCCGCCGAGCAGGTAGGCGGGGTCGGCGCCGGCCGTCGCGAGCGCGTGGGCGATCATCCCCGCGGTCGTCGTCTTGCCGTGCGCGCCGGCGACGGCGATCAGGCGCTTGTCGCCGCAGACCCGCGCAAGCAGGTCGCTGCGGTGGATCACGGCCTGGCCGCGCTCGCGGGCGCGGACGAGCTCGACGTTGTCCTCGGGAATGGCGGTCGAGACGACCACCTCGGCGTCGGCCGGCACGGCGTCGGCGTCGTGGCCGACCACCGGCTCGATCCCGGCAACGCGAAGCCGCTCGAGATAGGCGGACTCGGCGCGGTCTGAACCGGTCACCCGATGCCCGAGGCGGTGGCAGACGAGCGCGAGGCCGCTCATCCCGGCGCCGCCGATCGCGATGAAGTGGAGCGGCTGCCGGTCCTCCGCGCTCATGCGCGTCCTCTCGCGGCGAGGATCTCGGCGGCGACCCTGTCCGCCGCGTCGGGTCGTGCCAGCGATCGCGACGCGGCGCTCATCGTCTCGAGCCGGGCGCGGTCGGCGAGCAGCGGCTCGACCTCGGCCCGGAGCCGCTCAGCGTCGAGATCGGCGTCCTCGACGATCGTGGCCGCGCCGGCGTCCGCCATCCAGCGCGCGTTCGCGTGCTGGTGCCGGCCCGACGCATACGGGTAGGGCACGAGGACGGCGGGCCGGCCGGCGGCGGTCAGCTCGAAGACCGAGCCGCCGGACCGGCAAAGGACGAGGTCGGAGGCCGCGAGGGCGTCGCCGAGGTCGGGCAGGTACTCGAGCAGCGTGTACCTCGCGGCGCCCTCGAGGTCGGAGGCGACGGCCGGGAAGTCGCGGGAGCCGGCGATGTGGAGGACGTGGAACGGCCGCTCGGCCGCCGGCCCGGCGGGACCGAACGCATCCGCGGCGGCACGATTGATCCGCAGTGCGCCGAGGCTGCCGCCGAAGATCAGGAGGCAAGCGACGTCGGGGTCGATCCCGAACCGCTCGCGGGCGGCGGCGCGATCGGCCTTGACGATCGCCGCCGGCACCGGCCTGCCGGTGACGAGGTAGCGGTCGTCCTCGCGGCCCGCGATCGGGAACGCCAGACAGACCCGCCGGGCGCGCCGCGCGAGCAGGCGGTTCGTCAGCCCGAGGTGGCTGTCGGCCTCGGTCAGGACCAGCGGGAGCCGCATCCGGATCGCCGCCATCCCCGCCGGAGCGGCGACGTAGCCGCCGCCGCCCATGACCGCCTCGGCGCCGCGGTCGGCGAGGTAGCGGCGCGCCACCCGGACGGCCGCCAGCGACTTGCCGACTGCCCGCGCGGCCTCGAGCGGGTTGCCGCGGTCGATCCCGGCGACGTCGAGGAAGTCGATCTCGTAGCCCGCGGCGGGGACCAGATCCGCCTCGGCCCGGTCGCGGGTGCCGACGAAGCTGACCTCGGCGCCGCGCTCAGCGAGCGCGTCGGCGACGGCCAGCGCCGGCACCACGTGCCCCGCTGTGCCGCCGGCTGCGATCACCACCCGCACGCGAACCCCCTCTGGCGGCGGGGCGGCGGGTCTGCGGCGCGCGGCGGGTCGAGGCGCCCCCGTCGACGACCCGAAGCCGCCTGCCGGATCGCGCCGACGCTGCTCCGGCACGCCCGCCGTTGGCCACGTTCAACAGCAGGCCGACGGCGGCGAGCGTCATGATCAGGCTGCTGTTTCCGTAGGAGACGAATGGCAGTGTGACTCCGGTCAGGGGTGCCAGGCCCAGGACGGCGAAGAGGTTGATCGACGCCTGGACCAGAATCATCGCCGTCAACCCGGCGGCGAGCAGGCGACCGTAGCGATCCTTGGCCTTCTGAGCGGTCCGGAAGCCCGCGTAGCCGAGCAGCATGTAGAGCCCGACGAGCAGCGAGATCCCGATCAGGCCGAGCTCCTCGCCGATGACGGCGGCGATCATGTCGGTGTGGGCCTCGGGCAGGTAGAAGGCCTTCTGGACGCTCTCGCCGATCCCGACTCCGAAGATGCCCCCGGACCCGAGGGCGATCGACGCCTGCTGACTCTGAAAGCCGGCGCCGGCGGCGTCCGCGCCCGGATTGATGAAGGTGGTCAGGCGCTCCATCCGGTAGGGCTCCATCGCGACGGCGACGACGACGAGGAGGAGCAGGAGCCCCGCGATGATCGCGAGGTGGCGGATCTTCGCGCCGCCGGCGATCAGGAGCGCCGCCATCGAGAACGCGGTGACCATCGCCGTGCCGAGGTCGGGCTCGACCACGATCAGGGCGCAGACGGCTCCGGCGACGAGCAGGATCGGCCGCATGCTGTGGAGATCGCGGGTCAGCTGCGGGCGGTCGGTGAGCATGCTCACCCCGTAGAGGACCAGCGCGAGCTTGGCGATCTCCGACGACTGGATCTGGATCGGGCCGAACTCGAGCCAGCGCTGCGCCCCGTTGGCGGAGCTGCCCATGACCTTGGTGACCAGCAGCAGGCCGACGGCCGCGATCAGGAACGTCCCGGTCAACCGCCTGACGTCGGCCAGCCGCTGCATCGAGATGATCTTCATCCCGATCAGCCCGACGGCACCGAACATCAGCGTCTTCTTCAGGAAGGCGAGGCTGTCGCCGTCGTTGAGCAGCGACGCGCTCGAGCTCGCGCTGAAGACCATCACCGCGCCGAACGTGAGCAGGCACATCGTCGCCGTCAGGAGCAGCGTGTACTCGAGCGGCTTCTCCTTCGGCCGCGACTTCGAGCGTCCACGGAACGGGATGCCGTTGCGGATGCCGGCGGCGATGCCGCTCATCGCAGGCCCTCGACGATCTCGCGGAACCGGCGACCGCGCTCCTCGTAGTCAGCGAAGGCGTCGAAGCTCGCGCACGCGGGCGCGAGGAGCACGGTCTCCCCCGGGCTCGCGGCGGCGGCGGCGTCGGCGACGGCCGTGGCGAGATCGCCGCTGCGGTGCAGCGGAACGCCGGCCGGAGCGAGGTCCTCGGCGAGCTGTTCGGCGGCCTCGCCGATCAGGTAACAGGCGGAGCAGTGGTCGGTGACGGCCGGGACCAGGTCGCCGAACCTCTCCCCCTTGAGGCTGCCCCCGAAGATCGCGTGAACGCCCTCGCCGAACGAGACGAGCGCCGCCCGGGCAGCGGCGACGTTGGTGGCCTTGGAGTCGTTGACATAGGTGACGCCGCCGATCTCGGCGACCGGCTCGAGGCGATGGGCGACCCCGGCGAAGGAGGCGAGCCCGCGGGCGACGCCGTCACGCGGGACGCCGGCCGCCAGCGCGGCGGCGGCGACCGCCATCGCGTTGCGGAGGTTGTGCTCGCCCGCGAGCGCAAGGTCCTGGCGCTCGATCAGCACGCCCTCGCCGTCGCTGATCGCGCCGTCGGCGAAGCGGATCGCGCAGTCCCCGGCCGCGCAGTCGACGCCGTAGCGGACACGGCGAGCCGACCCGGGGACCTCGGCCCCCGCGAGGACGGGCTCGTCGGCGTCCCAGATCGCCGTCGCCGCCGGCGGCTGTGAGGCGAAGATCCGCAGCTTCGCGTCGAGGTAGGCGCCGAGGGTGCCGTGGCGGTCGAGGTGGTCGGGGCTGAAGTTGAGCAGGACCGCGACCTCGGGGGCGAAGGCCTCGGAGTCCTCGAGCTGGAAGGAGGAGCACTCGCAGACGACCGTCGCCTCGAGGTCGGAGCCGGCGGCGAGCGAGGCGAGCGGGGTCCCGACGTTGCCGGCGACGGCAACGGGCATCCCCGCCTCCGCGAAGACGTGGCCGAGCCACTCGGTGACGGTCGTCTTCCCGTTCGTCCCGGTGACCGCCACGAAGCGGTTCGCGGAGAGCCGCCAGCCCAGCTCGAGCTCGCCGAGCACGACCTTCCCGCGCTCTCGCGCGGCGGCGACGACCGGGGCGTCCTGAGGAACGCCCGGGCTCTTGATCAGACAGTTCACGCCGTCGAGCAGGTGGAGTCCGTCGCCATTCAGATCGAGTTCGACGCCGAGGTCCGCAAGCCTTCCGGCACCGGGAGGACTTCCCCGATCGGTGCCGTACACGCGCTCCCCGCGCGCGACCAGCGCCTCCGCCGCCGCGATGCCCGAGCGGGCCAGCCCGACGACCAGGAAGGGACCTTCGGGCAGGGGCGGTCGCGGGATCTCGGAGGCCACGTGTAGAAGCTTCGCTGCCGGTCAGGACGTACCTGTGGGGCTGCTGGATGCCCCGGCCGGGCGGGGTGTGCCCGCCGGCCTCCGGCGCTTACGGAGTTCGGCCGGCGGGCACCCCCCGCCCGGCCTTCGTGGGATCGCAGGCGGCATCCGCGCTGACCCCGATCTACTCCCGCATACGGGCGTAAACCTCCTCAGCGGAACCACCTCGACCCCGCGGTCCGTCAGCCGATTGAGTTCTGGAAGAGGGTGTAGCCGATGCCGGCCAGGACGGCGCCGATGATCCAGAAGCGGATCATGATCTTCGTCTCCGACCAGGCCATCATCTCGAAGTGGTGGTGGAGCGGAGCCATCAGAAAGACGCGGCGGCGGAACGACTTGAAGGTGAAGACCTGGATCGCCACCGAGAGCGCCTCGATGACGAAGATCCCGCCGAGGACGATGAGCAGGACCTCGGTCTGGGTCATGATCGCGAGCCCGGCGATCGCTCCGCCGAGGCCGAGCGAGCCGGTGTCGCCCATGAAGATCGTCGCCGGGAACGAGTTGAACCAGAGGAAGCCGACCGAGGCGCCGACGAAGCAGGCCGAGAGCAGCGCCAGGTCCTCCTGCCCGGTCGTGATCGTGATCGCCAGGTAGGAGAGGAAGACGATCGCGCAGCAGCCGGCGGCGAGGCCGTCGAGGCCGTCGGTGAGATTGACGCCGTTGCTGGCGCCGGCGAGGACGAGGAAGCTGAGGACGACGTAGACGACCGGGCCGAGGTAGATCTCGGCGTCGAAGAGGCGGATCTGCAGGCTCGGGTCGAGCCCGATCTCCTGGAAGGCGACCCACCAGAGGATCACCGCCAGGGCGATCTGACACGAGAGCTTCCAGCGGGCGCTGAGCCCGAGCGAGCGACGCTTGACGATCTTGATCCAGTCGTCGGCGAAGCCGATCGCGGCGCTCCCGAGCGCGACCCCGAAGACGTTGAGGCTCTCGGTGTCGCGGTCGGAGAGCACGAGGTAGGGCACCGCGATCGCGGTGAAGATGATCAGCCCGCCCATCGTCGGGGTGCCGGCCTTCGTGTGGTGACCCTGCGGCCCCTCCTCGCGGATCTGCTGGCCGAACTCGCGCTCGCGCAGCCGCTCGATGAACTTCGGGCCGAGGAAGATCGTGATCAGCATCGCGGCCATCCCCGCGATCAGGATCGCCCCGCGATCGATCGGGACGGTGCTGAGCCCGTTCGACTGCGCGAGCGCGATCAACCCGGCTCCCCCTCGCCCATCCGGGCGATGAGGCCGTCGGTGAGGCGCTCGAGGCCGACCGAGCGCGAGCCCTTGATCAGCGCGACGTCGCCCTCGGCGAGCTCGGCGGCGACGAGCTCGACCGCGGCGTCTGCGTCCGGCGCCCAAGCGTCGGGTGAGTAGTCGCGGGCCAGGTCGCCGACTCCGATCATGCGATCGATGCCGCGATCACGGACGAGCGCTCCGACCTCCGCGTGAAACGACCCTGACTGAGGCCCGAGCTCGGCCATGCCGCCGAGCACCGCGACCGTCCGGCGCCCGTCCTCGGATTCGGCGCCGGCGAGGTTCTCGACCGCGGCTCGCATCGAGATCGGATTCGCGTTGTAGCAGTCGTTGAGCAGCAAGATGCGCCCGGGAAGCTCGATCCGCTCGCCGCGCAGGCGCGAGAACTCTATCCGCGCGGTCCGCGCCGCCATCGCCTCCGGATCGAGGTCGAGCGCGACGCCGATCGAGATTGCGCAGAGCGCGTTGCGGAGGTTGTGCTCCTCGCTGAACGGGAACTCGAAGTCGGCCTCGCCGTGCGGCGTCCCGATCCGCGCCCGGGTCCGGCCTCCCTCCCTCGACGCCGACAGCGCGAAGACGTCGCCGCCGGGTCCGAACGTGAAGACCTCGAGCGAGTCGCGGAGGTGCGGGCTCAGCGCCTCCTCGTCCTCGGGGATGACCGCCCGCCCCTCCTCGCCGAGGCCGTGGAGGATCTCCGCCTTGGCCTCGACGATCGCCTCGAAGGTGCCGAGCAGCTCGAGGTGGACAGGACCCACGTTCGTGATCGCGGCGACGTCCGGCTCGGCGATCTCGCAGAGCTCGGCGATCTGGCCCATCCCGCGCATCGCCATCTCCATCACCAGCAACTCGGTCTCCGGCGGCGCGGCGAGGATCGCGAGCGGCATCCCGATCTCGGTGTTGAAGTTCTCGGGGCTGGCGTGGACGCGGCGCGGCAGGATCGCCCGGCAGATGTCCTTGACCGACGTCTTCCCGGTCGAGCCGGTGATCCCGACCGTGGGGCAGCCGAGCTCGCGGCGCCAGGCGCGGGCGAGGTGCTGCAGCGCCGGCAGCGGCTCGTCGACCGCGAAGATTCGCGCCCCCGGTTGCGAGCGCTCGAGCTCGGCGCCGTGCTCGCGCCCGACGACGACGCCCCAGGCGCCGTCCGCCAGCGCCCCGGCGGCGTAGACGCCCCCGTCCTGATTCGCGCCGGGCAACCCGAAGAAGAGGTCGCCGGGCCCGACCTCGCGCGAGTCGATGACCGCCCGCCCGGGTCGCGAGCCGTCCTCGGTCTCGGGTGCCGGCTCGGCCGCCCCGACGGCGGCCGCGATCCGGTCGGGGGCGAGCTCGATCACGCGCCGCTCCCGGCGGCGAGGCGCTCGAGCTCCTCCCGCGCGACCTCGCGGTCGTCGAAGGGGATCTTCCGGCCGCCCTCGAACTCCTGGCCCTGCTCGTGGCCCTTGCCGGCGATCACCACGAGATCGCCGGGCGCGGCCCGGCCGAGAGCCAGCGCGATCGCCGCCCGGCGGTCGGGCTCGACCACGGTGCATTCGCGGCGGTCGGGGGCGATCCCCTCGAGAACCTGCTCGATGATCGCGCCGGGGTCCTCCGAGCGCGGGTTGTCGGAGGTGACCACCGCGAGGTTCGAGAGCTCGGAGCCGGCCCGTCCCATCAGCGGCCTCTTCATCGGATCGCGGTCGCCGCCGCAGCCGAAGGCGCAGATCAGGTCGCCGTCGGTCAGCCGGCGGGCGGCGCGGAGGACGTTCTCCAGCGAGTCGGGAGTGTGGGCGTAGTCGACGAGCACGCCGAAGGACTGACCCGCGTCGATCGGCTCCATCCGCCCCGGCACCGGGTCCGCGGCGGCGAGCCCGGCGACCGCGACGTCGACGCCGACCCCGAGCGCGATGGCGGAGCCGAGCGCGGCGAGCGCGTTCTCGACGTTGAAGTGACCGGGGAGCCTGAATCGCACCGGGCGCGGCTCGCCGGCGCCGTGGAGCGTGAAG
Source organism: Conexibacter sp. (assembly GCA_018263295.1). Lineage (GTDB taxonomy): Bacteria > Actinomycetota > Thermoleophilia > Solirubrobacterales > 70-9 > RHKX01. The sequence goes on from JADFCZ010000034.1 coordinate 48,392, forward strand.
CTGCCCCCGGAGGCATCGAAAGCGACGTCGTGCGCGGTCAGATCGGCGAGGTGCCCGGCCGCGGAGACCGTCGTCAGCCGCGGCCCGCCGGAGCCCCCGACGTCGGCCGCGAGCCGCTCGCCGTAGGAGTCGTCGACGTTGACCACAGCCGCCCCGGGCGCCGTCCCGCCCGGCCCCGGCACGAAGAGCAGGCGCTTGGCGGCGAAGTAGTCCTCCATGTCGGCGTGGAAGTCGAGGTGGTCCTGGGTCAGGTTCGTGAAGGCGGCGACGTCGAAATCGATCGAGTCGGCGCGCCCCAGCGAGAGCGCGTGCGAGGAGACCTCCATCGCGCAGGCCGTGTCGCCGGCATCGAGCATCGCCCGGAACGTCCGCTGGAGGTCGATCGCCTCCGGCGTCGTCCGCTCGACCGGCTCCTCGCGGCCGCCGACGACCTGCTTGACGGTTCCGAGCAGCCCGCAGCGGATGCCGGCGTGCTCGAGGATCGAGCGGACGAGGAAGGCGGTCGTCGTCTTCCCGTTCGTCCCGGTGATGCCGACCATCCGCAGTTCCGCGCTCGGATCGCCGAAGAAGCGCGCCGCGATCGGTCCCATCGCCGCGCGCGAGTCGGCGACGACGAGCTGCGGGACGTCGACTCCGAGCGGCCGCTCCACGACGAGCGCCGCGGCGCCCGCGGCGACCACGGCGGGCGCGAAGTCGTGGCCGTCGGCGCTCGACCCGCGGACGCAGAAGAACAGCGTCCCGGGCCCCGCCTTGCGGCTGTCGAAGGCGACGTCGGCGATCTCCGGATCGTCGCCGCCGACGATCCGCGCAGCCCCCTCCGGCAGCGCGGCGCTTAGGTCGGCGAGCCTCATCGCGAGCGATTCTAGGAACGCGAGAGGCGGGGACGGGCGCCGGCCGCAGCGCGGTCGCGGCTACTCGGTCGGCGCGATCCCGAGGTACGGGAGCGCGAAGGAGGCGATCTGGCCGAACGCCGGAGCGGCCACCGAGCCGCCGTAGTAGTCGCCGCCCTTGGGGTCGTCGACGATCACCGAGACCAGGAGGCGCGGGTCGGCGGCGGGCGCGAAGCCGACGAACGAGGCGATGAACTGAGTCTCGGAGTAGGTCCCGTCGACGACCTTCTGCGCCGTGCCGGTCTTGCCGGCGAGCACGTAGCCGGGCACGCTGACCTCGGACGCGGTCCCGCCGTCGCCGAGCACGCCCTCGAGCATCGTCCGCAGCTCGGAGGCGGTGTTCTTGCTGATCACGCGCTCGCCGTCGGAGTGCTCGACCGGCTCGCCGTCGATCGACTCGAGCAGCCGCGGCGTCCGCAGGATGCCCCCGTTGGCGATCGCCGCGTAGCCCTCCATCATCTGCATCGGCGTGACCGAGAGGCCCTGGCCGATCGGCAGGTTGCCGATCGACGAGCCGGAGTACTCCTCCGGCGTGGGGACGATGCCCATCTCCTCGCCCGGATAGTCGATCCCGGTCGGCTGCCCGAAGCCGAACCTCGAGACCCAGCGGCCGAACTCGTTGTCGCCGAGTTGCTGGCCGATCATCACGGTGCCGACGTTGGAGGACTGGGCGAGGATGTCGGCGACGCTCAGGGTTCGGTACCCGACCGGGTGCGACTCGCCGATCGTCCGGTCGGCGACCTTGATCTCCGGCGGCACGTCGAAGGTCGTCTCGGGCTTGACGAGACGGTCCTCGAGCGCACCAGCGACCGTGAACGCCTTGAAGGTCGAGCCCGGCTCGTAGGTGAAGCCGGTCGCCATGTTCGTGAGCTGGTCGGGGTCGGCGCCGGAGAGGTCGTTGGGGTCGACCGGCGGCCAGCTCGCCATCGCGAGAACGTCGCCGTCGGTCGGGTCCATGACGATGGCGGTGGCTCCCTCGGGCATGTACTTGTCCCCGATGTCGCCGAGCACCTTCTCGGTGTAGGACTGGATCCGGCCGTCGATCGTGAGCTGGACGTCGTGGCCGGCGGCGGCGCCGGTGACGACGTCGCGGTTGATCTCCTGGCCGAGCGCGTCCTTGGTGATCGCGACCTCGCCGTCGGTGCCGGCGAGGACGGAGTCCTCGGACTGCTCGATGCCGAAAAGCCCCTGGCCCTCGTCGCCGACGGCCCCGATCAGCCTGCCCGCGTCGTTCTCCTGCGGGTAGACGCGCCGGGAGTCGGGGAGGATTCCGATCCCGTCGAGCTCGAGCTTCTCGATCCGGTCGGCGGTGACGAGGTCGACCTTCTGGGCGACGTACTCG
>JADFCZ010000035.1 GCA_018263295.1 Conexibacter sp.
GCCATCTAGACTCCGCTCCGATGGCCTTCCCCGCGACAAGGATGCGGCGGTTGCGTCGGACCGGAGTCCTTCGCGGCCTCACCCGCGAGACGGAGCTGACGGCCGCGCACCTGATCCAGCCGCTGTTCGTCACCGCGGGCGCCGACATCCGCGAGGACATCCCGTCGATGCCGGGCGTCCAGCGGCTCTCGATCGACGCGCTCGTCGCCGAGGCGGGCCGGGTCCGCGCCGCCGGCGTCGACTCGGTCCTGCTCTTCGGCATCCCCGCCGACAAGGACGAGCTCGGGTCCGGGGCCTACGACGACGAGGGAGTCGTCCAGATGGCGACCCGCGCCCTCAAGGAGGCGGACCCCGCGCTGACGGTTATCGCCGACACCTGCATGTGCGAGTACACCTCGCACGGGCACTGCGGCCGGCTCCGCGAGGACGGCACCGTCGACAACGACGCCTCGCTCGAGCTGCTCGCGAAGACGGCGCTGTCGCAGGCCGCCGCCGGTGCCGACGCGGTCGCGCCCTCGGACATGATGGACGGCCGGATCGCCGCGATCCGCGGCCGGCTCGACGGCGACGGATTCAGCGACACGCCGATCATCAGCTACTCGGCCAAGTACGCCTCCGCCTTCTACGGCCCGTTCCGCTACGCGGCCGGATCGACCCCGGCCAGCGGCGACCGCCGCGGGTACCAGATGGATCCCGCCAACGTGCTCGAGGCGATCCGCGAGTCGCAGATCGACCTCGACGAGGGCGCGGACATGCTGATGGTCAAGCCGGCGCTGCCCTACCTCGACGTCGTCCACCGCGTCAAGCAGGCAACCGGAGCGCCCCTCGCCGCCTACCATGTCTCGGGCGAGTACTCGATGCTGAAGGCCGCGGTCCGGGCCGGATGGCTCGACGAGCGCGCCGCGGTTCTCGAGGCACTGACCTCGATCCGCAGGGCCGGCGCCGACGCGATCATCACCTACTACGCGAAAGACGCAGCGAACTGGCTCGATGACTGAGCTGACCGAGACAACCGACGAGACCACGACCGAGGGCGACCGCCCCCGCCGCGCGCCGGCCGGGCCCAAGCTCCGCTCGCGCAAGGGCGGCGCCGCGATCCCGCTCGACGAGACCGATCGCCGGCTGATGAACCTGATGCAGTCGGAGTTCCCGCTCGACCCCGAGCCCTACGCCAGGCTCGCCGCGGCGGCGGACCTCGACATCGGCGACTTCATGGAGCGGACCCAGCGCCTGCTCGACGGGCGGATCATCCGCGAGATCACGCCGATCTTCGACACCCGGGCGCTGGGCTACTCGTCGATGCTCGTCGCCGCCAAGGTCGACCCCGAATACCCTCACCGCCCGGCGAAGATCATCAACGCCCACCCCGGCGTCTCCCACAACTACCTGCGCGACCACGAGTTCAACCTCTGGTTCACGATCGCGACCCCGCCCGACTCGAAGCTCGGACTCGAGGGCACGCTCGAGGTGCTGCAGGAACTGACCGGGGCCGAGTCGATCCGCCAGCTCCCGACGCTGACGATGTTCAAGATCAACATGAACCTCGAGATGGAGGGCGGCACCGACGC
>JADFCZ010000036.1 GCA_018263295.1 Conexibacter sp.
CCCGCCGCGCGAGCTCGAACCGCAGCCATACGACGACTTCGACATCGCCGTCATCCGCGCCCTCCAGGGCCCGATGGCCGTGACCGAGCGCCCATACGACGAGGCGGCGGCCGAGGTCGGGCTCGACACCGAGGCGTTCCTCGCCCATCTCGAGGCGATGATCGAGCGCAAGATCCTGCGCCGGGTCGCGGCGATCCTCTTCCACCGCCGGGCCGGCTTCTCGGCGAACGGGATGGGCGTCTGGAACGTAGCCCCCGGGGACGTCGCCGACGTCGGCGGCCGGATGGCGGCCGTCCGCGGCATCTCCCACTGCTACCAGCGGCCGACCTACGAGGACTGGCCCTACTCGGTCTTCACCATGGCCCACGGCCGCTCGAAGGAGGAGTGCGACGCCGTCCTGCAGTCGATCGCCGACGAGCACGACCTCCACGGCGCCGATCGCGCCGTCCTCTACAGCTCGACCGAGTTCAAGAAGATCCGCCTGCGCTACTTCACCCCCGACTACGAAGCCTGGGAGCGCGAGCATGCGCCCGAGGCCTTCGCGGACGACGCCCCGGCGCCGGCCGCCGACGCCACCGGAAGTTGAACGCGGGAAAGTCGGCCGAGCTCTACGCCCGGGCAGTCGGGCTGATGCCGGGCGGGGTCAACTCCCCGGTCCGGGCGATGGGATCGATCGGCCGCGACCCGATCTTCATCGATCGCGGCGCCGGCAATCGCGTCTGGGACGTCGACGGCAACGAGTACGTCGACTGGGTCTGCTCTTGGGGGCCGCTGATCCTCGGCCACGCCAATCCAGACGTCGTCGGGGCGGTGACCGCGGCCGCCGCGCGCGGCACCTCCTACGGGGCGGCGACCGCGGGCGAGGTCGAGCTGGCGGCCGAGGTCGCCGACCGCTTCGCGTCGGTCGAGATGATCCGGATGGTCAACTCCGGGACCGAGGCGTCGATGAGCGCGATCCGCCTCGCCCGTGCGGCGACGGGCCGCGACCGTGTCCTCAAGTTCGCCGGCGCCTACCACGGCCACGTCGACGGCCTCCTCGCCGAGGCCGGTTCGGGACTGGCGACGCAGGCGATCCCGGCGAGCCCCGGGGTTCCGCGGGCGCAGGCGGAGGCGACAGCGATCGTCCCGTGGAACGACCGCGTCGCCGTCGAGCAGGCGGTCGACATGTACGAGCCGGCGGCGATCCTCTGCGAGCCGATCCCGGCCAACATGGGGTTGGTCCCGCCGGCCGAGGGCTTCCTCGAGCATCTGCGCGCGCTCGCCGACCGCTCCGGGGCGCTGTTGATCTGCGACGAGGTGATCAGCGGCTTCCGGGTCGCTCGCGGCGGCGCTCAGGAGCTGCTCGGCGTCCGTGCCGACCTGACCGTGATGGGGAAGGTGATCGGCGGCGGCCTCCCCGCGGCCGCCTACGGCGGCCCGCGCGAGCTGCTCGAACAGGTCGCGCCGGCGGGCGCCGTCTACCAGGCGGGCACGCTGTCGGGCAACCCGCTCGCCGTCGCCGCCGGCCTCGCGACGCTGCACCGCCTCGACGCCGCCGCCTACGAGCGGATCGGCGTCGCCACCGACCGCCTCGCGAGCGGTCTCGAGCGCGCCGCGGCCGATGCCGGCGGCGCGGGACGGATCAGCGTCAGCTCGGCGCCCGGCCTCGTCACCCCGTTCTTCGCCGCCGAGGCGCCGCACGACTTCACCGGCTCGCAGGCCTGCGACCACGATGCCTACGGGCGTTTCTGCCGGGCGATGCTCGAGCGCGGCTTCTTCCCGCCGCCGTCGCAGTACGAGGCGTGGTTCGTATCGCTGGCACACGACGACGAGTCGATCGACCGGACCTGCGATGCCGCGGCCGACTGCTTTCGCGAGGCGCTGGCGTGACGACGGTCGAGATCTCGCCCCGGCCCGAGGACGCGCTGGCCGACCTCGCCGTCCAGCTCCGCGAGGAGGGCCCGGTCGTCTCCGGGCACGTCGCCGAGACCGACGCGGTGCCGGGGCTCGGGATGCTGGTCGCCGCCGGCCCCCGCTGCGCCTCCGACCCGGGGGCCTATGCGGTGGTCGTCGAGCTCGTTCGCGAGGGCTATCTCTGCCACTACCGCGAGCCGCGCCTGCTCGGCCGGCTCGACCCCGACCTGCGGCTGCTCGTCGGCGACTACCTCTACGCGCGCGGGATCGAGCGCCTCGCGCGGCTCGGCGACCTCCTCGCCGTCAGCGAGCTCTCGAACCTGATCTCGACCGCAGCGCAGCTCGACGCCGCGCCCGGCTCCGATCCGGACTCCGCGGAGGTCGCCTGGCTCGCCGCCGCGGTCACGATCGCGGCCGGGCCGGGCGAGGAGCTGGAGGAGGCCAAGTCGGCGCTGCGCCGGAGCGGCGATCCGGGCCCGCTTTGGAGCGCGGCCGCGGAGCGCGCAGAGGGGGTCGGGCTCTCCGAGCAACTGTCTCGCGCTGCTGAAGCAGTAGGATTCGCGCCCCCGAACCGTGGCTGAATCAGGCGAAGATAAGACCACCAGCCCGGCCGGCGAAAGCCGTGCCGCAGAGCTCCCCCCGATGAAGCCCGTCGGCTACTTCGAGGGCGAGTCGATGACCCGTCGCAAGGTGTTCGCCGTGGCCGGCCAGGCCCTCGGCGGCGTCGCCGGGCTCGCGATCGTCCTGCCCGCCGTCGGCTTCGCGGTCGCTCCGATCTTCGACCAGCCCGAGGAGGACTGGCAGCCGGTCGGTCCGCTCGACGACTTCGTCCCCGAGACCTACGTCCCGCGCGTGATCACGATCGTCCAGGGCATCGGCGAGGCCGGCAAGACGACCGTCTACGTCCGCCGCGGCAGCGTCGACCTCGGCGAGGATCCGGACTCCTACGTCGCGATCTCGACCCGCTGCGCCCACCTCGGCTGCCCGGTCCGCTTCGTCCAGGCCGCCGGCAACTTCATCTGCCCTTGCCACGGTGGCGTCTACGGCTTCCAGGGCGAGGTCATCGGCGGCCCGCCGGTGCGCCCGCTCGACCGCTTCCAGACCCGGGTCACCGACGATCTCGTCGAGATCGGCCCGCGCTACAGCGTCACCTCTCAGCTCGAGCCGGTCCGGGCGCGCGACCCCGGCGAGTTCACCGGCGGCGTCTGGGAGTACCTCTACCCGCCCCGTCCGTCCACCGCCGCGCCGCCGTCGTCCTCGTAGGCAGGTCAAGCGATGCCCGATCTCCAGAAGCTGCTTCCGCCCCCGATGCGCCGGCCCCCGAAGCCGGGGCATCCGAACGGCGCCGGCAACGGCGACGCGCCGGCGGCGCTGAAGAACGGCGACGAGCCGGAGTCGCCGGTCACCGACAACCCCGGCAAGCGCCTCACGACCGGCGTCAAGGACGCACCCGCGGACCTCGTCGGCTGGGTCGACGAGCGGATGGGAGCGACGAGCTTCCTGACCGCGATGCTGATGCGGAAGATCCCGAAGGGAACCAACTGGTTCTACACGCTCGGCTCGGCGACGCTGTTCGCGTTCGTCGTCCAGGCGATCACCGGCGTCTTCCTGGCGATGTACTACACGCCGTCCCCGGTCGAGGCCTATGCCTCGATCACGCACCTGACCAACGACGTCTTCCTCGGCGAGTTCGTCCGCGGCATGCACAAGTGGGGCGCCTCGGTCATGGTCATCCTGATCTTCGTCCACATGGCCCGGACCTTCTTCTTCGGCGCCTACAAGTACCCGCGCGAGATCAACTGGGTGATCGGCGTCGTCCTGCTGATCCTGACCATGACGATGGGCTTCACCGGATACCTGCTGCCCTTCGACCAGCGTTCCTACTGGGCCACGATCGTCGGCGTCAACATCAACGGCACCGGCCCGCTCGTCGGCCCCTACCTCTCCGACTTCCTCCGGGCCGGTCCCGAGTTCGGCGCGACCACGCTTCAGCGCTTCTACGCCATCCACATGCTGCTCGTGCCCGGCGCCATCATCGCGATGATCGGCGCCCACCTCTACCTCGTCGTCAAGATGGGCACGACCGCGCCGCCGTGGCTCCGGGCCGATCGCAAGCCGAAGGAGTCGCGCAGCCACGAGGTCGACGCGATCGCCAACGGCGACGGCGCGAACGGCTCGAGTGGGAACGGGGCCGCCTCGTGAACACCCGCGAGAAGGAGGAGTACCTCCGCGAGTACGAGGTGCTGAAGAAGAAGGGGAAGCCCTTCTTCCCGTACGCGATCATGAAGGACTCGGTGATGGCCTGTGTGGTCGTCGCCGTGATCATCTTCATGTCGCTCTACCTCGGCGCCGAGCAGGGCCCGAAGGCCGACCCGACGACCACGACCTACGTCCCGCGCCCCGAGTGGTACTTCTTCTTCCTGTTCGAGCTCCTGCGCGTGATCAAGCCGCCGGAGCTGGTCCCGATCGCGACGATCGGCGTCCCGACGATCGCGATGGTGCTGCTGCTCCTGCTGCCGTTCTACGACCGCAACCCGGAGCGCAACCCGCTGAAGCGCCCGATCGCCTCGATCGCCGGGATCATGACCATCGTCGCGATGGCCTTCCTGACCTTCCTCGGCGCCAACGCCGGCTCGCCGACCGACATCGAGATCGACGTCGCCCCCGAGTACGAGGCCGGCAAGCTCGTCGCCGCGCAGTCCGGCTGTCTCGCCTGCCACCAGTTCGGCGAGAACGGCAACAACGGGCCGGGGCCGAAGCTGACCGAGATCGGCGCCCGTCTGAACCCGGCGGCGATCGCCCGCTCGCTCGAGATCGGGCCCGGGATCATGCCCTCCTACGCCTCGATGGCCGAGGACGAGCCCGAGAAGTTCAGCGACCTCGTCGCGTTCCTGAGCTCGCTCAACGGCGAGGAAGAGGTGGCCGCGTCCGAAGCGTCTACCACCGATCAGTCGGTGGAGAGCGCCGGCGGCGATGCCGCCGTGGTCGAGCCCGATGCCGGGAGCTCGGCCGACGGAGCGGGGGCGACCACCGGCTCCGGCGAAACCCCCTGACGACCGCTGAGAGCAAGCCCTCCCGCGATTCGGAGCAGTTCGCCTCCGAGGTCCGGGGCATGTTCGACCGGATCGCCGGCGTCTACGACGTCATGAACTCGGCGATGACCGCCGGGATGCACCATCGCTGGCGCGCCCGCGCCGTTGACCGCGCCGAGCTCGGGCCGGGCGACGCCGCCCTCGACGTCTGCTGCGGGACCGGGGATCTGACCCTTGAGCTCGCCCGCCGGGTCGGCCCCGGCGGCAGGGTCGTCGGCTCCGACTTCGCGGAGCGGATGCTCGACCTCGCCCGCGAGAAGCAGGTTCCCGCCGGGGCCGCGAAGCCGATCTTTGAGTGGGCGGACGCGCTCGAGCTGCCCTATGACGATGGCGGCTTCGACGCGGTCACGGTCGGGTTCGGGGTCCGCAACCTCGCTGACCTCGATCGCGGGATCCGGGAGATGACCAGGGTGCTGAAGCCGGGCGGGCGGCTCGTCGTCCTCGAGATCACCCAGCCGGCCCGGCCGCCGCTGTCGACCTTCTTCTCGATCTGGTTCGACCGGCTCGTGCCGCTCATCGGCCGCGCCGCCGGCGACAGCGCCGCCTATTCGTATCTGCCCGAATCGGTCAAGCGCTTCCCCTCGCCGCAGGGCCTCGGCGAGATCATGGACGGCGCCGGGCTTCAGGGGATCCGCTGGACGATCCTCGCCGGCGGGATCATCGCGATCCACTCGGGGCGCAAGCCGGAGTGAGCACGATGACGCGCTCCTCCCCCGAGCCGGTCACCGCCGTCACCGACCTGGCGTCGGCATGGCTGCCGGCGCGGATGACCGAGGTCGAGCGCCGGCTCGGCGAGACGGTCGCCGGCTGGGGCCCGGAGCTCGGCGGCGACACCGGCGAGACCCTCGCCGCCGGCGGCAAGCGGATGCGCCCGCTGCTCGTCCTGCTCTGCGCGGGACGCTCCGCCGGCCTGGAGGCGATCCGCGCCGCGACCGCGATCGAGCTCGTCCACATGGCGACGCTCGTCCACGACGATGTCCTCGACGACGCTCCGCTCCGCCGCGGAGTGCCGACCGTCTACGCCAACTCCGGCCGCCGCCGGGCGGTCGCCGCCGGGGACCTGTTGTTCTCGCGGGCGTTCGCGGTCCTCGCCGACGACGGCGGGGAGGATGGCGAGAGCCGCCCCGCCACCGACCGCCAGGTCGAGCTGCTCGCGCACGCGTCGGTCGCCCTCGCCCGCGGCGAGCTCGCCCAGCGCCGCGACGCCTACGACACCGGCGTCTCGATCGAGCGCTACCAGCTCCGCTGCGAGCTCAAGACCGCGGCGCTGTTCGAGTGCGCCTGCGTGATCGGCGCCTCGCGTTCGGCCGCCGAGGAGGCGGCCCTCCTCGACTTCGGCCGCGCGATCGGCCTCGCCTTCCAGCTCCTCGACGACGTCCTCGACGTCGTCGGCCCGCCCGAGCGGACCGGCAAGGCCCGCGGCACCGACCTGCTCGACGGCACCGTCACCCTGCCCTTCATCCTCGCCCGCGATGCGGACCCGAGCCTGCGCGAGACCGACCTCCGCGCGCTCGACGCCGCCACGGCCGAGCAGGTCTGCGACCGGATCGCCGCCACCGGCGCCCCCGAGCGCGTTCGCGGCGAGGCCCGGGACCGGGTCGAGCGCGCCAAGCAGGCACTCCGCGCCTCCGGCGTCGGCGGCGAGGAGCTGCAGATGCTCGAGCTGGTCGCCGACGGGGTAGTGGAGAGATACAGCTAGGCGTCCGCGGCCGGTGGTCGAAAACGCTACCCACGGTTGCGCTTTCTGCCACCGGCAACGTGGGTGGCGCTCACTGCCTAAGCCACAGTCCACCCACAGGCGACGATGCTCCTCGGACCGAAAGCCCGCCTAGAAGTCCTCGGGGAGGATCAGGTCCTCGCCCAGCGCCTCGTTGAAGCGCCGGAGCTCGGCCTCCATGTTCACGCGCTCGAGGCGGCGGAGGTCGGCGTAGAGGATGTCGGTGCCCGCGTCGAGGATCTGGTCGAAGCGGTCGAGGACGCCCTGCTCGAACAGGCCGACCGACTGCCACTCGCACTCGGGGCAGCGGAGGGAGACGCGCCAATGGGCATCGTCCATCGGCATCCAGTCGGTGGGGTGGACGAGGCCCGACGCGCACTCGGGGCAGACGTGCAGATCGACGACGCCGTCGGCGCCGCCGCCCACGCTCGCGGGCTGCCTCTCGGGATGGTGTCGCTCGGATCCGTCCATCGCCACGGCAACCCATCGGCAACGCGGTGGACGCACATATGGCCACCCCGGCGGTCTGGACGTTCGTCCATCCGCCTCGCAACGGCCCCTTGCATAGACTCCGGCCGCGATGGTGCTGAGCGACCGCACGATTCGCGAGGAGATCGACTCCGGGCGGATCGCATTCGACCCCTTCGATCCGGAGCTGATCCAGCCATCGAGCGTCGATGTGCGCGTCGACCGCCAGTTCCGGGTATTCCACAACGCCCGCCATCCCTACATCGACGTGCGCAAGCGCCAGGAGGACCTGACCGAGCTCGTCACGGTCCCCGGGGACGAGCCGTTCATCCTCCATCCCGGCGAGTTCGTCCTCGGCCAGACCCTCGAACGGGTCCGGCTCCCCGACGACATCGTCGCCCGGCTCGAGGGCAAGAGCTCGCTCGGCCGTCTCGGCCTGCTGATCCACTCGACCGCCGGCTTCGTCGACGCCGGGTTCGAGGGCAACCTCACCCTCGAGCTCTCCAACGTCGCCAACCTCCCGATCACGATCTACCACGGGATGCCGATCGGCCAGATCTCCTTCATGCGGATGGACGGCCCGGTCGAGCACGCCTACGGCTCGAACGAGACCGGCAGCAAGTACCAGGGCCAGGAGGAACCGACGGCCTCCAGGTACTACTTGAACTTCGACAAGGGATAGATAACTCCGGGGAGATCCTCCGGCTTCGCCGTCCGGTCTCCCCGGTCAGTGGGCGGTCGGGGACGGGATGACATATGTGTTCAGCGCAGCCGGGGAGCGATTCGGGAGCTGGTTGCTCGGTGGCAGATAACGCACCTCACGGGTTCGTTTCCTGCCACCCACCTCTGGGGCGACAGCGTCCGCGCCGTTTGCGTCCCCTCCCTCACTGCCAAATCACGTCGCACCCTGCCGACGAGCCCCGGCGTGAGCCGAACCGGCCGGGTTAACCTCTGCCCCATGCCCGAGCCTGAGACCAACATCGTCAAGCTCAACACGGCGCGGCGCCGGCAGGGGACCCTGGCCCGGATCCACGCCTACGGGGCGATCCTCGATGCGATCGTCCGCTCCGAGTTCGAGCCCGGCAGGCAGCTCTCCGAGAACGAGCTCGCGGCCTGGCTCGGCGTCAGCCGGACGCCGGTGCGCGAGGCGCTGGCGCGGCTCCGGGAGGAGGGCCTGGTCGAGATCGTCGCCCAGCTCGGCACCTTCGTCGCGCCGATCAGCCCGCGGGCGGTGACCGACGCCCAGTTCGTCCGCGAGGCGCTCGAGTGCGCGGCGGTCCGCAAGGCGGCCGAGCTCGCGACCACCGACGACATCGCCGAGCTCGAGGCGATCGTCCGCAACCAGCACCGCGCGGTCCGCGCCGGCGACCACGACGCCTTCTACGTCCTCGACGACGACTTCCACCACGCGCTCTGCGACCTCAGCGGCCACACCGCCGTCTGGACCCTCGGGCAGCGGATCAAGCCGCATCTGAACCGGGTCCGGCGGCTGAGCCTGCCGGCGCCGAGCTACCTCGAGGAGATGGTCTCCGAGCACGAGCAGGTGCTCGGCGCGGTCGAGCGGCACGAAGCCGACACGGCCGAGTCGGCGATGCGCCACCACCTGCGGATGGTGCTGCGCGAGATCCCGCGCCTGCGGGACCAGCATCCCCAGTACTTCGACGAGTAGGGCGCCCGCTCCGATCACCCCGAGAGGGTGAGGCGGCCGCGGCTGCAGGCGACGAGGATGGGACCGAAGTACCGGCACGAGGTCGTGCCACTTCGGTTACAGTCGGAGCGCAACTTCGGTGCAAGCCGGTTGTTGAAGTCCGTGGTCGGCCGGGTAGGGCCGCCGCATCTCAGCCCAATCAGGAGAGTCATGAACCGTCGTTTGATCGTCCGTATCGCCACCGCGCTCCTCGCCGTCGCGATGCTCGCCGTACCCGCCTCCGCCGTCGCCGGCAAGAACAAGAACAAGGGCAAGACGCTCACCGTCTGCGAGCGCGGCTGCAAGTACAACAAGATTCAGAAGGCGGTCAAGAAGGCCGGCAAGAGCAAGAAGGTCGAGACGATCAAGGTCAAGCCGGGCAAGTACGTCGAGGGCGTCGTCCTCGACGGCTCCAAGTTCAACGGGCTGACGATCAAGGGCACCGGCAAGACGCCGAGGAAGACGATCCTCGAGGGCAAGAACGCCCAGCTCCCGGGCGGCCTCGGCATCGCCAACAACGGCATCGAGATCGACGACGCCAAGAACGTCACGATCGAGAACATGTGGGTCCGGAACTTCGCGACCAACGGCGTCTTCTGGCGCGACACCAACACCGACGACAACAAGAACACCTGCAAGAACCCGGTCGGCAAGAACGTCGACGTCTCGTTCAACCGCAGCTACGGGCTCTTCACGTTCGGCTGCGTCGGCGGCGCGTTCATCGGCGGCGAGGGCTGGGGCCATGGCGACTCCGCCTACTACGTGGGCGCCACGCCGTTCCAGGACAACCCCCAGACGACCGTGATCAACAAGGTCGACAGCTACGAGAACGTGCTCGGCTACTCAGGCACGAACTCGAAGTACATGAACATCAAGAACTCGAACTTCTACAACAACGGAGTCGGGCTGGTTCCGAACACGCTCGACTCCGAGCCGTTCGAGCCGACCGGGGACAGCGTGATCCAGAACAACAACATCTTCTGGAACAACTTCAACTACTTCCTGGACGCATCGCCGGTGCAGACGGTCTCGAACGGTCTCGGTGAGCTGAATTGCCCCGGCCCCGATTGCGTGACCCTGCAGTACCCGACCGGGCTCGGGGTCGCCCTGTTCGGCGCCAACGGCTGGACGGTCAAGAACAACGAGATCTTCGGCAACTTCAAGTGGGGCGTCGCGATGTTCTCGGACCCGTTCAACGACGGCGACGACGCGATCAGCGAGAACAACCAGGTACTCAACAACGAGATGGGCCGCAACGGCACCGACACCAACAACATCGACTTCTGGGTCGACGGGTCGGGCCTCGCCAACTGCTTCTCGGGCAACGACAGCTCGACGAAGGCACCGGACCCGGGCGGTCAGGTCTCGACCGCCGATCTGTACCCGAGCTGCCCCGCGCCGGCCGGCCCGACGCCGGGCGCGAACGGAACGAGCTTCGGGGACCTCGATCTCGTCACCGAGCTGATCGAGTACGTCGGCTCGTCGGATGACAACCCGCCGGAGAACCAGGAGTGCTCGTGGAACCAGCACCCGCACCCGGCCTTCGAGGACTTCGAGCCGGTCGACATCACCCCCGGGCCCGTCTGCCCGTAAGACCTAGAAGAAGAGGAAAGAAGCAGAGATGAAACGCACATTTGTGGTCGCCGCTGCCCTGATTGCGGCCCTCACCCTCGCGATGCCGGCAGCAGGCGTCGCGGGCAAGACCAAGAAGGTCAAGGTCGTCGACGACTACTACTCGCCGACCAATGTCAAGGTCAAGAAGAACAAGGACGTCGCGTTCAAGTGGGACAAGAACAACCTGAACACGCATAACGTGGTGATGAAGAAGGGCCCGAAGGGCGTCAAGAAGTCGAAGAAGCCCTGCGCCAAGGGCAAGATCACGAAGTGCAACATGTCCGCGGCCGGGTCGATCGGCATCAACTTCAAGCCGACGTTCAACAAGCCGGGGACCTACAAGTTCATCTGCACGATCCATCCGACCGTCATGCAGATGACCGTCAAGGTCAACAAGTAGACGCCACTGGAGTGCTGCAGAGATGAGCCTTCCCCCGATCGGTAGGCGCGCCTTCGTCGCCGAGGCGGGGGCGGGGCTCCTGCTCTGCACGCTGGCCGGCAAGCGGTTCAGCACCAACGAAGAGGTCTCCGTCGCGACCCTCAACGAGGGCCTCGAGGTGCCGCCGAAGGTCGCCGCCGCGCGGGCCAACGGCGGCGTCGCGCCCGGCTCCGCGACATTGCTCGCCAAGGCGGCGAGCACGAACGAGTACTGGATCCAGGCGGAGGAGATGAAGTGGGACATCGTCCCCACCGGCCGCGACCAGATGATGGGCGTCCAGGTCAAGGGGAAGACGAAGTTCAAGGCGTGGGGCTATCGCTCCTACTCGGCCAACTTCGCTCAGCCGCTCGGCCCGGCCAAGGTGCCGGGGCCGCTGCTGGAGGCGAACATCGGCGAGACGATCACCGTCCACTTCCGGAGCAAGCTCGGCACCCCGGTGACGATGCACCCGCACGGCCTCCAGTACTCGATCGACATGGACGGCGCCTACAAGGGCAAGTACACGGATCCCGGCGGATTCGTCCAGAAGGGCGACGAGGTCACCTACATCTGGGAGGCGGTTCCGACCTCGGAGGGCGCCTGGTGGTATCACGACCACGGTCCGAGCGAGCCGCTGCCCGTCTACAAGGGCCTGTTCGGGCCGATCATCGTCCGCGATCCCAACAAGCCGCGGCCCGACAAGGAGTTCTTCGTCGGCTTCCATTCCTTCCAGCCGGCGGCGACCGGACTCAGCCAGCCCTTCTACTGCATCAACGGCAAGGCCTATACGGGGAACACGCCGAACTTCAAGGCCAACGTCGGCGACGATGTCGCCTGGTACGTCTATGCCGTCGACGACTACTTCCACACCTTCCACATCCACGGTCACCGCTGGATCCCGCCGATCGGCGGGCCGACGGTCGACAACGTCACCCTCGGGCCCGGTGACGTGATCACCGCCCGCTTCACCGAGGACAACCCGGGCCGCTGGCTCTACCACTGCCACGTCTGGAGCCACATCGTCGCCGGGATGAGTGGCTGGTACATCGTCGAATGAGGCGCGCGGGCCTCGCGCTGGTCCTCCTGGCGACCCTTCTGCTCGGGCTCCCGGCCGCCGCCGACGCATCGAACCGCCGGGTCTCGATCAGCGACTATCAATGGTCCGACAGCGACCTGAACCTCGACCTTGGTGAGCACGTCACCTGGTATTGGACCGGGCCCGACACGATGCACTCGGTCACCGGCCAGCCGCCGAATGCGGGTCAGTGGGACTCCGACCCCGGCTCGCTTCCGCAGCACAACATCGGCGACAACTACCAGCTCACGTTCGAACAGCCAGGCATCTACCACTTCCAGTGCAAGATCCACTCGCTGGTCGCCGGCACCGTGGTGGTCTCGAACTCGCCCGGCGACCCCGACTCCGAGCCCGACCCGGTGCCGAAGAGCAATGTCGACCTGAAGGCACCGAAGATGCGCGGCCTCGAACTCGCGCGCAAGTTCGGCCCGAGCGGCTCGCCGCTGCGCTACTCGCTGAACGAGGGCGGCAAGCTCGACGTCGAGTACTACCGGCTGAGCAACAAAGGTAAGGAGCGCTTCGCCGGCTGGGCCACCTACAAGTCCTACGTCGGCTACAACCGGGCCCGGATCGGCAAGCGCAAGCCCAACTTCAAGCCGAAGGCCGGCCGCTATGTGGCCGAATTCCGGGTCATCGACAAGTCGCACAACACCTCGAAGGCCAAGAAGCGGTCCTTCCGGATCTGGTGAGTCGCCGCCCAGCGGCGGCTCAGTCGGCGGGCTCGCGGTCCACCTCGGCTACGATCATCGGGTTATGCCGAACATCGGCCCACTCGAACTTGCGATCGTCGCGATCATCGCGCTGATCATCTTCGGCCCGAAGCGGCTGCCGGAACTCGGGCGCTCGATCGGCGACGGGCTGCGGGAGTTCAAGTCCTCGGTCAGCGGCGAGAACCGCGAGGACGAGGACGACGAGGACGACGAGGAGCTGCCCCAGACCATCGACGACGGAGTCGCCGAGGAGGAGCCCGTCGACGCCGAGCCCGCCGACGACGCCGAGCCCGCCGGACGCCCGTCCTCCTGACCGTTCCGGTGGCGAACGCCGACCGGGACGGGAGCTGAATCGTGGCGAAGATCAAGGCAGCGAGCTTCGACGACCGGATGACGCTCGTCGAGCACCTCGACGAGCTCCGCAGCAGGCTGATCGTCTGCGGCATCGCCCTCGTCGTCGTCTCGATCTTCTGCTTCTGGCAGAACCACCTGCTGCTCGACATCGCCAACGAGCCGCTGCCCGACAACGTCGAGCCGCTGACGTTCTCGCCCTCGGAGCCGTTCCTGACGACGCTGACGCTCGTCCTCTACAGCGCGATCCTGCTGACGCTGCCGATCCTGCTCTACCAGGCCTACGCCTTCATCCTCCCGGCGCTGACGCCGACCGAGAAGAAGGTGATCCTGCCGATCCTGCTGACCGTCCCGCTGCTGTTCATCGCCGGGGTCGTGTTCGCCTACTTCGTCGTCGTCCCGGCCGCGATCAAATTCCTCCTCAACTTCAACGACGACCAGTTCAACATCCAGATCCGGGCCCGCGAGTACTACAGCTTCTTCTCGCTGACGCTGATGTCGGTGGGCATCCTCTTCCAGATACCGATCGGGATCCTCGCGGTCACCCGGCTCGGGATCGTCACTCCCGAGCAGCTCGCCAAGAACCGGCGCTACGCGATCCTGATCATCGCCGTCCTCGCCATGCTCCTGCCCGGCACCGACCCGATCACGATGCTGCTCTCGATGCTGCCGCTGATCCTCCTGTTCGAGTTCAGCCTCGTCCTCGCCCGGTTCCTCGGAAGAGCTTCCGAAAGCGACGAACGGGCAGTCGAACCTGCTGAACCCCCGGTCGAATCGACCGGCTAGGCTCCCCGGCATGCTTTTCGAGCTCGGCGGTAAGCGGAAGCGCCTGATCCAGGTCATCTACGTCTGCCTGGCGTTCCTGATGGCGGTCGCGCTGGTCGGTTTCGGCATCGGCGGCGCCACCTCCGGCGGCATCTTCGATGCGTTCGGCATCGGCGGCGACGGCGGCTCATCCTCGCCGCAGTACGACGCGCAGATCGAGCGTGCCGAGGAGACCCTGCAGACGGACCCGAAGGACGAGAAGGCTCTGGTCACGCTCGCGCGGACGAACTTCCTCGCCGGCCAGGCGGCCACGGAGCAGGACTCGCAGGGTCAGGTCACCTTCACCGACGAGACGCTCTCGCGCTACCGCGAAGCGACCGATGCCTGGGAGCGCTACGAGAAGACGAATCCGAAGCAGGTCGACGACGGCGTCGCGACGCTGATGCTCCAGGCCTACTCGGCGCTCGCCGGCACCGACGTCGCCCGTGTCCAGCAGGATCTCGACGGGGCCCAGAACGCCGCGCAGGTCGTCGCCGACGCGCGGCCGAGCTTCGGCACCTATCTGCAACTCGCCACCTACGCCTACTTCGCCGGCGACCAGAAGGCCGGCGCGGAGGCCGAGCAGAAGGCGCTCCAGGAGGCGCCGGACTCGACCTCGAAGAACCAGGCCAAGCAGCAGATCAAATCGGCGAAGGCGCAGGGCGAGTCGATCCAGAAGGGGATCAAGCAGAGCGCTCCGGACCAGTCGCAGCTCCAGGACCCGCTCGGCGGGCTCGGCAGCACCCAGCCGATTCCCGGCGGCTGAGCGAGCCCCTTCGGCGACCCGCGGCCGGGCCATCACCGGCCCGCCCGCTCTCGCTACCATCACCGGCCCCGGGCGATTAGCTCAGTTGGTAGAGCAGGAGACTCTTAATCTCAAGGTCGTAGGTTCGAGCCCTACATCGCCCACTCCTCAGGGGCCTCTCAC
>JADFCZ010000037.1 GCA_018263295.1 Conexibacter sp.
GCGACTAGTCGCGGCTGAAGCCCTCCCGCCAGCTCGGGATCGAAGGCTTCCAGCCGAGCTCGGCCTTCGCCTTCGCGTTCGACGCGCCGCGGAGGTCGCACATGAAGGCGACGCCGTAGGCGCCGGCAACCGGCCGGGCCAGCCAGGCCGGGATCCGGCGCGGGCGCCGGCCGCCGCGCGCGGCTGCGAGGACGGGCAGCACCGCGCCGGCGTCGGCGGGCTCGTCGTCGACGACGTTGAAGACGCCGCGGGCGCCCACGCGGAGGACGGCGACGACCGCGTCGGCGGCGTCGTCGACGTGGATCAGCGAGAAGACCGAGGAGCGGCCGTGGCGGGTGAGCACGGGCAGCTTCCCGGCCGCGGCGCCGAGGCTCATGCCGCCGTCCGGCGCGAACGCCGTCCCCGGCCCGTAGAACTGGCCGAAGCGCAGCACGGTGCCTCCGGTCCCAAGCGTCAGCCGCTCGAGCTCGGCCACCGGACCGGCCGCGAGCGAGAGGATGTCGCCGGGATCGTCGCGGAGCGGCGTCTCCTCGTCGGCGAGACCCGGGCCGGGCACGTTCACGAAGGCGATGCTCTGCCCGATCAGCCAGGCACCGCCGGCTGCCTCGGCCGCGGCGACGAGGTTCCGGGTGCCCTCCCTGCGGAGCCTGTTCGTCGGCCCGAACTGCTCGACGGCATGCCGCGGACTGAGATCGGCCGGGATCGCCGTCGCGATGTGCAGGATCGCGTCCGGGCGCCATTCGGCGACGAAGGCGACGACGGCATCGCGATCGAGGAGGTCGAGTGGGACGAGGTCGGGAGCGTCAACGGGAGGACGGCGGGCGAACCCGCGGACCTCATGACCGGCCGCGCGCAGGCGGGGCATGACGGCGCGACCGAGAACGCCCGTGGCCCCGGCGACGGCTACTCGCACGGCTCCGGGGTCAGCTCCGGGCTTCGCCGGACATCTGGTAGCTCACGTACCAGGCGAGGTGACGAGCGCAGGCGACGCCGGCGACGGCGGGGATGAGGGCGCGTCCGATGAGGTGCCGCATTGAGGAGAAGTTTACCTTCAGCGGGCGCGGTGGCGGCCGGTCGGACCGATCAGCCCACCTAGACTGCATGCGATGAGAGTCGGAATCGTCGGTCTCGGATACGTCGGATTGCCGCTCGCGGTGGAGTTCGCGCGGGTCGGTCACGACGTGGCCGGCTACGACGTCGACCGCGGCCGGATCGATCGGCTGAGCCGCGGCGAGAGCGACATCGAGGACGTGCCGTCCGAACAGCTTGCGGAGATCGGCGCCCGGTTCTCCGCCGACACCGATCCCGCCGTGCTCGCCGGCTGCGACGCGGTGATCGTCTGCGTGCCGACCCCGCTCGTCGCCGAGCGTGAGCCCGACCTGACCTACGTTCGCGAGTCGGCGGAGACGATCGCCTCGGTCCTCCGCGAGGGCCAGCTCGTCGTCCTCGAGTCGACGACGTACCCGGGGACGACCCGCGAAGAGCTCCTGCCGCGGCTCGAGCGGAGTGGCCTCACGGTAGGCGAGGGGTTCTTCCTCGCCTACTCGCCCGAGCGGATCGACCCGGGCCGCAGCAACCACACCGTCGCGACGACGCCGAAGGTCGTCGGTGGGATGACGGCCGCATGTCTCGAGCGTGCCGCCGCTCTCTACGGCGAGATCTGCGACGAGGTCGTGCCCGTCAGCTCGCCCGAGGCGGCCGAGCTCTCGAAGCTGCTCGAGAACATCTTCCGCTCGGTCAACATCGCCCTCGTCAACGAGCTCGCCCAGCTCACGGACCGGCTCGACATCGACATCTGGGAGGTGATCGACGCGTCGGCGACCAAGCCGTTCGGGTTCATGCGATTCGAGCCCGGGCCGGGGATGGG
>JADFCZ010000038.1 GCA_018263295.1 Conexibacter sp.
ACGGAGTTCGTCGAACTCGCCGGCAAGATCAACCAGTCCCACCCGTCGTTCTGCGTGAGCAAGATCCAACGTGCGCTCAATGACCGCGAGCTCGCGGTCAAGGGCTCCAAGGTGCTGATCTCGGGCGTCGCCTACAAGTCCGGCGTCGCCGATCTCCGCGAATCACCGGCGTTGAAGATCATCGACCACCTGCGCGAGCTCGGTGCCGAGGTCAGCTACCACGACCCCCACGTGCCCGAGCTGCCCGAGCGTGGACTCACGTCGGCCTCACCGGGCGACGCGGCCGCCGTCGACGCCGTCGCGATCGTCACCGCCCACCCCGAGGTCGACTACGCAGAACTCGTCTCCGCCGCAGCGCTGGTGGTCGACTTCCGCGGGGTCACCCGAGACCTCGACGCCGACAACGTCGTCCTGCTCTGACCATGTTCGGGCGCCGGCGGAGCAAGCTGCGCGCATTCGAGGACCGGTTGACGCGGATCCTCGGGCCGACCGCAGCCATCGCGACCGGAGCCGTCATCCTCGGCGAGCTCCTGCGCCGCTACCGCGGGCGGATCGCCGCCCGGCATCCCGACGACCCGCACGTGCTTCCGCGCGCCGAGTCGACCGCCGAGGCGCTCGAGCTCGCCGGCCTCGCCTCCCAGGACACGGTCAGGGTCGCCGTCACCGGCTACCGCACCGCCTCGCGCGAGGAGACCGCGATGTTCAACCTCTTCGCGGGGTTCGTCGGCGCCTCGCTCTTCGCCCGGGTCTCGACCCTCGGGATCCGCGAGGGTTGGTGGCCGTTCGGCAACGTCCGGGTCGGCGGCCGCCACATCCACCACTTCGTCCCCGGGATCCTGCTCGCGTTCGCCTCCGGGGCGGCGGGCCTGATCAGCGACGACGAGCGGATCGAGACGACGCTGGCGGTCCCGTTCGGCATCGGAGTCGGGTTGACCTTCGACGAGGCCGCGCTGCTGCTCGACCTCCGCGACGTCTACTGGAGCGAGGAGGGCATCGTCAGCCTCCAGGTCTCGCTCGCGGCCGCGTCGTTCTTCGCTGCCGCGATCCTCGGGATGCGGATGCTGCAGCGCGGCGAGACGCGGGTCGGCGAGCAGGGCCGGCTGCCGGCTTAGGTCGAGGTCCTATGCGGTCGCGGCGTAACGCGCGTAGAGCTCGCCGCCCGACTCGCAGAGCCAGCGCAGATCGAGCTTGCGAGTATGGGCCTCGAGCCCCTCGGCGAGGCCGGGCCCGGTGCCGCCGGCGATCCGCGGCGAGCGGGTGACGAAGAGCTCGTCGACGAGCCCGGCCGCGAGCAGCTCTCCGTGCAGGGTCGGGCCGCCCTCGCAGAGCAGGGAACGGATGCCGCGCTCGTCGCGGAGCTCCGCCAGGAGGGCGACCAGGTCGACGCGGCTCGGGTGCCGGACGATCTCGACCGGGGTCGCGGTCGCGGGGGCCTCGCGATCGGATGCGGTGAAGATCAGGACCTCGCCGGCGCCCTCGCTGAACAGCGGCGCATCCCAGGGGATCTCGAGCCGGTTGCTGACGACGACCATGAGCGGGTCGGGGGAGAGGCCGCGGCGCTCGCGCAGCTCGCGCTTGGCGGGATCGGAGACGACGCGACCATAGCCCTCGGCCCGCAGGGTTCCGGCGCCGATCATCACCGCGTCAGGGTGGGTGCGAAGGCCGACGAGCATTGCGGTGTCGGTATCGGAGCCGATCGCCCCCGACCGTCCGTCGATCGTGGCGTGGCCGTCGACCGTGAGGGCGAAGTTCGTGAAGACGAAGGGGCGTCCGGACGGAGCGTGGTCGCCGGGGCCGTAGTCCTCGAGCAGCTCGCCCACCGTCGTCTCGCCGGAGTCCGGCAGGAGGCGCCGCAGCGGGGACTCGAGCCCCACGCCGGTCCTCAGCAGCCCAGCTTCTTGGCGGCGTCGCGGAGGTTCTTGACCTCCACGGTGGGCTTCTTCGCGCCGCTCTCGAGCTTCTCGCCGCGCCGGTTGATCCAGATCACGGGGACACGCATCTTCACCAGCGGCTCGACGTCGGTGTAGTGGCCGCTGGTGATGTGTACCCAGCCCTTCTTCTTGCCGATCCGCCGCGCGCACTCCTTGAAGTGAGCGGGCTCGGGCTTGTAGCTGCGGACCTGCTGGGCGGTGACGACGAGATCCAGCTCGGTGCGCAGATGGCGGCGGGAGATGCCGAGCAGCTTGTCGTCGATGTTGGAGACGATCCCGAGGTTGTACTTCTGCCCGAGCCGGTCCATTGCGGCGTTGGACTCGCGGAAGGGCTGCCAGTCGCCGATCGAGTCGGGCAGGAACTGGGCGCGGGAGGGCTCGAGGCTCCAGCCGACCTCGCCGGCGGCCTTGACGGTGGCACGGCGCAGGACCTCGGCGTAGAGCTCGTAGGAGCCGGCCATGACCTCGTACTGGATCTCGTAGAAGCGGTGCAGGAGGCTCTTCACGTCGAGCGTGAGCCCGTCCTCCTCAGCCTCTCGCTTGAAGGCATCGGAGATTCCCTTGTCCCAATCGATCAGGGTGCCGTAGCAATCCACGGTCACCCATTCGATCTCGCTGCGCTTCGGTAGGGGCATGACGGCGCGGGATTATGGCATCCCGCGCCGTCCGGCCCCGGCCGACCCCCCCTGCGGGTCAGCTGGCGAGTGCGAGCGGCTTCTCGTTCGCGAGCAGCAGCTCGATGAACTCGCCGATTTGCGTGCTGGTTGCGGGCGCGGCACGAAGCGTCTTGTTGGGATGCACCGTGTAGGTGTTCCGGCGCCCCTCGCGCTTGCGGCTGAGGTAGCCCTCGTCGACCAGCTCGGTGACGATCCGCTGCGCTGCGCGCTCGGTGATGTCCAGGGTGGAGGCGATGTCGCGGAGCCGAACCGTCGGATCCTGCGAGATCACCATCATCACCCGGGCATGGTTGGTGATGAACGTCCATGTACTCATATGAATGGCTTTCCCTTCTGTGTTTGTCCCGTCTGTGATCTGCAATACCCCGATCTTGCGTCCGTAATCCGGCTGCCACCCGGGTTTCCGGACTCGGGCCCCGAGACCTTCCCCCGGGTTTCCCACGCATTCCGTTAGGGTTCCCCGCCGCCCTCCTGCGGACGGCCTGACCAGCACCTAAACATGGACCTTCTCGAATTCCAAGGCAAGCAACTCTTTTCCCGTGCCGGAGTCACCGTGCCGAGGGGGGAGCCGGCCGACACGGTCGCTGACGCGGTCGCCGTCGCCGAGCGGATCGGCTACCCGTGCGTGATCAAGGCCCAGGTGCTGATCGGGGGCCGCGGCAAGGCCGGCGGGATCAAGGTCGCCAAGGACGGCGACGAGGCCCGCGCGCATGCCGACGCGATCCTCGGCATGGACATCGTCGGCCCGCACGGCGAGGGCCCCTTCCCGGTCCACAAGGTCTGGGTCGAGGAAGCGTCCGAGATCGACGCCGAGTACTACGCCTCGATAATCCTCGACCGCTCCGCGAAGATGCCGCTGGTGATCCTCTCGCGGATGGGCGGGATGGACGTCGAGGCCATCGCCGAGAGCGACCCCGACGCGCTCGTCCGCCTCCACGTCGACCCGCTGCTGGGCCTGAAGCACGACGATGCCGCCTCGCTCGCCGTCGACGCCGGCATCGACGAGGACGTGGTCGAGGCCGTCGCCGAGAACCTCGTCAAGCTCTACGGCGCCTTCAACGACTTCGACGCGACCCTGATCGAGGTGAACCCGCTGATCGTCACCTCCGACCGCCGGGTCGTCGCGCTCGACGCGAAGGTGACGATCGACGGCGCCGCCCTCTTCCGCCACGAGGAACTGGCTGCGGTCGAGGACCCGCCCGAGGACCCCCAGGAGCGGATGGCCAAGGAGAGGGGCCTCACCTACGTGAAGCTCGACGGCAACGTCGGCATCCTCGGCAACGGCGCCGGGCTCTGCATGTCGACGCTCGACGTCGTCGCCAACGCGGGCGGCAAGCCCGCCAACTTCCTCGACGCGGGCGGTGGCTCGAAGGCCGATGCGATCGTCGACGCCCTAGAGGTCATCACCTCCGACGACAAGGTCGACGCGGTGCTCTTCAACATCTTCGGCGGGATCACCCGCTGCGACGAGGTCGCCAAAGGGATCATCGAGGCCTACTCGCGCGTCGACATGGACGTGCCGCTGGTCGTCCGCCTCGACGGCACCAACTCCGAAGAGGGCCTGAAGCTGCTCGCGGAGGCGAACCTCGAGGGCCTCCACAACGCGGAGACGATGCTCGGCGCCGCCGAGCAGGTCGTCGCCCTCGCGAAGGGCTCCGCATGAGCATCATCGTCGGCAACGACACCAAGCTGGTCGTCTCCGGCCTGACCGGTCGCGAGGGCAGCTTCCACGGGCTTCGCAACCGCGACTACGGCACCGACCTGGTCGCCGGCGTCACGCCGAAGAAGGGCGGCCAGGACGTCGAGGGAGTGCCGATCTTCGACACCGTCAAGGAGGCCGTCGACGAGGCCGGCGCCAACACCTCGATGGTCTTCGTGCCGGCCCGGTTCGCCGCCGCCTCGATCAACGAGGCGATCGACGCCGGCATCGAGACGGTCATCGCGATCACCGAGGGGATCCCGGTCCACGACATGCTCCCGACCTACTGGAAGGCGAAGGAGGCCGGCGTCCGGCTGATCGGCCCCAACTGCCCCGGCGCGCTGTCGCCCGGCAAGGCCAACGTCGGGATCATCCCGGCCCAGTTCTTCTCCCAGGGCTCGATCGGCGTCGTCTCGAAGTCGGGCACGCTGACCTACCAGATCGGCAACGAGCTCAAGCAGGCCGGCCTCGGCAACTCCTCGATCGTCGGCATCGGCGGCGACCCGATCGTCGGCTCCGACTTCATCGACATCCTCGAGCTCTACGAGAACGACCCCGAGACCGAGCTGATCGTGCTGGTCGGCGAGATCGGCGGCGACGCCGAGGAGCGCGCGGCCGACTACATCGCCGAGCACGTGACCAAGCCGGTCGTCGCCTACATCGCCGGCTTCACCGCCCCGCCCGGCAAGCAGATGGGCCACGCCGGCGCGATCATCTCCGGCTCCTCCGGCACCGCGGAGGCGAAGAAGAAGGCCTTCGAGGCCAAGGGCGTGCAGGTCGGGCGAAGCCCGAGCGAGGCGGCCGGCATCGCCGCCGAGATCATCCGCTGACGCGGCTCAAGCCCGCCGGTAGACCAGGGTCAGGACTCCGTCGGACCCGACCGGGTTGCTCTCCACGAGCTTCCAGGTCGATTTGTCGCTGAACTCGCCGAACAGCCTGTCACCGGTGCCGAGGACGACCGGGAAGACCATCAGCCGCAGCTCGTCGACGAGGTCGTGCTCGAGCAGCTCCTGAGCGAGCCGGCGACTGCCCGCGAGCAGGATGTTCCCGTCGACCTGCTCTTTCAGGCTCGCAACCTGGCCGGGGACGTCGCCGCTGCCGTCGATAACCGTGCAGTTGGTCCACTCCGGATCGACGAGGGTGGACGAGACCACGTACTTGGGCATCGAATTGAAGCGGCGGGCGAACTCCTTCATCTCGCCCTCCCACTCCTCCTCGTACTGTGGCCAAGCGCCGGCGAAGCTGTCGTAGGTGACCCGGCCGATCAGCTGGGCCTCGGCATCGAAGAGCTCCTCAGCCTTGAACTTCCCGCCGCCCTCACCGCGGTCGAAATCGAAGGTCCAGCCCTCGTACTTGAACTTCTCGCCGCCGGGCGCCTGCATCACTCCGTCCATCGAAATGAACTCGGTCACCACGATCCTTCCCATCATCTCCTCCTTCGGTTCCGGTTACGCATACCGAGACCGCGCAGGGTCCCAGAACTCATCGCGGGGCCTCAACCCCTCCCGCCTATACTCGCCTCTCGATGCCCGAGACGATCTCATTCGCCCGCGGCGCGCCGAGCGCCGACCTGCTGCCCGTCGACGCGGTCAAGCTCGCCGCCGAGACGGCGCTGACCGAGGACGCCACTCGCGCCCTCTCCTACGGGACCGGCATCGGCCATCCCGGGCTCTGCGAGTGGATCGGCCGGCGCCACGGCGGCGTCGACCCGGCGCGGGTCATGGTCACCAACGGCTCGCTCGAGGCGGGCTGGATGCTGTTCAGCGCCCTGCTCGCGCCCGGCGACGAGGTTGTCGTCGAGCAGCCCTCCTACGACCGGACGCTGCTGATGCTCGACAAGCTCGGCGTCGACCGGATCGGGATCCCGCTCGAGGCCGACGGGATCGAGGTCGAGGGCCTCGAGCAGGCGCTCGCCGACGGGCACCGCCCGAAGCTCGTCCACATCATTCCCAACTTCCACAACCCCGCCGGCTGCACGCTCTCGGAGGCCAAGCGCCGGCGCCTGGTCGAGCTCTCCGCCGAGCACGGATTCTGGATCTTCGAGGACGACCCCTATCGCGAGGTCCGCTTCGGCGGTGAGCCGCTGGTGACGATGCTCGAGCTCGCCGAGGGCACCGACGCGAAGGTCGTCCACGCCTCGTCCTTCTCCAAGACCGTCGGTCCCGGCGTCCGCGTCGGCTACCTGATCGGGCCCGAGGCCGAGATCAAGACGCTCGCCAAGGGTGCGTCGGAGACCTACATCTCGCCGAACATGCTCGCGGAGTCGATCGTCCTCGAGCTCTGCCGCTCGGGCGCCCTCGATCGCAACATCGAGTTCGTCAACGAGTCGCTCGCCGAGCGCCGGGACGCGGTCGTCCTCGAGCTCGGCAAGCAGATCCCCGAGGCGGAGTTCGTCGTCCCCGGCGGGGGTTACTTCCTCTGGCTCGACCTCGCCGAGGGCACCGACACGCGGGCGATGCTCGCCCCGGCCAAGGACGAGGGCGTCGCCTTCGTCGCCGGCCCCGACTTCATGATCGAGGGCGGCAGCAACAGCATGCGACTCTCCTTCGCCCCGGTCCCGCCCGGCGACGTGGGCGAGGGCATCGCCCGCCTGGCCCGGGCCCTGGCGACCGTCCGCGCCTAGTTCACCTCTCGGCGTGGGCTCGCGCCGGGGCCCGCAGACCGGCGGGCGCTGGTTCGGCTGAGAGGGGGGACTAGGGCGGGGCGTTTTCTGGCTGGGTCGACCGGGGTGGATGGCGCGTTACTTACCCCTGAGGGAAGTTTCGCGCCATCGGGCGGCGACGGATTGTCCGCCAGGACCCCTCACAGCCAAACCTAGGTTCGCCTGTCCCCACGCAGGGCCTTCGCTGACAGCGCCGCCGACCCCTTCACCGAAAAATCACTTGCGATTCGCAACTTGTTAGCGCCTCTTAAGACAGATGCGCTATTGTCGAGTATTCTGGTAAACAAAGGTCGTATGGAGGATGCCATGCCAATCAGTTTCTTCGAGGGGATCCCGGAGGGTCAGCGCGCCGAGGTGACGCGGCGCAACATGGAGCGCCGCTTCTACGCCCTGGCTGCCGCCGTCCGCGACCACGAGGCGTCCGCCCGCCGGACCGCGCCGGCGAGCAAGCCGCGCGACGAGCGCCTCTACCGCCGGCTCCGCCAGATCTGCGGCGAGCCGTCCACGGAGGAACAGAAGGTCGCCTGACCGGAACAAGCTTGGCGCCGAAGGGCGCTGAGGCCGCGCCGGCCCTCCTCTCCGAGCCGGCGCTCTCCTGCCCCACAGGAAGTCCCCGAGCCCGCCCCGTTTCCGGCGGGCTCGGGTCTTTGAGGGCCGGCCCCGGTCGTCACCGGCAACGGCGCGGGATCGGGTGTCGCGCTGGTAGCTTCACGCGGCCCCGTGGACGTACATCTCCGGCAAGAACGGTCGACGACCGGCGCGATGCGCAGCTGGCTGGCCGCCGGCCTGCTCGTTCTGGCGGTCGCGGCATTCTGTCCGGCTCGGACCTCGGCGGCAGTCCACTGGGCGGCGAGCTGGGGCGCAGCCCCATCCGATGTCGATCGGACGATCGACTACGGCCGGAGAACCGCACGGGTGATCGTCGCGCCGCATCGGGGAGGGGCCGTCTTTCGGGTCGGGTTCTCCAACCGGTTGGGTGACGCTCCGCTGAGGATCGGGCCCGCGACGATCGGCCGGTCTGCGGGTGGTGCCGAGATCAAGCCCGGCAGTCTTCGCAGGCTGCGGTTCGACGGCAGGCGGAGTCTGAAGATCCCGACGGGTGAGCAGCGCTTCAGTGACCCCGTCCGGCTTCGAGCAGCCGCCTTCGAACGGTTGGCGGTGAGCACATACCTACCCGGGCGCCATCCGGCGGTCACGCGTCACGCCATCGCGGTCGACCATGCCTACGTGACCCAACCGGGGGGGCGGAGTTACGCAGATCGCCGTTCAGGTCGGGCGTTCAGACACGTGATCGGCTCCTGGGTCGCAGTCGACGCCCTCCAGGTCCGCCGGCGTTCCTGCCGGCAGGGCACCATCGTCGCTTTCGGGGACTCGATCACCGACGGGTTCGGAGCGACGATCGGAGCCGACCGCCGCTGGCCCGACCAGCTTCAGCGGCGACTCATCCGCCGCCACTTGCCGCTGACCGTGCTCAACGCGGGCATCTCCGGCAACCTCGTGACCCGTAAGGCGGACCTGTTCGGCGGCGCGAGCGGATTGGAGCGCCTGCGACCGGATGCGTTGAGCCAACCGCGCCTCCGCGCAGTCCTGATCCTGCAGGGAATCAACGATCTCGCGGCCGGAGTTCCGGCAGCGAAGGTGATCGCCGGACTGCGGCGGATGACGGCCAGGGTCAGCCGTGCCGGAGCACTTCCGATCCTCGGAACCCTGACCCCGACATCGCGGACCTACGGTGATGAGGCGGCTCGGCTGAAGGTCAACGAGTGGATCGCCCGACAGCGTCGTGCCCGGGTCGTGGACTTCGCCCGCGCCCTTGCCGACCCAGTCGATCCGGCGTCCGGCCTCGCGAGGCACATGTCCGACCCCGTGCACCCGGACGACTCCGGCTACAGGCGGATGGCCGGGGAGGTACCGATGAGTCTGCTCGAGCGGCTGACGCGCTGCCGCGAGCGGCGACGCTGATCAGCGGCCGTACTTGTCGCGCGAAAGCACGAGCTGCTCGGGCAGCGCGGCCCGCGGCGGCGGCGCCGGGTCCGCCACGACCGAGACCGTCTCGGCGACGCTGTGGGAGACGACGTGGTCGCCCTCGTCGGAGGCGATCACGACCTCCTCGTCGTCGGAGCTCTTCACGATCGCCTCCATGCCGGGTTCGAAGCCCGCCTCGCGGAGGTAGTGGAGGAGCTCCTCGGCCTCGTTCTCGAATCGGAGGATCCGGACCTTGGCCCCGACCTCGCAGTCGGCGAGGAGCGAGCCGCGGATCCGGTCGCCGAGGACGATCGGATGGCCGTGGGGGCAGGTCTTGGCATCGCCGATGGCGGCCATCATCCGCTCCTCCATCCGCGGCGACATCGCGTGTTCCATCCGCTCGGCCTCCTCGTGGACCTCGTCCCAGGGGATGCCGAGGACGTCGGTGAGGAATCGCTCGATCAGCCGGTGGCGGCTGACGATCGCCTCGGCGTGCTCCTTGCCTTCGGCCGTGAACTCGAGCGACTTGTCCGGCTTGCGGGCGATGTAGCCGTCGTCGACGAGGCGGCCGATCATCTCGTGGACGGTCGGCGGCGAGAGCTGCATGGCGCGGGCGACGTTGGCCCCGGTCATCGGCAGATCCGCTTCCTGCAGCCAGAACAGCGACTGCAGGTACTCCTCTTCGGCGTCGGTGGCGTGGGTGCTGCTCACGAAGATCAGGGTACCCGGAGCCGCCCGTCGGCGGCAACGAGCGCGCCGCTATTCGAGGGCCTGGCGCTGGGCGAGCCGGAACAGCAGCACGAGCGCCGGGCCGACGATCAGCAGGGCCGCCACGAAGACGACGATCAAGGCGGTCAGGGTGGCGCCGTCGCCGGCACCCTGCTCGACCGTCAGCGTCTCCGGGAGCAGGTACGGATACTGGGCGACCGCCCAGCCGGCGACGACCGCGACCACCGCCCCGATCGCGAGCGGCCGCAGGGCCCGCGACCAGCCGCGCAGCAGCCCGGCGAGGGTCAGCAGGCCGAGCAGGGCCGAGGCGATCACGAACGGCAGCCCCTCGTCGAGCAGGCCGTCGAAGATCGGCCGGGCGTCGGCGCGGAGGACGACGAGCCCGGCCGCGGCGAGGACCCCGGTGACGACCGCGGCGGCGATCGAGCGCCGCAGGAAGTAGGGCTCGAGGTCGTCGTCGCCCGCCCGCCGGCAGTCGTCGAGCAGGAAGACCGCCGCGATGTAGGCGCAGCTCGAGACGAAGAGGACGCCGATCAGGATCGGCAGCGGCCCGACCCAGCCGAATGCGGTCCCGGTGCCGCCGGCCTCGACGTCCCCGGCGGCGATCGACCCGACGACGCAGCCGAGGAAGAACGGCGTGATCAGCGACGAGACGGCGAAGACGGCGTTCGCTCGTCGGGCTCCCGCTTCGGCGAAGGTGTGGCCGAAGGCGAAGCCCGACCCGCGGAGGACGATCCCGAGCGCGGCGAGCGCCAGCGGCAGATAGAGCGTCTCCATGATCGGCGCGAAGGCGTCGGGGAAGCCGGTCCAGAGGACGACCAGCGTGAAGATCAGCCAGACGTGGTTCGCCTCCCAGACCGGCCCGAGCGAGAGCGTGACCCGGTGCTCGACCCGCTCCCGCAGCGAGCGGTCGCGGGAGCGGAGCGCCAGCAGCTCCCAGACGCCCGCCCCGAAGTCGGCGCCGCCGAACGTCGCATAAAGCGTCGCCCCGGCGACGAGGATGATCGCGACGACGTCGGCCTTGCTCACCGTTCAGCCCCTCCGATCCGTTCGGGCGGCGGCGCGTAGGGGCCGCCCTCGGCGATGTCGGCGCCCGGCTCCTCGCGCCGCGCGATCCGGCGCAGCGCGAAGGCCGCCACCGCACCCAGCGTCCCGTAGAGGAGGACCGCGCCGCCGAACCAGAACCAGAGGCCTCCGGCCTCGGTCACGGCGTCCTCGGTCCGCATCACCTCGTAGACGATCCACGGCTGGCGCCCGACCTCGGTGACGATCCAGCCCGCCTCCATCGCGACCACGGCTCCGATCCCGCTCAGCGCGACCGCCCGCAGGAACCACTTCGTGGCCGGGATGTCCCGCTTCCGCCACCAGGCGAAGCCGAACCAGGCGCCGAGCGCCAGCAGCGCGAAGCCGATCCCGACCATCGCGTCGAAGGCGAGGTGGAGCATCGTGTTCGCCGGAGGCTCCTCGTCGTCGGGGATCTGGTCGAGGCCGGTGACGACCGTGTCGGTGCTGAAGCCGACCAGGAACGAGTCGAGCCCGGGAATCCCGATGCCGTACTTGACGCCCTCGTCGGTGCAGATGCCGCCGATCCACTCGGTCTGGTCGGGGCCGGTCTCCTGGATGCACTCGAATCCGGCGAACTTCGACGGCTGGTGATCGGCGACGCCGCGGGCGGCCGTGTCGCCGACGAAGAGCTGGATCGGCGTCAGGATCACCGCGACCGTCAGCGGGATCAACAGCCCGAGGCGGTGGCGGCGGTCGTCGCGCTTCGCCGGGTTCCGGAGCATCGCGACCGCGTAGACCGAGGCGAGCCCGAAGCCGACGACCATGTAGGCGGCGAGGAGCATGTGCGGGAACTCGTACGCCGTCGCCGGGTTGAACAGGGCGGTGAGCGGCTCGACGTTGATCGGGTTCCCGGCGGCGTCGAGCTCGTAGCCCTGCGGCTGGTTCATCCACGAGTTGACGGCGACGACGCTGAACGCGCCGCCGATCCCCGCGAGGAAGATCGGCACGCCCGTCCACCAGTGCTTCCAGCCGTCGATCCGCTTCCAGCCGTAGATGTAGATCGCGATGAAGATCGCCTCGGTGAAGAAGAAGATGCCCTCGATCGCGAAGCCGGTCCCGAAGACGTCGCCGAAGCGCTCCATGAACCGCGGCCAGAGCAGGCCCATCTCGAACGAGAGGACGGTGCCGGTCACGGCACCGACGGCGAACAGGACGGCCGCCGCCTTCGACCAGCGCTTGGCGAGGTCGAGCGCGACCTCGTCGCCGTTGCGACGGCCCTTGAACTCGGCGATCAGCATCATCGCCGGCAGCGCGACGCCGACGCACGCGAGGATGATGTGGAAGCCGAGCGTGAATGCCATCAACTCGCGGGCCGCGAGGAGGTTGTCGGCCACCGGCACCGACGGAGCGAAGCTCGAAAGGGCGCTCACCCGAGGGAGCCTAACCCGGCGCCCGTACGGCGTCGCCGCACCTCTGGTCGCAGCACGGCGCCCGCGCTAGGGTGCGGAACCGGAATGCGGGACTGCCGCGACCGGCGAATCGCCCGCTCGCTCAGCCAAGGAGGGGACATGCTCAATCCGTTCACCCACCGGAAGATCCTCAAGAAGGGATTGCCAGGGACCGGGACGATCGTCGCGATGTCGAACCGCGAGTCCGGCGCGTCGTCGCAGAACGTCGCGATGACGCTGCAGATCCGGGTCGAGGGCATGAGCCCCTACGAGGTCGAGGACCAGTGGATGGTCTCCTCGAAGCACACGCTCGGCTTCGGGATGGCGCTGCCGGTCAAGGTCGACCCCGACAAGCCGCAGAAGGTCGCGATCGACTGGGACGCCGCTCAGGACCAGAACGCCGCCGAGACCGCGGCTCGCCGCGCAGCGCTGGCGTCCGAAGGCCCGGTCGGAGGCGTCGGCGCCGCACCGATCCTCGACCCGCTCGGCAGCGACTCCGTCTTCGGCGGCGCGCTCGGCATCCAGCAGGGCTTCCAGCCGCAGGCCGCCGAGCCCTCGATCGACCTCCGCAACGATCCCGAGCTGCGCGAGAAGATCGAGAAGGTGATCGGCCGCGAGCTCACCCCCGGCACGACCGAGCGCCTCGACTTCGCCTCGGATCCGCAGATGGGCGCCGCGGTGATGCAGGTGATCGCGCAGCACCAGGCGGAGCTGCAGATGCGGGCGATGAACCCCACCGCCGCGCCCGGAGGTGACGCCGGCGACGTCGTCTCCCAGATCGAGCGCCTCGACGCCCTCAGGCAGAGCGGCGCGCTCAGCCAGGAGGAGTTCGAGGAGCAGAAGCGCAAGCTGCTCGGGTAGGGCTCCAGACCGTTTTCGGCCGGCGAGGGTCGGTGGCCGGTTACTGATCGGGATTGTGGTTGCTATGCAGCCCTGATCCCGATCCGTGGCCCCGGGTCCTCTCCTACTTGACCTTGCCGGTTCGCAGGATCGTCGTGAAGCCGGCCGACTCGCCGTTGATCAGGACCTCCGCTCGCAGCCTCTTCGGGCCCGGCTCGTACTTGACGATGCGCTTGCCGTTCTTCGTCCGCTTGACGACCTTGCGGTGCCTGAGGACCTCGCTGCCCTTGGCGGTCAGGTTCATGCGGCGGCCTGCGGTCTCGTCGGCCGCGATCCGGATCTCCGTGCCCTCGGCGATGGTGACGCCCTTACCGAGGTTGCCCTTCGTCGGTGCGCCCACGAAGGCGATCTCCGATTCCGGGCAGGAGTAGAAGGCGTCGCCGTCGCAGCTCAGCTGCGTGCGGACCTTGGTGCGCTTCGCCTCCGGCTTGCCCGCCAGGTCGATCCGCCCGCTGATCGCGACCGCGTCGGTGTAGCCGGGCGCGAGCTCAACGCCGGGACGGTCCGGCAGGACGCGCGGAGCCGGCGCCGTCACCAGGCCTCCGAGCGATCCCGGCGACTCGAGGACCGGGACGCGGACGTCGATGTTTTCGATGAATGCCGACTGCTGGCCGTTGGACGGGCGGGCGTAGTTGGTGAGGAACCCGCCCGGTGTGGTCTGTGCCGCGTCGCGCGGGAGGAGCTCGAGCCGGAGGACGTGACCCGCCTCGACCTTCCAGCCGTTCGCGAACAGCTGGAACACCTGGTAGCCGCTGTTCTCGGGCCGCCAGAGGCCGCGCTCGACGAGCGTCTTGGTGGTCCCGTCGGGCGATACATCGACGAGCCGGGCGGCGACCTGCGAGTTGTCGCCGGGCAACGCGATCTCGGCGATCACGGTCGTCGCGCCCATCACCGTGTAGCCGCCCGCCGGTGCCGGCGGGAACTCGAAGTTGGCGGTTCCCGGCTCCTGGTCGCCGTCGGCAGTGGTGCAGGCGGTGGCACCCAGCGGGTTGAAGGCCGCACCGACGGCGGTGTCGCCGCCGCCGGCATCGACCGTCTGCCCGACGCCGTCGTCGTTGACGAGCCGGAGCTCGCCGGGAGCGATCGAGCCCCAGTCGGGTGCCGTGTAGGGCCCGGCGGCCGGGTCGCCGTCCGGGCAGGTCTGGGTGAACGTCGTCACGTTCGAAGCCGGTTCGGTCCCCTCGCCCTTGAGGTAGTAGGCGACCCAGTCGTCCTCGAGGTCCTGCAGGGCCGCGACGGTGTTGCCCTTGTTCTGACCGCGCGCATGACCGAACGATCCGAAGAAGAGGGCCAGCGGCGTGTCCGGGTACTGCGCGCGGGTCCGGTTGTAGAAGCGGGTCGCCTCGTTGACCGGGAACAGGTCGTCGGTGAAGCCGCTGCTGATCAGAAGCGGCGCCGGCGGCTCGCTGTGGTCGACCCCGTAGGCCGAGTGGTAGGTGTTGATCTCGTCGATCATGTCCTGGACGGCCTGTTGGTCGTCGTAGGGCTCCCCCGCGTCGAGGAGCGCCTTCCAGCCCTCGATGTCGGCGCGCGGATCGGTGCCGGCGGCGGCCTTGTAGCCCTGGATCGAAAGGCCCTGGACGTAGGACTCCTTCATCACGCCGGCCCTCCCGAAGTAGCCCGCGTCCTCGATGTAGTCGAGGTTGTTGCCGTTCGGCGCAAGCGCGTAGGTGAGCTCGCTCCAGGGGATGTTCGGCGACGCGACGGCCAGGCTCATGTCGGTCCCGCTCGGGCTCTCCCAGGGGACGAGCGTGCCGTCGGTCATCATCATCCGGTCCTTCAGCGCGGCGAGCTCGAGCGACATGCCGCCGCCGTAGGAGCCGCCGGTCGCGGCGATCTTGTTCGGATCGACGAGGCCCTCGTCGACCAGCTTGCCGAGCAGGAGCTGGGTGTCCCGCAGCTCGTAGCGGATGTCCATCAGGTGGACGTAGCCGTTCTGGCAGTCGGTCGGCTCGGCGGCGCGCGACGCGGCGCTGCCGCAGGACTCGCCGAACCCGCGCTGGCTCAGCGTGTAGACGGCGTAGCCCTGGGAGAGCCAGTGCTGCATCGACTTGAAGTTGAACTTGGACCCGCCGTAGCCGTGGAAGATCCCCACGACCGGGTAGGGCGCCGAGCCGGTGCTCGGCAGCGCGAAGTTGACGTCGAGCGGGATGTCGTCGAAGGTCGGAGTGGTGCTGCGGACCATCGGGTCGCTGCCCGTCGCCTGCGTCGGCAGGCCGCTGCCGCCGAGGGTCGACGTGATGTTGTCCGAGGCTTTGATCGAGCCGCACCACGTCTGCCCCGTGGATCCGGCGACGTTGCCGTCAGCCGTGACCTGGGCGCAGTCGATGTCCCCGCCGAAGATCGAGGTGGGCGGTGCCGCCACCGCGGACGGCGCCACGACGAGCGCGACGAGGACAACCAACAGCAAACCGAGCTTGCGCAAAGCCTCTCCTTGTTCTCTTCCCGGGGCGCCCGGTCCCAATTCCGGGCTGGCGGGCAGACTAGTCCAACCGGAACTGGCGTGTGCCGGTTCGGACCGGGCTCAGCGCCCGGCCAGTGACGTGACCACGGCCTCGTAGACGCCGTCGCCCATCCGGCCCTCGGTGACCGTGACGTTGTCGAAGGCGCCCAGCGCGGTGCGAAGCTCGGCGTCCTTCTCGTAGCCGTTGGCCATGCAGAAGAAGCGGCCGACGTACTCGGCCGACCCGAGGTCCTCGATCGAGTCGCCGGCGGCGATGCACTCCTCGCGCAGGTAGCCGCGGGCGCGCATGTGAGCTCCGACGGCGCGGCCCTTGCTGGCTCCGCCGGGAACGAGGTGGTAGGCGTGGGTGACCTCGAGGCCGGGCATCGGCCGGCCGATCGCGCCGTTGTCGAGGAAGCGGAGGTCATCGCCGTCGGGATGGGCGGCGATCACCTCGTTCACCTCGGCGACGTCGACCTTGCCCCGGAACAGGAGCGACAGGACGCGGCCCTCGTGCCAGGGCGCGTGCCACTCCAGCAGGCCCGGATAGCGCTCGAACAGAAGCTCGGGGATCCCGCTCGCGATGATCCGGTCGGCCGGGTTGCCACGGTCGTCGGGCACCCAGCGCTCGCCGGTCAGCAGCGTCTTCTCGCGGTCGATCACCATCCCGCAGCCGGCCTCGTAGATGTAGGAGGTCTGGCCCATCAGCCGCGAGTCGGAGAGGACCTGTGCCTCGCGTCGCCCCGACATCACCACGACCTCGACGCCGGCCCGGTGGCACGCCTCGAGCATCAGCGCCTGGTTGCGGGAGAACTCGCCGTCGGCGTCGGCGAACAGCGAGCCGAAGCGGCCGAGCAGGGTCCCGTCGAGGTCGGTGTAGAGGCAGCGCAGGGCCACCGCGTCAGCGTATTGACGCGGAGCCCCCCGGCGCCGCTAGGCGATCTCGAGCAGCGCCGCGAGGAACAGTGCGAACGCCGTCCATGTCGCCGCGCCGCGAACCCAGTTCAGCGTGAAGTACCGCCGGCGACCGGCCTCCCAGTCGGCCGGCAGGTCGTCGGGGTCCCAGGACAGCATCAGGTCGTAGTGGGGCTCGACGATCCGGTTGGAGACCAAGAGCGGACCGATGACGACGATCGCGAGACCGATGACGGTGAGCGGAAACGCGGCCGATCCGGAGTCGAGGGCGAACAGGGCGACGACGGGAGCGACGACCATCCCGATGACCGCGACGTAGTTGAACGGTGCGCGGCGGGCGGTCGGCAGGAAGACGCCGAGGAACCGCGTGAAGTCGGGCCCGCTCATCGCTCTCATCATCGGGTGCAGGACCGTCGCGAGCATCGCCAACAGGCCCGACCAGAGGCCGGCGAAAACGACGGCGGCGACCAGCGCCCACTCCTCAACGGACACCAGGAACTCCTTTGTCGATCTCCGCAATGCAAGATACCCGCGAGAACGATCCCGGTAAATGGCCGGTTCGGACCCGAAGCCGGCGAGCGAGGTGCGATAGTTGCCGTGTGCTCACGAACCCCTTCACCGGCCAGACGCTGGAGCGGCTCTCCGAGGACGACGAGGTCCTCGTCATGGAGACGACCTACGCCGCCGGCGGGGATCTCGCGCCGGCGCACTTCCACCCCTCCCAGGAGGAGCGGTTCACCGTGCTCGAAGGCGCGGTCCGGATTGGGGTCGACGGCGAGGAGCGGGTTCTATCCGAGGATGAGGAGCTGATCGTCCCGGCCGGGACCGCGCACCAGTTCGGGGGCCACCCCGACCAGCCGGCGCGGGTCCGCTGGGAGGTGCGGCCACCGCTGCGGACCTGGGAGTTCTTCGAGGGCCTGTTCGGCTCGCTGCAGGCCCACGCCGACGGTCGTGGCGACGAGGTGACGTTCGACGTCGCCGCCTACGACGACGTCTTCCGGCTCCCGTGAGCCATGCCGTCGTGGCGCCTCGCTGACCGTACGCTCGACCTCGAGGCACCCGGAACCGTCGTCGGGGCCGGGATCGTCAACGTCACCGTCGACTCGATGCACCCGGGCGCCCGCAGCGGCACCCCCGAGCAGGCCGTCGCGGACGGCCTCGCCCTCGCCGCCCAGGGCTTCGAGATGATCGACGTCGGCGCCGTCGCCGCGCGCTCGGGCCCGCCGGTCCCGGCCGCCGAGGAGATCGCCCGGCTCGTGCCCGCCGTTGCGGGCCTGGCCGAGCGTGGCGTCCCGGTCAGCGCCGACACGTTCGAGCCCGCGGTCGCGACCGCCGCCGCCGCCGCCGGAGCGATCGTCGTCAACGACATCGGCGGCGGCACCGACCCGATGCTCGAGGCCGTGGCCGAGGCCGGGTGCGGGTACGTGCTGATGCACATCGAGGGGCCGCCGCGGGTCGACCGCCCGGCGCCCGCCTACGAGGACGTCGTCGACCGTCTCGAGCGGTTCTTCTCGGAGCGGATCGCCCGTGCGGTCGAGCTCGGGGTCGCCGAGGAAGCGATCGCGATCGACCCCGGGCTCGACTTCGACCTGACCGTGGCCGACGACGTCGAGATCCTGCGCCGGCTCGAGGAGCTGCACGTCCTCGGCCGGCCGATCTTCATGTCGCTCTCGCGCAAGGACTTCGTCGGCGCGCTCCTCGCCGGCTCCTGGGAGGGGCGGCTCCCGCCCGAGCGCCGCGGACCGGGGACGTTCGCCGCCGCCGCGATCGCCGCCGCGAAGGGGGCCCAGATCCATCGTCTCCACGAGATCGAGGCACTCGACGCGGTCCGGATGGCCGCCCGGATCGCCGCCGCGGGTACGGCGGCTTGAGCCCGGAGGCCGCAGCCGACCTGCCCTGGGGCTCGGTCGTCGACGAGGCCTGGCGGTCGGCGATCGATCCCGGCCGCGCCGACGGCCGCCTCGTCGCCGAGAGCGCCGAGCGCGAGCAGGAGGCCGTCGAGGTGCCGCTGCCCGGGCAACTCCACCCCGACCTCCGCGCCGCGCTCGAGCGATCGGGGATCAGGACGCTCTACGCCCACCAGCTCGAGGCGTTGCGGGCGAGCGAGACCGAGAACGTGATCGTCACCAGCGGCACCGCCTCGGGGAAGTCGCTCGCGTTCAACATGCCCGTGCTCGACGCGATCGCGCGCGATCCGAAATCAAGGGCTCTCTATCTCTACCCCACGAAGGCGCTCGCCCAGGATCAGGCGCGGAAGCTCGCCGAGATCGCGCCCGGTGCACTGCGCCCGGCGATCTACGACGGCGACACGCCGCGGGAGGAACGGCCGGCGATCCGCCGCGGCGCGAACCTGATCCTGACCAACCCCGACATGCTCCACGTCGGCGTCGTCCCCAACCACCGCAACTGGGGCGACGTCCTCGCCAACCTCCGCTACGTGGTCGTCGACGAGGCCCACGTCTACCGCGGGGTCTTCGGCTCGCACGTCGCCAACGTCCTCCGCCGGCTCCGCCGGATCGCCCGCCGCTACGGCTCCGACCCGCGGTTCATCCTCACCTCGGCGACGATCGCCAACCCGCTCGAGCTCGCGGAGCGCCTGGTCGGCACCCCGTTCCATGCGGTGGATACCGACGCCGCGCCGCGGGCCGGGCGCCGGATCGCGATCTGGAACCCGCCGCTGACCGACCGCGCCGCCGGTGCCCGCCGCTCCGCCCTCGCCGAGGCCGCCGACATGCTCTGCGACCTGA
The DNA here is from genome assembly GCA_018263295.1 of Conexibacter sp. Lineage (GTDB taxonomy): Bacteria > Actinomycetota > Thermoleophilia > Solirubrobacterales > 70-9 > RHKX01. The sequence goes on from JADFCZ010000038.1 coordinate 19,122, forward strand.
CCATCGCGGGGACGCGGACGATCTGCTTCGTCGGCAGCCGCCGTGGGGCCGAGCTGATCCACAAGTTCACCCGCGATCAGCTCGTCGAGCGCGACCGCCGCGACCTCGCCGGCGCCATCGCGCCCTACCGCGCCGGCTACACGCCGCAGCAGCGCCGCGAGATCGAGGCGCGCCTCGCGGGCGGCGAGCTCCGCGCGGTCGTCGCGACCAACGCGCTCGAGCTCGGGATCGACATCGGCGAGCTCGACGCGGCGATCTGCGTCGGCTTCCCCGGGACCGTCGCGAGCCTGCGGCAGATGTGGGGTCGGGCCGGGCGCCGCCGCGACGGGCTCGCCGTCTACCTGGCGGGGATCGACGGGCTCGATCAGTTCTTCTGCAGGCATCCGACCGAGTTCCTGACCCGCCCGGTCGAGGCGGCGATCCTCGACCACCGCAACGAGCGGATCCAGTCGGCGCACCTGCTGGCCGCCGCCTTCGAGGCGCCGCTCGGGGCGGCGGGCGACGACGAGATCCTGGGCGAGGGCTGGCGCGAGCGCGCCGACGCCCTCGTCACCCACGGCTACCTGCGCCGGGGCCGGGCCGGGCTGCTGGGCGTCAAGGGCTCCGGCTATCCGGCCGGCGGGGTCAGCCTGCGCTCGGCGTCCGCCGACGCGGTCACGGTCGTCGACGCCGAGAGCGGTGAGCTGCTCGGCACGGTCGAGGCCGAGCGCGCCTTCTCGACGGTCCATCCCGGCGCCGTCTACCTCCATCTCGGCCGCTCCTACGAGGTGCGCGAGCTCGACCTCGACCAGCGGCGGGCGATCGTCCAGCCGTTCAGCGGCGACTGGTACACGCAGCCGCGCGAGGAGACCGAGGTCTACATCGAGCGGATCGAGGCGAAGCGCGAGACGCTCGGCGTCGAGCTCCACTTCGGGACGGTCTCGGTCAGCGAGCAGGTGATCGCGTTCCAGCGAAAGCGGATCGGCGACGGTCACGGCCAAGTCCAGGGGGATGGGGCGTTCGACTTCGTCGCCCTCGACCTGCCCGAGCAGAGCTACCCGACCCAGGCTCTCTGGTACGTGCTGCCGGACGAGCTCGCCGGTCCCGAGGCGCTGCCGCCCGACGTCCAGCTCGGCGCCCTGCACGCGTCCGAGCACACCCAGATCGCGGTCCTGCCGCTGCTCGCGATGTGCGACCGCTGGGACATCGGCGGGCTCTCGACGAACGTGCACATGCAGACCGGCCGCCCGACGATCTTCATCTACGACGGCCACCCCGGCGGGGTCGGGATCTCGCGCCGGGGCTACGACGAGTTCGCCCGGCTCGTCGGCGACGCCGCCCGGCTCGTCGGCGAGTGCCCGTGCGCCGAGGGCTGCCCCTCCTGCGTCCAGAGCCCGAAGTGCGGCAACCTCAACGATCACCTCCACAAGGGCGGGGCGATCGAGCTGATGACGCGCATGCTCGCGACCGGGGAGGCTGGACGCGCGTAAAGCGGAGGGCTTCGGCGACCGAAGGTTCGGGCAGATGCTGAACCCGTTCGCAAACCGGAAGATCCTCAAGCGGGGCGATCGCGCGATCGCGACGATCGTCGAGATGCCGTCGCTCGAGAACCGGACCGGACCGGTGAACGCATCGATGATCCTCCGGATCGATCCCGACGAGGGGGCGTCCTACGAGGTCCGCGATCGCTGGCTCGTCCCGGGCGACGAGCCGCTCGCCGTCGGCGACGAGCTGCACGTCGCGATCGACCCCGAGAACCGCTTCCGGGTGGTGATCGACTGGCGGCGGACGCGGGAGGAGCTCAACCAGCACCGCCACCTCGTCACCCGGGTGACCGAGCCCGGGATCCCAGTGCCGGTCACGAAGGTCCGCGCCGCCGTCGAGGAGCTCGATCCCGATCACTTCTCCCGCCGCCATCCGGCCCGCGTCGTCCCGGTGCCCGAGCCGGTCGCCGCGGAGCCGGTCGCCGCCGCCCCGGGAGCGAGCACCTACGCGCTGCCCGACTTCGATCCGGTGGACGCTCCCGCGGCCGCCGCGGCGGAGTCGCTCGCCGACACGCTGGAGCGCCTGGCGGCCCTGCACGGCGCCGGCGCGCTCACCGACGGCGAGTTCGCCGCCGCCAAGCGCCACGTGCTCGAGGGCTGACCGGGCCACCGCGGTTGCGCGTGGCGGCGTAGGCTCGCGGCCTGCCCGCCGCCGCCCCCTCTCCGAACGACACTGAGGCCCGCGACTCCGCGGGCTCGATCTTCATGCGTTTCCTCCGCTTCGGGTTGCTGGCCTGGGGCGGCCCGGCAGCGCAGATCGACATGATCCGGCGCGAGTGCGTCGAGGAGGAGGGGTGGGTCGACGAGGAGACCTTCAAGAAGACCCTCGCCCTCTACCAGGTGCTCCCCGGCCCCGAGGCGCATGAGCTCTGCGTCTACTTCGGCCGGATCCGCGGCGGCCGGGTCGGCGGGCTGATGGCGGGGCTCGGGTTCATGCTCCCGGGCTTCCTGCTGATGCTGGGCCTCTCGGCGCTGTACGTCGAGGCCGATCTCGCCGACCACCTCGACGAGGCCTTCTACGGGCTCAAGGCTGCGGTCGCCGCGATCCTCGCCCGCGCCGTCGTCCGGCTCGGGCGCGGGTTCATCACCGACGTCCCGCTCGCGCTGATCGCCGCGGCGGCGTTCGCGGCGACCCTCGGCCTCGACGCCGGCTTCATCGTCGTGTTGCTCGGCGGCGGCATCCTCTACGAGCTCTGGGTCAACGCCCGGCTCTGGACCGGCCGCGCCGGCTCGTTCAGCCTCGCGGTTCCGATCGCCGTGGCGGTCGTCGCCGGGACCGTGACCCTTTCGCTGACCGCCGACATCTTCTGGGTCGGGATCAAGTCCGGGCTCGTCACCTTCGGCGGCGCCTACACGGTGATCCCGTTCCTCCACGACGTCGCGGTGGCCGACAAGCTCTGGCTGACCGAGGACCAGTTCATCGACGGCATCGCCCTCGCCGGCGCCCTGCCGGCCCCGGCGATCATCATCTCGACGTTCGTCGGCTACCTCGCAGGGGGCCTCGCGGGCGGCATCGTGATGACGGTCGGCATCTTCCTGCCGGCCTTCCTGTTCCCGATCTTCCTTCACCGCTGGTTCGTCGCGATCGCTGATAGTGCCCGCCTGCGAGCCTTCCTGCTCGGCGTCGCGGCGGCCGTGATCGGGCTCATCGCCGCGGTCATCATCGACATCGTCGACGCCGGGGTGACCGACGTCTGGACCGCGGCGATCGCCGTCTGCGCCTTCCTCGCGCTCAACCGCTGGCACGGCAAGCTGACGATCGTCTACGTGGTGGTGGCCTCCGCCGTAGCCGGCGCGCTGCTGCAGGCGCTCGTGGTCTGAACTGCGGCTGAACCGCACTTCCCGTGTTACCTTGCCCGACTGTGGTAGCCGCGCTGGAAACCAGTGTTGAGGAGCGCTCGGAGGCGACCCGCTCGCGTGCGTGGATGGCGGCGGCGGCAGGGCTCGCGCTGATATTCGCGCTCATGGCCACGGTGGGACCTGCGGTCGCCGCGGGCGCCGAGCATGGGCAACCGGTCGTCGATCGCGGCGCTGACACCGCCCGCTTCGGCGGCGGCGCCCTCCCCCGCGCCGGCGCCGAGGACATCAAGGTGGGCACGGTCCTGAACGGACTGATCACCGCGGCCGAGAGCGCGGTGGGCGCCACCGGGCCCCCCGGGTTCGCGCTCGGGGCGGCGCTCTTCTTCCTCAAGGGGCTGATCGGTTCGGCCGACGAAGGCGACGAGGCCGAGAGCGCCTACGCGAAGCTCACGGAGATCGACGCGAAGCTCACCGACCTGAAGAAGCAGCTCGGAGAGAACGTCTTCGACATCCAGGTGGGGAGGACCGACGACTACATCGTCGACATCCGGCAGGCGGCGAGCGATCTCCGGGACGCGCTCGAACACGCCAAGCGGGCCGACAACAAGGGCCTCACGGATCAGGAGCGCGCCAACGAGGCTCGAGCCTTCAACAGCTCGAAGGCGGAGTTCCTCGAACACGCCCGCAAGCTGGTGCAGGACAACGTCATCGCCAAGCTGAATTCGGCGCTGGTCGACTACCAGGAGGAGGGCGATCCCCGCAACCCGGTCAAGAAGCCGGCGCTGTTGACGCAGCTCCGGCGCAGGATCGCGGGAGAGAAGTTCCTCACCGCCGAGAAGTCGGCTCAAATCCGCGAGTTCTTCCGGTACTACCAGTGGGCCCAGGTTCGGCTCGCGACGGTGCTGACGGAGTACTACATGCTCGGAGGGCCTTGCGCCTGGAGCCCGCCGGCGAACTACTGCGACAAGTCGAAGCCCGCCGAGGCGGACCCGGTGCGAGCCGCGGACCGGGTGACCGCGATCAAGGCCAACATCGAGGTGCAGCGCCAGGCCGCCGGCCTGCCGAAGGACTACCTCGACGAAGCGCCGCTGAAGGGGCGGGTCGTCATCGACATGAAGAGCAACCTCATGTGGGGTCTCGAGCCGGCGTACCGCAGCTCCGCCCAGATCACGCGTTATGGAAGCTTCAGAGGCTGCGGGGTGCGGAAGCAGGATTACCCCGAGGGCCCGACATGCAGGCTCGACGCGAGGGACCGGTTCGCGGGCTACGACTGGGTCGTTCCGTCGATGGCCAATGCGAAAACCCTGTTCAACGGCAGCGAAGGCAACCCGATCTCCTGGCTGAAGACCGCGGGCGTGACCTTCAACAACCGCAACGGGACCCGCTTTCCCGGCTACCGGCCGAACCAGCTCTCGTCTCAGGTCGCGCTCTGGCTCCGCGACGGGTGGGGGCTGACGCCTCCGTCCCGGAGCACCATCTTCGACGACTACACGCGGGGCATCGACGACGTCATTCTCGAGCTCGCGGACCGCGACGGCAACCCGTACGGCCGTCCGCAGGAGTTCGAGCGACCGGTCGGGTACTTCTGCCCGGTCCACCAGTCTCTGGACCCCTACTACCCGATCTACAACGCGCCGGACTGCAAGCGACCGAACGAATCCGTCGGCGGGTTCATCCTCTGGGTTCGCACGACCTCGGCTGCGGACCGTGAGAACTACTACGTGACCCCTCCGCGTTAGCCGGCGGCGGAGGAAGCGCTTGGCCCGCCGGCTGGGCCGCGCCGTTCAGGCGAGCAGCGGCGACTCGCTCCTGAACCCCTTGAACGTCAGGACAATCGCGAGCGAGAGCTCCCAGATGATCTCGGGGATCGAGAACAGGAACGCGATGCCGTCGGTCTGCTCGTAGGCGCCGAAAAGGATCGCGATCGACGAGAGGAAGATCAGCGGGCCGCCGATGAGCCCGAACATGGCCAGCTTCGGCGACATCAGCCCGGAGCGGTACATCAGCCAGCCGAGGATGAGGCCGTTGCCGAGGCCGACGCAGAAGCCGGGGCCGAGCAGGAACGTCCAGTCGTGCAGGGCGACCAGCGACTGCCCGACGAGGGTCAGCGAGGCCGGGTCGGCTCCACCCGCCTCGTTGCGGAGGGTGACGATCGCCATCAGGCTGATCAAGCCGACCGCGATGATCGTCGACTCGACGATGCGGCTGGCGACGTAGCCGAGAGAGAGGGCCTCGCTCTGGCGCTTGAGGATCGGGAACAGCACGATCGCGGTCCCGATGTTGGTGATCACGAGGAAGACCTCGAATAGGGCGCCGAGGGAGATCCTCGCGTCGAGGCCGCCGCCGAGGACGAAGTCGGTCTCGTTCAGGATCGGGTCGTAGAGCAACAGGCCCGCGATCGAGGTCACGAAGGTGGCGAAGAAGAGCAGGCCGGCGTACAGCGACGTCCTCCTCCACTGGTCGGGCGCAGCGGGCACCCCCAGCCCCGCGACGGTTGCTTCGGTCATGGTCTCTCCCTTCGTTGGGTCTGCCTGGCCTGGACCTCCCCGGACACGCCGGAGAGGATGCGATGAAGTGCTTCGAGGTCTGCGGCGGGCAGCTCGCGGAGGCCCGGCGGCGGCGTCGCGAGGATCTCCTCGGCACGGCGGGCGACCTTGGCCCCCTTCGCCGTCGCCTCGACGATCTTCGCCCTGCGATCGGTGGGATGAGGGCGCCTGCGGACGAGGCCGCGGGCCTCGAGGTCGTCGACGAGGACGGTGGCGTTGGGCCGCTCGATCCGCAGCTTCGCCGCGAGCTCGCTCATCGACATCGGTTCCCGCACGATCCGCCGGATCGCGCGGGTCCGGCCGAAGCTCATGCCGACCTCGTCCTCGACCCGGCGCCGTCGCGACTCGTCGAGGACGAGGTCCGACATCAAGAGCCACGCCTCCCGGGCCGGGTCGGCGCCGGCGCCGGCGGGCCTGCGACCGCGCCCGCTCATGCGGTCAGCGCCTCCGGGTTGAGCTGCCGGGCTGTCGTCCGGGCCGAAGCGAAGGCGCGGTCCGTCGTCGCGAGGACGCCGAGCAGGGTGACCGCGACGCCCGCCGCGGCCAGCAGCCACCAGACCGGCGGGTATAGCGCCGCCGCACCGGTCGCGGCGCCTCCGGCTCCGGAGGCGATGACCGCTCCGGCGACCGCCACGCCGAGCGTCTGCCCGACCTGGCGGGAGGTCGTGGCGATCGCCGAGGCGGTGCCGGCCTGGGCCCGGGGCATCCCCGAGACGGCGGCGTTGGTGATCGGGGCGTTGACGAGGCCGAAGCCGGTCCCGAAGATCGCGTAGGCGGCCAGGAGCCAGCCGAGCGGCACGTCGGTCGCGACGCCGATCATCATCCCGCTGCCGATCGCCAGGAGGACGCCGGCGAGGACCAGGGGCATCCGCGGCCCGCTGCGGCCGACGATCCGGCCCGAGATCGGCGCGGCGACGACCGTCATCAGGGCCATCGGTACGGTCGCCAGGCCGGCCTCCAGCGGCGAGAAGCCGCGGGCGCCCTGCAGGTAGAGAGTGTTCAGGAACAGGAACCCGCCGAACGCGGCGAACGCGGCGACCGATATCACCGTGGCCGATGCGAACGGGACCGAGCGGAAGAAGCGCGGGTCGATCAAAGGCTCGCGGCGCCGGCGCTCGTAGATGAGGAGCGTCGCGCCGGCGGCGCCCGCGACTGCGAAGGCAGCGGCGATCGGCGCCGAGCCCCAGCCCAGGTGCGGCCTTTCGATGATCGCGAAGGTCAGACCGGCCAGCAGCGCGATCACGGCGAGCTGGCCGACGGGATCGAACCGCCGCGCCCGCGGCGCCCGCGACTCGGGGATGAAGCGCAGGGCCATGACGATCGCGACGATGCCCATCGGCAGGTTGATCAGGAAGATCGCACGCCAGTCGGCGACCGCGAGGAGGGTGCCGCCGATGATCGGCCCGAGCGCCATCGACAGGCCGAACACGGCCCCCCACACGCCGACCGCCTGCGCCCGCTCGCGGGGATCGGTGAACGCGTTGGTGATGATCGACATCGCGACCGGGTTCATCATCGACGCGCCGACGGCCTGCAGGACCCGGGCGGCGATCAGCGCGTTCACGCTCGGCGCCAGGCTGCAGAGCAGCGAGGCGAAGGCGAAGACCGCCAGACCGGTGACGAAGATGCGGCGGCGGCCGAAGCGGTCGGCGATCGAGCCGCCGAGCATCAGCAGGCTGGCCATCACGACCGTGTAGGCGTCGACGGTCCACTGCAGGCCGGCGACCCCGGCTCCGAGGTCGCGCTCGAGCGAGGGGAGGGCGACGTTGACGGCGGTGACGTCGACGCCGACGATGAACAGGCTCGCCGAGCAGATCGCCAGCAGGCCGAACCGGTGGCGACGGCCGAGCCGGTCGATCGCCGGAAGCGCCCGGCCGGGCCGTCCGCGAAGTAGTTGCATACTCATAACAGTTATGAAGTTATCACTACTTTCGGAAATGCGCAAGCCGGCCCCTGCGACACCCCCGATTCCTGTGAGACGTTGCCGGATAGGATCGGAGCCGAGAGCATGTGAAGGCGATCGTCCAGGACTCATACGGCGAACCCGAAGGCTTGGAGCTCAGGGACATCGATGAGCCGACCATCGCGGACGGCGAGGTGCTCGTTCGTGTCCGGGCAGCGGCCGTCAACATCGGCGACTGGCACCTCGTCAGGGGGATCCCGTACGCCGTGCGGGCGGTCATCGGTCCGCGGCGGCCGCGCCGGCGGGTGCCGGGCCTCGATCTGGCCGGGCGGGTCGAGGCGGTCGGTCCAACGGTCGAGGAGCTGCGGCCGGGCGACGAGGTGTTCGGGTGGTGCGAGGGCGCCTTCGCCGAATACGCGTGTGTCCCCGAGGAAAACATCCTGCCGAAGCCGGCCAATCTCACGCTGGAGCAGGCGGCTGCCGTCGGCGACTCAGCGCTCACAGCGCTGGCCGCGGTGCGCGACCAGGGGAAGGTGCAGCCCGGGCACAGGGTGCTGGTCAACGGTGCATCGGGTGGGGTCGGCACGTTCGCCGTTCAGATCGCGAAGGCCTTCGGAGCCGACGTGACCGGCGTCTGCAGTACGAGGAACGCCGACCTGGTCCGATCGATCGGCGCGGATCAGGTCATCGACTACTCGAAGGAGGACTTCACCGAAGCCGGGAATTACGACGTGATCCTGGATCTGGTCGGGAACCGCTCGCTGTCGGACTGCCGGCGGGCGCTGACCCGGCGGGGGACGTACGTCGTGGTCGGGGTGAAGGATCTCGGCCGGTGGTTCGGCATCTCCCGCCAGGCGAGGGCGCTTCTGCTGTCACCGTTCGTTCCCCAGCGCATGCGGGTGTTCGTGGTCAAGCACTCCCGGGAGAACCTGACCGTGCTCAAGGACCTTGTGGAGTCCGAGAAGGTCCGACCCGTCATCGACCGCCGCTACCCGTTGAGCGAGGCCGCGGAGGCGCTGCGGCACCAGGGCGAGGGACACACGCAAGGCAAGATCGTTCTCACCGTCTGATCGCGAACCTCGAGCCGAGGCATCAGTTAGTGGCGAGGGCGGGAATCGAACCCGCGACACCACGATTTTCAGTCGTGTGCTCTACCAACTGAGCTACCTCGCCGGAGTGGGCCGGTAAGGCTACCTTCATCGGATGGGTTCGAGCGGTCGCCTCAGGCCGCGTGCGCCACGACCCCGATGCCGAGCTCGGTGAGCTTGCGGTCGAACTCGGCGATGCGCTCGGTGTCGAGGTAGAAGTCGTGCTGCTCGACGACCTTGCCCCACTTCGTCCGGAGTACGAGGACCGTCGAGTTCTCGTACAGGCGGGTCCCGTCGGGACCGTCGGCGTGGTCGTCGAAGCGGACCCACATGGTCAGCGCCCAGAGCGGACCGCTGGTGGCGATGCCGCGGATCTCGCCCTGGATGCCGGCGGCGGTGAAGCTCTGCAGGAAGCGGTCCATCCCCGCCTTACCGACCCAGTCGCCGGACCAGCGGTGCGGGCCCTCGGCGAAATGGAGGACGAAGTCGTCGGCGTAGGCGTCGAGCAGCGAGGTGTGGTCGCCGGCGTTGAGCTTCGCGACGTCGCCGGAGAACTTCGCCAGGAGCAGCTTCGGAAATAGGGCGCGGGCGGCCAGCGCCAGTGCGGCGCCGGCGAGGAGGGTCTTGAGCTTCATCACGGTTCCCCTTCCATGGATTAGGTAGATCGCTCTACTCAGGACTGTACACTCTTCCGGCATGAGCTGACCGCCGCCCCTCCCAAGGTCCCGACCCGCGACCGGATCCTGTTCGCGGCCGCCGAGCTGTTCCGCCGGCAGGGCTACAACGGCACCGGCCTCAAGCAGGTCGTCGCCGAGGCCGAGGCCCCGTTCGGCTCGCTCTACCACCATTTTCCGGGCGGCAAGCAGGAGCTCGCGGAGGAGGTCGTCGGCAAGGCCGGCGCCTTCTTCCAGGAGCTCGTCACCGCGGTCTACGACTCCGAGGCCACGCCGGAGGAGTCGGTGCGCGCGGTGTTCGCCGGTGCCGCCGAGACCCTCGAGGCGACCGACTACGAGGACGCCTGCCCGATCGAGACGGTCGCGCTCGAGGTTGCGAGCACCGACGACCGGCTGCGTCAGGCGACGGCCGCCGTCTTCGCCCGCTGGACCGATGCGCTGACGGAACGCCTCGGCGACCGTGCGAAGGCGCTCGCGGTCATCGCCGCCCTCGAGGGCGCGTTCATCCTCAGCCGGGCATCGCGCAGCACCGAGCCGATGCTCGCGGCGGGCGAGATGGCGGCCGCCATCGTCGCCGCCTGATCGCGAACAGCGAACGGGCGTCCGCTAACGTGGAGTGATGCCCAGAAGCTCACGAGAGCAGGCGCTGAGGACCCGCGAGTCCATCCTCGCCGAGGTCGTCGACGAGGCGTCGGTCAACGGCCTCGACGGGATCACGATCGGGACGCTCGCCGAGCGCCTCGAGATGAGCAAGGCCGGCGTGATCGGGCCGTTCGGCAGCAAGGAGCGGCTCCAGCTCGAGGCGCTCGACCGCGCCGCCGCGATCTTCCGGGAGGATGTCTGGGAGCCGGCCCTCTCCGAGGCCGCAGGCCGGCAGCGGCTCGAGGCTCTGATCGATGCCTGGCTCGCCCACCTCTCGCGGCCGACGTTCCCGGGCGGCTGCTTCCTGACCCAGGCGTCCGCCGATTTCGATGCCCGGCCCGGCCCGGTCCGCGACTCCGTCCGCGCGATTGGCCGCCGCTGGGAGGCGGTGATCGCCGGCGAGGTCCGGACGGCGCTCGAAGCCGGCGAGGTCGAAGGCGTCGATCCCGAGCAGGCCGCGTTCGAGATCTACGCGCTCGCGCAGGGCGTCAACCAGGCGATCCAGCTCCAGGACGATCCCGCCGCCGTCGCCCGCGGCCGGGTCGCGATGCGCCGGGCGGCCGGAATCAGCGACCGATAGCCAGGGTCTCGCCCGGCGCGAGTGGCCGCGCCTCCGGGCCGCCCGTGCAGGCGTCGACGAAGCGCTCGAGCGGGCGCTCCGGCGGCCGGTACCAGGGGCCGCCCTCGTAGGCGCCGAAGTGCATCGGGACGGCGACGCGGGCGCCGAGCAGCCGCGCCGCCTCGCCCGCCTGCTCGGGGTCCATCACTCCCGGCAACGCGCTCGGCGGCTGCCGGTGGGGGAAGTCGAGGAGGGCGCCGTTGATCGGCGCGAAGACGGCGTCGATTGAGCCCGCGCGGAGCGCGATCCGCCACCACCAGCCATGGAACAGGGTGTCGCCGAGGTGGACCACCCTGGTCCCGCCGGCCTCGACCAGCCACGAGACCTGCGGGTCGCCGGTGCCGTCGGCCGCGGGGAGTGCCGTCACGGTGAACGGCCCGAGCGCAGCGGTCTCCCAGGCCGCGACCCGGCGGCGCTCGAGCCCGGCCGCCGTCAGCTCGTGGTCGGCCTGCGCGAGCGCGAGCTCCTCGAGGGCCTCGCCGCCGCCCGTCCCGGGCTCGAGGACCGGGGCGCCCGGGGCGAGACCGCCGGCAAGCGCGGCGGCGTCGGCGTGGTCGCGGTGGAGGTGCGTGACGAGCCCGGCGACGGCAGCTTCCGGTTGCGAGGGCGGTACGACTTCCGGCTTCGAGATCGTCGCCGCGGCGTCGCCGAGTGCCGCGAAGACGGCTCCGGCGTCCTCGAGCGGGTCGATCAGGATCGAGGCCCCGCCGGCGCTGAGCTCGACCCCTGCCCAGCCGAGCGATCTGGCGCGAATCTCCACGCGGCGACAATAGCGAACGTCCGTAAGTTATGCGGTTCCGGTCGGCGCTCCGTAGGAACCACCGATCACGAACGGGCCGGAATGCCGATGAACCGCCGTTCGCCGGGGCGTAGGTTGGGTAGGGCCATTCCAGGAGGAAGCGATGACGCCACGTCGAGATCACGCCCGGACCGGCGGTCGCGAATGCCGCTGACGCGCCGGAGCACTTTCAGCGACC
>JADFCZ010000039.1 GCA_018263295.1 Conexibacter sp.
TCCGGCGTCGCCGGGTGGGACGAGCCGGGCGGCCTCGTGGCGGCGGCCGAACTCGGCGAACCCGCCGACGTCGCCGAGGACCATCGGCTTGCCGAAGGCCAGCCCGGCGTAGAGGACGCCGGACTGCTCGATCTCGCGGTAGGGCAGCGCGAGCACGTCGGCGCGCCGCAGCAGCGCCGGGATCTCGGGGTCCGAGATGAAGCGGGGCAGGAAGCGGACCGTGCCCGGCGCCCGGGCGGCCAGCTCCTCGAGCGGCTCGAGCGGCATCCGCGGCATTCCGGCGATCCAGAGCTCGGCGCCGGCGACCGAGGCGAACGCCTCGAGCAGGGTGTCGATCCCCTTGTAGGGGCGGAGCAGGCCGAAGAAGAGGATCACCGGCCCCTCGGCCGCCGCGAGCTCCGGTGGGAGCGGCCGCTCGTCGGGCAGCTCGGTCAGGTAGTCGAGCGGACCGTGCGGGATCACCTCGACCTTGGCGGGGTCGAGCCCGACCTCGGCGCGGAGCCGCTCCCCCGCTCCCTCCGTATGGACGACGACGGCGTCGAAGCGGTCGAGGTAGCGGCGCTCGCGCTCGAGCCGGCGGCGGTCGCCGGGCTGCGGCAGCGGGTAATGGAGGGTGACGACGCGCGGGTGCCCGGGATCGGGGCCGATCAGGAAGCGGTCGACCGCGGGAAGAGTCGTCCACTGCCAGTGCTCGACGTCGGCGCCGGCGAGGCGACGGCGGGCGCCGATCATCCCCGGGAGGTGCTCGAGGCCCTTGACCGGAAGACGCAGGCGGCCGGCGGTGCCGAGCCGCGAGCTGCGGCGGTAGAAGCACTCCTCGACCCGGTAGCCGGCGGCCGGCTGCACGGGCCCGTAGGGGAAGCGGCTCGTCAGCAGCTCGACGTCGGCGCCGGCACGGGCGAGCGCGGCCGCGAGGGAGCGGTCGTAGGGCGGCGTGAACGCCGAGGGATCGACCAGGGAGACCCGGAGCGCCGTCATGGGCGACGATTGTCCCTGTGGAGCTCTCCTACTGCGTCGTCAACACGAACGGGCGCGAGCACCTGCTCACCTGCCTGCGTGCGATCGCCGCCTGCCACCCGGCGGGTGTCGAGCACGAGATCCTCGTCCTCGACAACGCCTCCGACGACGGCTCCGTCGACCTGATCGCGCAGACGGCGCAGCGCGAGCGCGACATCGGCGACCACCTCCGGCTGATCGTCACCGAGCGCCGCCAGGGCAAGGCGCAGAACGACTCGCTGCTGCTCGAGTCGGCAAAGGGCGAGTTCTGCCTGTTGCTGAACGAGGACTCGGAGGTGCTGCCCGGCTGCGCCGAGGCGCTGCTGGGTGCCCTCCGCGCCGACCCGGCGGCCGGCGCGGCGGGAGCGCAGCTGCTGGCGCCCGACGGCACCCCGCAGCCCTGCGCGTGGCGTCTGCCCGGCTTCGGCACCGCACTCGCCCAGGCGCTGTTCCTCCACCGGTGGCTCGTCACCGAGAGTGGCGGGGGCGAGACGCGGATGGTCGGCTGGGCGCAGTCGGCGGCGATGCTCGTGCGCCGCGCCGCGGCCGAGGAGGTCGGCTGGCTCGACCCGGACTTCTTCGTCTACTCCGACGAGACCGACTTCTGCAAGCGCCTCGGCGACGCCGGCCACCCGACCCTCTACGTGCCGGCGGCGCGGGCGATCCACCACGAGCAGCTGGCCAACGACCGCGCGGCCGGAAGCCGCCGCGTGGTCGAGTTCCACCGCAACCGCGACCTCTACATGCGCAAGCACCACGGCCCGGCGGCCGCGGCGGCGGTCCGGGCGCTGACCGCGTTCTCGTACATGCCGCGGGCGCTGGCGGCGCTGGTGCTGCCCGGCCACGACCCGGGCTGGTACCTGCTCCACGCCCGGCAGGCGTGGAGGCCGCAGGGCGAGGGGATCCGCGAGGCGGCGGAGGCGTGGAACGCGGGGTTGGAGGCGGACGGGGACGCTGGCGCCTAGCGCGCAGTCGGGGCCGGAGGGGGTTTGGGCTGAGAGGGGAGGTGGTCGGCTTGGGCCGCGTTCCACCGTTGGGTCGGGCGGCTGGGGTCGCTGTGGAGGATTAGGCCCGCATACGGGCGCGAACAGGGGTCAGCGCAGCCACGCTCCTCTCTCTCCCCCACCCCCGAGGAGCGCCGCGGCCCGCGGCGCCGGTGCAGGGAGGCCGGGGGCCGGGGTGCCCGATCCGGACCGCGCCCATCAAGCTTTCCCGCTGCAATAGGTCCGGATCGGGTGCCCCGGCCCCCGGCCGGCGCCACCCGGACCTAGAAGTTCCCCCTGTCCCGATCCCGGATCTCCTGCTCGTAAAGCTCCTCGGCCCTCGCCCGCTCGTCGCTCTCGCTCGCCCGCTCGCTGCGCATGGCGGCCAGGCGGTCGCGGAGGTTGCCCTCGCTGATCAGGGCCCTGACCTGGGCGCGCTCGTCGCGGTTGATGGCGCCGCCGAACCAGAGGACGACCGGGTAGAGGGCGAAGACGGCGAGGCGGGAGAGGAAGCCGGCGGCACCCTCGGTCGGCAGGAGGAGGTCGCCGGCGGCGACGAGGACGACGCCGGCCCCGACGACGACCGCGAGGCGGCCCCACTGCCACGGGATCGGGAAGATCCGGCGGCTGACGCCGTAGATGAGGACGATCACGATCAGGTAGGAGACGATGAGGGCGACGCCGGCGCCGACGATCCCCCAGGCCGGGACGAGGATCAGGTTGAGGGCGACGTTGACGATCGTCGCGACGATCGTGACCGGGAAGTTGTATTCGGTCTTCCCGGTCCGGCCGAGGATGACGACGAGGGCGAGGTAGACGCCGTAGAGGGCGGCGCCGAGGGCGAGCGGGCCGATCGCCTCGTAGGAGTCGAAGAACTCCGGGGCGGCGAGGAGGCGGACGATCCAGCGCGCCTCGAGCCACATGCCGACGACGATGAAGCCGCAGAGCGCGGTGAAGGCTGTAACCACGACCGCGTAGGCGCGGCGGGCGTCCTCGTCGTCGCGGATCGAGTAGGCGAGCGGCGGCCAGGCGAGCTGGAAGCCGCGGACGACGACCTGGATCGCCTGGCTGAACTTGAACGCGAGCGCGTAGAGGCCGAGCTGGGCGGCGCCGAGGGCGTGGGAGATGATGATCCGGTCGATGAAGGCCAGCGAGTAGATCGAGATCTCGGCCGGCATCGTCGGCAGGCCGAAGCGGAACATCCGCCGCAGGAGCTCGCGCTCGGGTCGCAGGCTGAGCCGCTTGCGCTCGGCCCAGATCAGCCAGAGCAGGAACGGCAGCCCGGCGAGGTAGGAGCCGAGCAGCAGCCCCTCGGCTCCGGCGTCGAGGCCGACGACGAGCGTCACCGTCAGCGGGATCGCGAGCAGGACGTTGCCGATCGTGAACGCGAAGTAGGCCTTGGCGCGCTCGTCGAGCCGGAACAGGGTGACCATGTACTCGTAGAGCGTCAGCACCCAGAGGCCGCCGATCGCGATCCGGACGAGCACGGGGTCGAGCGGGTCGCCGCTGATCAGGTCGCCGATCTGTGAGGCGAACGGGAGCGCGACGACGGCCGCGACGGTCGTCGTCCAGAACAGCGCCCCGAAGCCGGTGGCGATCACCCGGTCGCCCCGCTCCCCGGGCAGGTAGTAGAAGCGCAGCAGCGCCTCGATCAGCCCGAGCCGGATGACGATGCTGGCGGCGACGACGGTCGAGAACAGGAGCTCGGCCTGCCCGTAGTCGGCGGTCGTGAGGTACCGCGTGTACAGCGGCAGCAGGAGTACCGCGAGCACCTTCGAGGCGACGCTCGCAGCGGTGTATGCGAAGCCGGTGGTGGCGAGTCGGCGGAGGTAGTCGAGCACCGGCCGCTCCGATCAGCCGCTCGGTCGCGGGACGCGGACGAGGGCGGCCCCGGCGATGGCGAGCACCGCCCAGGTGATCGGGTCGATGAGGAAGGCCGCGTAGCCGAGGCTGTGGACGAACATCAGCGCGTAGATCGCAAGCAGGGTCGCAGCCAGGGCGGTCCCCCGGGCGCGGCCGCCGAGGGCGAGGCCGGTCGCCGAGAGCAGGGCGCCGAACGTGACCACCAGGAAGGCGGCGTAGGCGACCAGCCCGATCGCGCCCTGCTCGGCGGCGACCGTGACCGGTTCGGTGTGGCTCTCGGCCGCGAAGCCCTCGCCCTCGTAGTAGCGCGCCGTGAACTCGTCGCCGAATGCGCCCGACCCGATCCCGGCGACCGGGTGGTCCCGGGCGATCTCGAGCCCGCCGTCGATCAGGCCCGAGCGGCCGCTGGTCGTCTCGCTGCTCAATCCGCCGCCGGCGATCAGCGCCATCGCCGCCGCGAGCGCGATCGCGGTGGCGACGCCGGCGCCGACCCCGCGGGCGACGCCCCAGCGGGCGGCGACGAGTACCAGCAGCCCGGCGAAGAGCGCCAGCGTGCTCGTCTGCGAGTAGCTGATCAGCAGCAGGACGAGGAGCGCGGCGAAGCACGCCGCCGCACCCCAGACCTCACGCGGGCGTCGGCCATAGGCGACCACCGCGGCGAGGACCGTCATCGTCACCGCCAGATAACGGCCGAGGATGTTCGGATCCCAGAACAGGGAGTTGACCCGGAAGTAGGTGTGAGCCTCATTGCCCGAGATCACCTTGTCGTTCCAGAGCAGCTCGCCGGAGACGTACTCGGCGACGCCGACCACGAGGAACAACAGCCCCTCGATCGCCAGCACCAGGACCACGGTCCGGAGCAGGGTCCGGTCCCAGTCGACGTCGGAGAGCAACAGGTAGAGCGCGGCGAACGGGGCGATGAAGAAGGCGACGTTCTGGAGGCCGTGGGTGATGTCGTCGGCGTAGGCGAGCTGGAGCGCGTAGAGGACGACGACCCCCGCGAGCGCCCAGCCGACCGCGCCGATCCAGGGACCGCGGTCGGTCGCCTCGTCCTCGGGTGCCGGGTCGCGCCAGGCGCCCCAGACGGTGGCGGCGAGCCCGCCGGCGATCACCGCGTAGAGCGGCAGCAGCAGGTTGGCGTCGCCGCCTCCGAGGTCGATCGGGACCCGGAACGGCATCGCCGCGATCAGCGCCGGTGCGAGCCACAGCGGCTTGCGACGGAAGAACCAGCCGAGGACGAACAACCCGATCACGGCGGCAACGACCGCGGCGAGCAGGAGCGACGGCCGGTCGCGGAGGTCGGCGATCCTGTCGCTGTCCCAGCTGTCGGCGAGGACGAGGGCCGGCGCCAGGAGGACGGCCGCGGTCAGCGCGCCGATCCGGACGCGGCGATTGAACGCGGGAACGACGCCCGCTGCGGCGAGCAGAGCGCAGACCACGGTGGCGATCCAGAGCAGCGGCGCGTCCATCAGCCGTCCTCGGAGCGAGGCGAGATCTCGATCCGGCCCGGTGGCTTGACGTCACGGTCCTGCTCGCCGAGGACGACCTCGAGGGCGTAGAGCCCGGGGGGCGCCGGGATCCCGTCGTCCGTGCGGCCATCCCAGCCGTAGGTGTGCTCGCCGGCGGCCAGATCCTCCCCCTCGGCGAGCGTCGCGACGACGTCCCCGTCGCTGCCCTCGTTGCCGTCGATGATCAGGACGTCCACGTCGGAGTCCGGCTCCGCCAGCGTGAAGGTGACTTCGGAGTCGCGGTTCTCGGACTGCGACAGCACCACCGTGTTGACGACGTCGTCCGACGAGCGCGCCACTCGCTCGACCGCGAACGTCGCGATCGTCAGGAGGACCAGGGCGGCGAAGAGGACGGCGCCGAGATGCGCCCCGCGCCCGGCCCGCTCGCTGCTCACCCGCTCAGCCCTTGCCGCCGTCGGCCCCGACGGTCACGTCGTCGCCGACGAACGCGACGACCTCGGCCTGGTTGTTCGCCGCCGCCTCGGCCTCGCTGTCGAAGGGCTTGATCGACTTGATGCCGAGGATCTTGGCGACGAGCTTCGCCTCACGATCGGAGCCCTTCGAGTAGCGGACGATGCTCTTGCCGCTGCCGCCGTTGGCGACGCTGGTGCCGATCACGTCGAAGTCGCGGTTGCCGAGCTGGTCGGAGACCTCGCCGGCGAGACCGGATGAGGAGGAGGCGTTGAGGACGACCACGCTGACCGAGCTCGGGTCGATCCGGTTCGGCGCGCTGTCGTTGCTCTCCGCCCGGAGGAAGTGCGCGGCGGCGTAGAAGATCGCACCGGCGATGAGGATCACGAAGATCGAGATCACGAGCGGGTGCCGTGGTCCGCGCTCGATCACGCGCCTCCACCACGGGAGCTGCTGGAACTCGATCGCCCGCTGCTCGGCCGTACCGATCCGCTCGAGCGCGGGACGCTCGGAGGTGACGCGATCGGCGGCGGCGGACCCGGTCCACGTGACGGGCGGGGCGACCGCGCGGAACTCGCGGGTGCCGGCGTCGGGCTCGCGGTTCATCCAGCCGGTCAGCCGCGCGATCTCGCGGCGCTGATTCAGGAAGATCGGGAGGAGCAGCAGCATGCCGGCCATCGCCAGGAGCGCCGCAATGCCCCCGAGCGGGACCAGGAGCCCCTTGCCGAGGAGCGACTCGGTGGCTGCGGTGACGGTCAGTGCGGCTTGCATCGGAAGACGCTCGGCGGGGTCATCCGGCGATGCCCTGGTCGTCCTGGCCGACGACGAGCGCGAGGTCCGCGCCGCCTGCGACGTCGGCGACCTCCGGCGTGATCAGGACCACGTCGAGTTCGCCGAGCTGATCGCTGAGGTCCGACGCGAGCGTCTCGGCGTCGGACTTGAAGCCGTCCTCGAACATCACCGAGCTCGTCGGGAAGCTGCCGGCATCGCCGACCTCCCCGACCTTCCAGCCCGCGTCCTTGACGAAGACGCTGGCGGCCTTGGCGGTGCCCGGCACCCCGACCCCGCCCTCGGGCGCCGTTCCGTTCAGGACCGCGACCTCCGGCTGTGCCGGCTCGGCCGGCTTCGAGGCGGTCGACTTGGCGGCGCCGCCGCCGTCGTCGCCGGAGAGCAGCCCGAAGCCGCCGGTGAGTATCACCGCGGCGACGATCAGGGCCAGGATCCCGAGGCCGAGGACGAGTGGGCTGACCGGCGAGCGCTTGTCGAGCTCCTCGTAGCGGAACGCGGCCTCGCCGCGCATCCGCGCGAAGCGGCCGGGGCCGTCGGCGGCCGCCGGAGCGGCGCGATCGTCGCGGCCGGGAGGCGGGATCGCGGGCATCGTCGCCTCCGACGCGCCCCCGGAAGCGCGTTCCTCCTCGGCCGCCGCCCGCTCCGGTGCGCGGCCGGCCCACTCCCGCAGGCGGCGCAGATGGCGCGCCTGCTGGAACGTCATGAAGACGAGCACGGCGAAGCCGCCGAAGGCGACGAAGCCGAGGATCGCACCGATCTCCTTCAGCAGGTCCATTCTCAGCGGGTGATCTTAGACCCGCCGCCGGGGGCCAAGCCGTTGCTGATCACGCCGACGACGCGGCGAGCCAGATCGGTCTCGTCTCCACCGCCGATCAGATCGCGCAGCTGCTCCAGCGTCTCCTCGACTCGGACGGGGTCCAGCGGCACCTCCCGGACGGCCCTGACGATCCGCGCCTCGGCTGTCGGCTCGGAGTGCTCGCCGTCGCCGAGGAGCTGCTCGTGGAGCTGCTCGCCGGGCCGCGGGGAGGTGAACTCGATCGCGATGTCGGCGTCCGGTTCGTAGCCGGCGAGCCGGATCATGTTCCGGGCGAGGTCGACGATCTTCACCGGCTCCCCCATCTCGAGGACGAAGACATCGCCGTCGCCGCCGAGGTCCGCGGCGCGGATCACGAGCTGGACCGCCTCCGGGATCGTCATGAAGTAGCGGGTCATCTCCGGGTGGGTGACCGTGACCGGGCCGCCGCGCTCGATCTGGCTGCGGAAGATCGGCACGACGCTGCCGGAGGAGCCGAGGACGTTTCCGAAGCGGACCGAGACGAACCTGGTGTCCGGGTGCCTGGTGGCGGCGCTGCGGACGATCGACTCGGCCATCGCCTTCGACGCGCCCATCACCGTCCGCGGGTTGACCGCCTTGTCGGTCGAGATCAGGACGAACCGCTCGGCACCGGCGACCGCGGCGGTCTCGGCGACGACCCGGGTGGCGATCGAGTTGTTGCGGACCGCCTCGAACGGGTTCGCCTCGACCAACGGCACGTGCTTGTAGGCGGCGGCGTGAAAGACGACGTCGGGCTTGAACCGCTGCATGACCTCGAGCATCCGCTCGCCGTCCTTGCAGTCGGCGAGGACCGCCTCGCAGCGCCCGAAGTGCCACTCGGAGGTGAGCTCGCGGTCGATCTGGAAGAGGTTGTCCTCCGCCTGGTCGACGAGGACGAGCCGGCGGGGCCCGACGCGGGCGATCTGCCGGCAGAGCTCGGAGCCGATCGAGCCGCCGGCGCCGGTGACGAGCACGACCTTGTCGCGGAGATAGGCGCCGACGCGATCGAGCTCGATGACGACGGGGTCGCGGCCGAGCACGTCCTCGACCTGGACCTCGCGGAGCTGGCGGGTGAGCTGGACGCCGCCGCGCAGCAGCTCGAAGACGGTCGGCAGGGTCCGCACCCTGATGTCGCGCTCGCGGCAGGCGGAGACGACCTTGCCGCGGACGTCGCCGGGGGCCGAGGGGATCGCGATCACCACCTCGGCGGGCTTCTCGCGCTCGAGGATCGCGCCGAGCTCGTCGGTGCCGCCGAGAACCTTGAGCCCCGACAGGCGCATCCCACGCTTGCGGGGATCGTCGTCGACGAAGCCGACCGGGTTGCCGAGCTCGGGGTTGAGCCGGAGCTCGCGGACAACCATCTGCCCGCCGGAGCCGGCGCCGACGACGAGGACGTCGTCGTGCTTGCGCCGCTTGTGGCTGCGCATCCGGCGCTCGACGAAGTAGAAGCGGGCGATGCTGCGGGCGACGACGAGCAGCCCGAGGGTGAAGACGAAGTCGAAGATCATCACCGAGCGCGGCATCGGGCTCGAGAACGGCTTGGCGATCACGAAGATCGCGATCAGCAGCGCCGAGGCGACCGCGCAGGCGCGCATCACCGACCAGATGTCGCCGAGGTTGAAGTAGCGCCACCACTTCTGGTGGAGCCCCATCAGCCCGAAGATCGCCGTCTTGCCGAGAGCAACGAAGACGATCGAGCCCGTGATCATCGTCATGTAGCGATCGGGGATCCCGCCCGGCTCGTCGATGAACCGGATCGCGAACGCGAGATAGAAGGCGATGGCAGCGAGGACCGCGTCCGCCGCAAGCTGGAAGATCCGGTGCCGGAGCACCGGCGCACGCAGGCGGTTCATCGGTCAAAGGGTAGAGTCCCCGCCGAGCTCGCGCCATATCGGAAGCGGGCTCCGCAAGCCCCTCACCGCACCGCTGGACGCCGTTGCCGCCCCCGCTTCTCACCGCTTCCATCACCGATCCGATCGTCAACTTCGCCGTCGACGTGGTCGATGCGATCGGAGTCGTCGGCATCTTCATCCTGATGACGTTCGAGAGCGCCTGCGTGCCGATCCCGAGCGAGGCGACGATGCTGTTCGCGGGCTTCGCCGTCAGCGACGGCGACATGACCCTGTTCGCCGCTGTCGCCGCCGGTGTGCTCGGCAACGTCCTCGGCTCCTGGATCGCCTGGGGCGTGGGTTACTACGGGCGCGAGGAGCTGCTCGAGAAGAACCGCCTCTTCCACGTCAACCCCAAGCACCTCGAGACCGCCGACCGCTGGTTCCGCGACCACGGCGAGGCGACGGTGTTCTGGTGCCGGATGCTGCCGATCGTCCGCACCTTCATCTCGCTTCCCGCCGGCGTCGCCGAGATGCCGTTCTGGCGGTTCACGATCTTCACCACGCTCGGCTGCATCCCCTGGGTGCTCGGGCTGACGCTGATCGGGCGCTCGGCCGGCGACAACTGGGACGAGTGGAAGGACAAGCTGCACTACGTCGACTACCTGGTCGCCGCCGTGATCGTGATCGCAGCGGCGTGGCTCCTGATCCGGTACCTGCGCCGCCGCCGGGAGGCCCCCGCCGGCGGCGAAGGCGCCTGAGCCGGTGGGCGCGGGCGGCGGTCTGACCACAGCCCGGGCGGCCTGCCTCGGCGCCGTCCAGGGGCCGACGGAGCTCCTCCCCGTATCGAGCTCGGCCCACCTGCGGATCGTGCCCTGGCTGCTCGGCTGGGACCTCGACGAGGTCAGCCCCGAGGACCGCAAGGCTTTCGAGGTCGCCGTCCACGGCGGCGCCGCGCTGGCGTTGCTGATCGGCCAGCGCCGGTTGATCGCCGACGAGCTCCGCCGGCTCGATGGCCGCCGCGTCGCCGTCATCGCCCTCTCCTTCCTTCCCGCGGTGGCGGTCGGGCTGGCGCTCGAGGAGCAGATCGACCGCCACCTCGGAGGACCGCGTTCGACCGCCTTCGGCCTGATCGCAGGATCGGGCGCGATGGCGCTCACCGACCGCTGCCCGCAGGAACGGAACGCCGTCGAGGCGACGCCGGCCGACGGCCTCGCGATCGGCTGCGCACAGGCGGCGGCCCTCGTTCCGGGCGTCTCCCGCAACGGGTCGACGCTCGCGGCCGCCCGGGCCCGCGGCTTCCGGCGCGCGCAGGCGAACCTGCTTTCGCGGACCGTCGCCCTGCCGGTGATCACCGCCGCGGCGGTGCGCAAGGCGGTGAAGCTGCGCCGCCGCGGCAACGTCGATCCCGACCTCGCCCGCGCCGCGACGGTGGGCGTCGGCGCGGCCTTCGTCTCGACGCTCGCGTCGCAGGGACTGATCCGGCTGATCGAGCGCGACCGGAGCCTGCTCCCCTACGCGGCCTACCGGACCGGCCTCGCCGGGCTGATCCTCTGGAAGACGCGCGACCGCGGCTGACCGGCGGGTGCGGTTGAATCAGCCGCGCCGATGAGCCAGGACGCATACACCCAGGCGGGGGTCAGCCAGAGCGGGGCCGACGCCTCGGTCGCCGCGCTCGTCGCGCACCTCTCGCGGATCGAGACCGGCAAGCCGTCGCGGGTCGTCCCGCTCCCCGGCCACTACGCCAGCGTCCTCCGCCTCGACGAGACGACCGGCATCGCCTTCGGGACCGACGGGGTCGGGACGAAGATGGTCGTCGCCGAGCAGCTCGGCCGCTTCGAGACGATCGGCATCGACTGCATCGCGATGAACGTCAACGACCTCGTCTGCGTCGGCGCCGAGCCGATCGCCCTGGTCGACTTCATCCTCTGCCGGACCGCCGACCCCGAGCAGTGCGGCGCGATCGGCGAGGGGCTCCGCCGCGGCGCCGAGCTGGCCGGGATCGAGATCCCCGGCGGCGAGATCGCCCAGGTCGGCGACGTGGTCAAAGGCCTCGAGCTCGCCGGCAGCGCGATCGGGGTCGTCCCGCTCGACGGCATCGTCACCGGCGCCGCGATCGCCCCGGGCGACGCGGTGATCGGCCTGCCCTCCTCCGGCCTCCACTCCAACGGCTACACGCTGGCACGCCGGGTCCTCGCGGACGTCCCGCTCGACGACGGCCGCCTCGGCCGCCCGCTCGGCGAGGTCCTGCTCGAGCCGACCGAGATCTACGTCCGGCCGGTCCTCGAGCTGCTCGCCTCCGACGTCAACGTGCGCGGGCTCGCCCACATCACCGGCGACGGGCTCAACAACCTGCTCCGGCTCGGCGACGGGGTCGGCTACGCGATCGACGATCCGCTGCCGCCGCAACCCGTCTTCGACCTGATCGCCGAACACGGCGGGATCGACGACGAGGAGATGCACGAGGTCTTCAACATGGGCTGCGGGTTCTGCGCGATCGTGCCCGAGGCCGACCTCGATGGTGCGCTGGACCTGCTCCGCGCCCACTATCCGGACGCGCGCCGGGTCGGCATCGTGACCGGCCACGCCGGCGTCGTCACCAGGGGCTGAGCGGCAACCGAACGGTGTTCGGAGTCGTCAGGTCCCCACAAGCCCTGCCTATACCCGCTTCCACAGGTTTCCAGTCATGACCGTCGTCGGTTCGACCGTCCCCTCGCAGGCGAGCCGCCACAGCTCGGCCTCCGTCTCCGCGCGGGAGTGCCCGGTGACCTCCTCCACCTCCCGCGTCGCGGAGGACCCGAAGCGGTCGAGGACGGCCAGCGCGTCCGGCGCCGGCCCCCCCGGATCGCCGGCGCCCGAGGCCGTCGCGGCCTCCGCGTAGAGCTCGTAGGGCTGCCAGCCGTAGACGCCGCGGCGGGTCCCGTCGGCGCCGACGAACGTCAGCGATGGGAACGTCACCCGCTCGATCGGGCCGGTACAACCGGTCGCGTTCTCGGCGACCGCCTGCGACGGGATCCGCCGCGCCTCCTCGAGCTGGTCGGCGAGGCGCTCGAGGATCGCGTCCGAGCGGAAGTCGATCTCGAACCGCGCCGGATCGATTCCCTCCGCCTCCAGCTCGCCGGCGAGTGCGAGCAGCTCGGAGACGCGGTCGAGCCGGCGGCGACCGAACATCAGGCCCTCGCGGATCCGCCGCAACAGCAGCTCAGCGGCCGGCTTGCCCTGCTCGCCGGCGGCGATCACGGCCTGGCACGGCGGGTAGCTGGATTCGATTCCGCCCTGCGACCAGAGCCGCGGGTCGAAGGGCATCCCCGACTCGACCGCCACGTTCGGCCACACCCGGCCGTAGCGGGCGCGCTGCATCGGACCGACCTCGCGGACCATCCCGCCCATCACCCAGCGCCAGTCGAGCCGGTCGCCGAACTCCCACTCCAGCCGCCGCAGCTTCGGCTCCGATGCCCACGACCAGGCGCAGGCGGGGTCGGTTACGACCCTGACCTCAACGGCCATTCGGGGCTGCTTCGGTGGTGTCGATCGTGCCCATTACGCAATCGTTCGTGTCGCCGGTCCCGCTTTTCGCGCCGCGAGCGGGGCATTGGGCCAAAATACCCGGGTCATGGTCTCCCCCGCCCTCGTTTCGGCGACCGCCCCTTGAACAGCACGATGATCGGATCGATGCTCTCCGGGCGCTACCGCCTGGAATCGAAGCTCGGCAGCGGCGGGATGTCGACCGTGTACCTGGCGGTCGACGAGACGCTCGGGCGGCACGTCGCGATCAAGGTGCTGCACGGCGAGATCTCCGACGACGAGGATCAGCTCGAGCGCTTCCGTCGCGAGGCGCGGGCCGTCGCCCAACTCTCGCACCCCAACCTCGTCGGGGTGATCGACGCCGGCGAGGAGGGCGGCCGGCCGTTCATCGTCTTCGAGTACGTCCCCGGCCAGACGCTGAAGCAGCGGATCTCGAGCGAGGGCCGGCTGCCGCTCGACGAGGCGACCGCCTACGCCATCGAGATCGGCCGCGGGCTCCAGGCCGCCCACCAGGCGCGCCTCGTCCACCGCGACGTCAAGCCGCAGAACGTCCTGATCGATCCCGAGGGGCGGGCGAAGATCACCGACTTCGGGATCGCGCTGTCGCTCGAGGCCCACGGGCTGACCGCGACCGGCCGCGTCCTCGGCACCACCGACTACGTCTCCCCCGAGCAGGCGATGGGGAAGGAGATCGACGCGCGGACCGACGTCTATTCGCTCGGGATCCTGCTCTACGAGATGCTGACCGGCGAGGTCCCGTTCAAGGCGGAGACCCAGGTCGGCGTCGCGATGAAGCACGTCAACGAGATGGTGCCGAACGTCCAGCGGCGGCGCCCCGACGCCTCGGCGGTCCTCGCGGCGGCGGTCGAGCGGGCGACGGCCAAGGAGCCCAAGGACCGTTACCGCGACATGAACGAGTTCCTCGGCGACCTCGAGCACGCGCTCGAGGTCGAGGTCGCCCGCGCCGGCGGCGCGACGGGCGAGGCGACCTCAGTCCTCGACTCGGTGCCCGAGAAGCGCCGCCGGGTCCTGACCCGGCGGCGGATCTCCTGGGCCGGGGTCCTGCTGCTCGTCGCCGCGGCGGCGACCGCGATCGCGATCGCCGCCTTCAGCGGGAACGAGGGTCCGTCGAAGGAGCCTCCGCCCGACAGCACGACGAGCGACGTGATCGAGATCCAGTCGGCGACGGACTTCGATCCCACCAGTTCCGGCGGCGACGACGAGGAGCACTCCGAGGAGACGGGCCTGGCCTTCGACGGCATCCCCTCGACCGGCTGGAGCACCGAGAACTACACGGCGGGCCTGGAGGGCGCCGCCAAGGACGGCGTCGGCCTCTACGTCGACGCGGGGACCTCCGTCACGCCGAGCCAGATGGGGCTGGAGACCGGTGGCGGCGGCTGGACCTTCGAGGTCTACGGCTCGAACCTGAAGTCCCCGCCGACCGACATCGCGGGCTGGGGCGATCCGCTGACGAGCGAGCTGACGGCCGAGTCGAAGCAGGTGGTCGACCTCGACACGAGCGAGCCGAACCGGTTCTTCCTGATCTGGATCACCAGCGTCGAGGCGGGCGAGCCGGCGGAGATCTTCGACGTCCGGCTGCTGGGCTGATCCCGTCCCCACGGCCCGGGGGAGGGGATCACCGGCGGGACCTATTGCAGCTGGGATTCTTGATGAGCGCGGTCCCTCCGGCGCTCCCCTCCCCCGGGCCTCCCGCGCCGGCCGGCGAGCGCCGCGGACGCCGGATCTGCTGAGAGCGGGTGCAATTCCTCGGTCCCGGGCCGAGTAATCGCACCCAATTCGGCCTGCTCGCGTGGCGGCGGTGCGGAGAGGCCGGGGGCCGGGGTGCCCGATCCGGACCGCGCACATCAAGCTTCCCAGCTGCAATAGGTCCGGATCGGGTGCCGCGGCCCCCGGCCGGCGTCTCGGCACTAGAACCGGTACGAACGCTCCGCCGCGTAACGCTCCAGCGCCAGCTCCACCAGCCGCTCGCAGAGCGCCGGGTAGGCGACGCCCGAGGCCTCGAACAGCTTCGAGAAGACGCTCGTCTCGGTGAAGCCCGGGATCGTGTTGAGCTCGTTGACGAGGACCTCGCCGTCGTCCATCACGAAGAAGTCGCAGCGGGCGAGGCCGGTGCAACCGCAGGAGCGGTAGACGTCGGCGGCGAGCTCGCGGACCCGGGCGATCGCCTCGTCGCCGATCGGGGCGGGGACGACGAGCTCCATCCCGCCGGGCTCGTACTTGGCGGCGTAGTGGTACCAGTCGGCCTTGATCACGAGCTGGCCCGGCAGCGAGGTCTCCGGCACCTCGTTGCCGATCACCGAGCACTCGACCTCGAGGCCTTCGCAGTGGGCCTCGACGATCACGCGCGGGTCGTGCTCGAGCGCGGTCTCGACGGCCGCCTCGAGGCCGCCGGGCTCGGCGACCTTGAGGATCCCGACGCTGGAGCCGAGCCGCGACGGCTTCACCCAGACCGGCATCCCGAGCTCGTGGACCCGCTCGCGCCAGCCCTCCTCGCCGGCCTGGCAGAAGCCCACCTGGGCGATGCCGCGCTCGGCCATCAGGCGCTTGAAGATCAGCTTGTCGATCGTCACCGCGGCGGCGAGGACGCCGGGGCCGACGTAGGGGACGTCGAGGCACTCCAGAAGTCCCTGGACCGTCCCGTCCTCGCCGAAGGGGCCGTGGAGGACGGGGAAGGCGACGTCGCACCCGAGCAGGCCCGCGGCGGGCCGGAGATCGATCTCCTCCCCCCCGCTGAGCCAGCGGCCGTCGGGCTCGATGACGACGTCGGTCGTCTCGTAACCGGCGGCGCTCAGGCCCTCGGCGACCGCGGCGCCGGAGCGCAGCGAGACCTCGTGCTCGCTCGAGCGCCCGCCGCGGATCACCGCGACCCTCAAGGAGCCTCGCCCCCAGTCGTCGTGCCGTCGCCGGTGGTTCCGCCGGTGTCGGGCGGCGGCTCCGTGTACTCGCCGACCGTCAGGGTCACCCGGTCGCCCGGGCTGAGGTTCGTGCCGCTGCTGGGCGCCTGGCTGAGCACGATCCCGTCCTCGGAGGAGTCCTCGGTGTCCTGCTTGACGACGGAGACCGACAGGCCGGCGGCCGACAGCTTGCGCTGCGCGTAGGTCAGCTTCTGGCCGACGTAGTCGGAGAGCGTGATCGTGCCGACGCCGCTCGAGTAGGTGATCGTGACCTCACTGCCCTCCTCGACCTCCTCGCCCGCGGCCGGGTCCTGCTCGAGCACCTGGTCCTCGGGCTCGTCGGAGTCGCGCGGGTTCGCGTTGACGACGAAGCCCGCCTTGCGGAGCTGGGATGTGGCGGTGACGCGATCGAGCCCGAGCACGTTCGGGACGACGACGGTCTTGACGCCGGTCGAGACGATCAGCTTCACGGTCGAACCGGGGGCCACGCTCGTTCCCTGCGACGGGTTCGACCCGATGACCTTGCCGTCCGGAACGGAGTCGGATGCCCGCTGTTCGATCTCGACCTCGAAGCCGTTCTTGCGGAGCAGCTTCTTCGCCTCGGGCACCGGCTTCCCGGCGACCTTGGGCACGATCACGTTCGCCGGGCCGAGGCTCACGGTTATCTGCACCGTCGAGCCCTTCTCGACCTCGTCACCTCCGGGCGGATCCTGCTCGATGACCTCCCCCTCGGGTATGTCGTTGACGATGCGCTCCGTCGTCACCTCGAACTCGGCGGACTGCAGCTCGATCGTCGCCGCCTCCTCCTGCTCGCCGGTGACATCGGGCACCGTGACCATGTCGGGGCGGGTCAGGAAGTAGGCGAGGGCGCCCCCGGCGAGCAGCAGCACGATGATCGCGGCGATGATCCAGCGCCGACGCGAGCGGTCCTCGGGGACCGGCGCGAGGACGACCGGCTGGTCGGGGCTGCCCTCGGCGGCCTCCAGCGCCGCCGCCATCTCCGCGGCCGACTGGAACCGCTGGGCCGGGTCCTTCGCCAGCGCCTTGAGCACGATCGCGTCGAGCGCCGGGCTCACCTTCGGGTTGATCGAGCTCGGAACCGGCGGCTCCTCACCGACCTGCTTCATGGCGATCGCGACGGCGTTGTCGCCGTCGAACGGGACGCGCCCGCAGAGCATCTCGAAGAGGATGATCCCGATCGAGTAGATGTCGGTGGTCGGCGTGACCTCCATCCCCTGCGCCTGCTCGGGACTGAGGTACTGGGCGGTGCCCATCACCGAGCCGGTCCGGGTGATCTCGGAGCCGCCGGCGCGGGCGATGCCGAAGTCGGTGACCCGGATCCGCCCGTCGCGGTCGATCAGGACGTTCATCGGCTTCAGGTCGCGGTGGACGATCCCGTGCTCGTGCGCGAACGCGGCGGCGGCGAGCATCTGGCGCGTGACCTCGACGGCCTCCTCGATCTCGAGACCCTGGTCGATCAGCTCGCGCAGCGAGGAACCCTCGACCAGCTCCATCGAGATGTAATAGCTGTCCTCGTAGGAGCCGCGGTCGAAGACGCTGACGACGTTCTGGTGCTGCAGCCCCGCCGCCGAGGACGCCTCGCGGCGGAACCGCTCGACGAACTCGGTGTCGCGGGCGAAGTTCTCGTGCAGGAGCTTGAGCGCCACGTCGCGGCCGAGCTCGGTGTCGCGGGCGCGCCAGACGTCGGCCATGCCGCCGGAGCCGAGGCGACTCTCCAGCCGGTAGCGGCCGTCGATGGTGATTCCGGGTTCGAGCTTCATCCGTTGTTCAGCAGTTCGTTCATGACGGCGGTGGCGATCGGGCCGGCATTCGTGCCGCCGAAGCAGCCGGTGCAGGGGTCGGTGGTCACCGCGATCGCGATCTGCGGATCGTCGACCGGAGCGAACGCGATGAACCAGGGGCGGGCGAGATCTTCCTCGATATTGATCTCGGCCGTACCCGTCTTGCCCGCGAACCCGCCGTCGACGGCTCCGTTCAGATCTTCAGCGGTTCCTTCTTCGACCACGCTGGTCATCATGTCGGTCAGCTCCGACGCCGTGTCCTCGCTGATCACGTCGCTCTGCACCTCGGGGTCGAGCTCGTCGGTGACGCGCCCGTCGGGGTCGACGACCTGCTGGACGAAGGTCGGCTTCATCAGCTTGCCGTCGTTGGCGACCGTCGCCGCGACCTCGGCCATCTGCGTCACGGTGGCGAGGACCTGGCCCTCCTCGCCGCCCTGCCCGATCGCGACGCGGGCGAGGTCGAAGTCGGAGTCGACCTGCTTGTAGGTGCCCTTGTCGGTCGGGACGAAGATCCCGCTCGGCGTCTTCTGGTCGTCGGGGAGCTGGACCTCGGGGTCGCTGCCGAAGCCGAAGCGGTCCATGTAGTCGAGCAGCGTCTCGGCGCCCACGTCCTCGCCGAGCTGGGCGAAGTAGGTGTTGACCGACTCGGTCAGGGCGGTGCGCATGTCGATGTCGCCGAACTGCTCGCCGCCGGCGTTCGCGAGGTCCACCCCGCTGAACTCCTGCGGCGAGGCGCCGCTGAGGATCGTGTCGGGGGTGGCGGCGCCCGAGTCGAGCGCGGCGGCGGCCGTGACGACCTTGAACGTCGAGCCCGGCGGGTAGGCGTCCTGGATGGCGCGGTTGGTCAGCACCGAGGGATCGGCGGTGTTGAGCTGGTCCTGGTCGTCGGGGACGGTGTTCGGGTCGTAGCCGGGGGTGCTCGCCATCACCCTGACGGCGCCGGTCGAGGGCTCGATCGCGACGACCGCGCCGGGGCGGCCGGTCGCCTCGAGTTGATCGGTCGCAAGCTGCTGGGCGGAGGCGTCGAGGGTGGTGACGATGTCGGAGCCCTGGCGCTGCTGCCCGCGGATCTGGTCGATGATCGAGACGAACTCGTTCTCCTCGCCGGTCAGCGTCGCGTTCTCGGAGCGCTCGAAGCCGCTCGTGCCCTGGGTGATGAAGCTGTAGCCGATCGGGTTGCCGAAGAGCGAGCCCATCGGGTAGCGGCGGACGTACTGGAAGCTCTCGTTCTCGCCGGTCTTCTTCGAGTTCGCGATCACCTGGCCGTCGGCGGTCGTGATCTTCCCGCGCTTGATCTGCTGCGCCTCGAACAGCGGCCGCTTGTTCTCGGTCTTGGCCTCGAGCTCCTCGGCGTCGAACACCGACCAGTTGCTCGTGAAGGCCACGAGCAGCGCGAACAGGAGCAGGACGACCGCGAGCAGGCGGCGGATCGGGACGTTCACAGCGGCTCCCCCGGCTCCGGGCGGCGGGCCCGGTCGGAGATCAGCAGCAGCAGTGCGACGAGGACCATGTTCGCGAGCACCGAGCTGCCGCCGTAGCTGATCAGCGGCAGGGTGACGCCGGTCAGCGGGATCACCCTGATCACGCCGCCGATGATCACGAACGCCTGTAACGCGAAGACCGCGGTCAGGCCGGCGGCGAGCAGCTTCGAGAAGCCGTCACGGGCGAGTGAGGCGATCTTGAATCCGCGGGCGGCGATCAGGGCGTAGATCGTGATCACGCCGCAACCGCCGAAGAGGCCGAGCTCGTTGACGATCAGCGCGTAGATGAAGTCCGTCTGCACCTGCGGGATCAGCGTGTTCTCGACCGTCTCCTTCGCCCCCGGCGCCCACAGCAACGACTCGCCGATCCCCTTGCCGAAGAGGCCGCCGTCGGCCTGGGCGAACATGGACTGCAGCACCTGGTACCCGGTTCCGTTGGCGTCCGCGTAGGGATCGAGCCAGGTGTCGATCCGGTCGCCGACGTGGCCGACGGTGGTGGCGAAGAACCAGGCGCCGACGAGGAACATCGCGAGCCCGATGATCACGAACGAGATCCGGTTGGTCGCCGTGTAGATCAGCGCCAGGAAGGCCCCGAAGAACATCAGCGAGCTGCCGAGGTCGCGGATGAAGACGAGCATCACCATCGCCGCGCCCCAGACCACGAGCATCGGCCCGAGGTGCTTCAGCGGCGGGAACGTGATCCCGGCGAACCGTTTGGCGCCGACGACGAGGACCTCACGGTGCTCGCGCAGGTAGCTCGCCAGGAAGACGACGATCGCGAGCTTGCCGAACTCGGCCGGCTGGAAGGCGAGGGGGCCGAGCTTGATCCCGAGGTAGGCGCCGTTGACCTGCGAGCCGATCACCGGCATCCGCGGCAGCAGGAGCAGCACCAAACCGGCGACCACGATCAGGTACCGGTAGCGCTCGAGCACGTGGTAGTCCTTGAGGAAGGTGATCGTCAGCATGAAGAGGATGAGGCCGACGACGAACCAGTTGGCCTGGTCGCGTGCGAGATCCGAGTTGATCCGGTAGAGCATCACCAGCCCGATCGCGGCGAGCAGGGCGACGAGCGGGAACAGGTAGGGGTCGGCGTTCGGCAGCCGGAAGCGCAGGAAGATGTGCGCGGCCAGGCAGATCGCGAAGAAGTAGGCGCCGAAGATCAGGCTCGTGTTGTCGAGCTGGGCGCTGCGGACGCTGAAGACGGCCGCGAAGCCGGCGATCAGCAGACCGGCGACCGGGATCAGCCCGAGCAGCTCGCGATTGCGAGCGCTCAACCCTGGCCTCCGCCGGGCTGGCCGCCCCCTCCTCCGGACGTGCCCCCGCCGCCGTTCGCCTGATTCGCGCCGCCGTCGCCGGCGGCGCCCTGGGTCCCGCCGCTCTGACCGCCGCCGCTGCCACCCGTGCCGCCCCCGGTGCCCCCGGTGCCTCCAGTGCCTCCGGTCGTCGTCGCGGCGGCGTTCTCGAGGTCCTCGAGCAGCGAGCGGGCGTCGTCCTCGGAGCGGAACTCGTGGTTGGTCGCGACCTCGCGGCGGGCCTCCGGCAGCGACTCGAGCGTCGTGTCGGTCGCGGCCTGCTCGGAGTAGAGCTCGATTCCGAACGGCAGGTCGTAGGGCAGGCCGCGGAAGAGGGCGAGCTGCTCGGAGCTGTCGGTGCCGACGAACCAGACCTGGCGGGCGCCGAACACGGCGGCGAACGCGACCGCGGCGATCACGACCAGCGCGGCGACGCCCTTGGCGATCCGTCGCGGCCACCTCCGCTTCGGCGGCGGCGAGACGGCCCCGGGCCGGCGCGGCGCGCGGCGCGGAGGAGCCGGCGGGGCCTGGCGGGGGGCCGCGGCGCCGCCGGTCGATGCGGCGCCGGCGCGCACGGCCTCGGCACTGAGGCCCGCGGCGGCGGCGCTCGGGCCGACGAGCGTCTCGCCCTCGGCGAGAGCGCCCGCGTCGGCGGTCTCGAGCCGGAACAGGACGACGGTGATGTTGTCGCGGCCGCCGCGGTCGTTCGCCGCTCGGATCAGCCGCCGCGCCGCCATGGTCAGGTTGTCCTCGCGGGCGAGGACGGCGGCGACGTCCTCGTCGTCGAGCATCGTCGTCAGCCCGTCGGAGCAGAGCAGGAAGACGTCGCCGGGACGGGCGCTGAAGGTCATCGTGTCGACCTCGACGTTCGGCTCGGGGCCGAGCGCGCGGGTGATCACCGAGCGCTGCGGGTGCTCGGCGGCCTGATCGCGGGTCAGCTTGCCCTGGCGGCGCAGCTCCTCGACGAGGGAGTGGTCGTTGGTGATCTGCTTGAGCTTGCCCTCGCGAAAGACGTAGGCGCGGCTGTCGCCGACGTGGCCGAAGCTGATCTCGTCGCCGTGCAGGAGCGCCGCCGTCAGCGTCGTCCCCATGCCGGAGCGGGACGCGTCGCCCTGGGCGAGCTCGAAGATCTCGCGGTTCGCGTCCTGGGCGGTCTGGCGCAGCAGCTCCTCGGGCGCGGCGGCGCCCTCGTCGACGCGCTCGAACGCCTCGACAGCCATCCGCGACGCGACCTCGCCTGCCTGCGCACCGCCCATCCCGTCGGCGACCGCGAACAGCGGGGCCCGCGAGAAGTACGAGTCCTCGTTGGCCTCGCGCTGGCGACCGGTGTCGGTGAGCTGGACTACCTCGGCGATCTGCAGCATCAGCCGATCCCCTCGTCGTCGAGGACGAGCTCGAACCGAAGGATGGTGTCGCCGATCTGGATCTCGTCCATGTCGGAGAGAGGCGCCTCGCCGCGCAGCTCGCCCCCGTTCAGGTAGGTGCCGTTGGTCGAGTCCATGTCCTCGACGTAATAGACGTTGCCCCGGGTGTGGACCCGGCAGTGGATGCCGGAGGCGAAGCGGTCGGTGATCCGGACGTCGGCCTCGTCGGAGCGGCCGATCGTTACACCGCCGAAGAGGTCGATGCGCTCGCCGGGGGTGAGTCCGCCGCCCTGGACGGCGACGAGCGTCGCGTCGGTCGCGGCGACCCTGCCGCCGGCGACCGCGTGCATCCCGGTCCCCTCCTCGCCGCCGGCGACCGCGCGGCTGCCGCGCAGGTCCTTGAGCGCGCTGCGGGCGATCACGAGCAGGAACAGGTAGAGGACGCCGAGGAAGGCGAACTTGAGCGCAACCGCCGCCGGATCAGCGTCCACCGCTCAGGCTCACTGCTCGATGTCGAAGATGAACGAGACGGTGCCGAGGGAGACCTCGTCGCCGGGCGCGAGGCGCGAGGTGTCGATGCGGCGGCCGTTGACCTTGACCCCGTTGGTCGAGCCGAGGTCGACGATCTGCCAGTCGCCGGAGCTGTTGCGCCGCAGCTCCGCGTGCCGTCGCGAGACGTTCTGGTCGTCGATCACGCAGTCGCTCTCGCGGGAACGGCCGATGACCGCGGTCGGCCCGTCGAGGACGTAGCGGCGGTCGTGGAATGAGACGATCGCCTTCGTCTGGGTCAGCGGGGCCGCCGGGCGACGCGAGCCGCGCGGCTCCTTCTGCTTCGCCGGGGGCGAGTAGACCATCGTGTGGCCGTGCTGGCCCTGCTCGCCGGTGTCCCCCTTGCGGACCGGCGGCTTGACCAGTCGCGGCTGGATCCCGAACTCGCCGAGCCGCAGCCGCTCGTCGACCTCGATCTTGACCTCCGGGCGGGTCAGCAGCGCGTAGTCCTGGCGGCGGGCGTGCTCGAGCAGGTAGGCGGAGAGCTCCTGGGAGAGCGAGCGGGTGTAGCCCTCGAGCCGTTCGTGGTCGTCGGGCGAGAGCCAGACCGTGTAGCTGTTCGGCGCGTAGGTCTGCGAGACGGAGGCGGTCTTGTGGGAGTCCATCTCCTTCGCGAGCTTGCGAGCGATCTCGACAGGCTGGACCTGCGAGCTGAAGGCACGGCTGAAGACGCCTTCGACGAGGCCCTCGATCCTCGCTTCGAGATTGCGTAGAACGCTCATGGCACTATCCGTTCGCCGGCTCC
This sequence comes from Conexibacter sp., assembly GCA_018263295.1. Taxonomy (GTDB): domain Bacteria; phylum Actinomycetota; class Thermoleophilia; order Solirubrobacterales; family 70-9; genus RHKX01. The sequence goes on from JADFCZ010000039.1 coordinate 22,867, forward strand.
GGCCGCACCCGCCGGAGCCCGAATCGAGGCCTGAATGCTACGGCAACCCGGCCTGCGAACCCGCCCCGTGGAGGGCGGCGCGCACGTGTCTTCTCGCCGTGCGCTGTGCGCGGATGCGCCCGTCGGCGGGCGGGCCGACGGCGGGATTGCGCGGGTTGCGCACGATCCGGCCCTCGGGATGCGACTGCCTTCGGGGCACGGCACTCGCGAAGCTCTCTTCCCGCGGGGGTCGCTGCCGGGCGGGGCGCTGCGCGCTCGGGCGCAGGTCCGGCCGGCCGGCGCGATCCCAGATCGCCCAAGCGACGCCGCCGAGCAGCGCCGGCGCGAGCATGAAGGTCGGGGCCGCCCCGTCGCCGGCCGCTCCGAGCAGCGCGGCGATCGCGCCCGCCCAGATCAGCCCTCCGACCGCCGCGCCGGCGGGGGAGGCGACGTCGAGCAGCAGGCCGAGGAGGACGGCGCCGCCGACCCAGGTCAGCCCGATCGCGATCGCGGTCGGGTCGAGGAGCGGCGAGATCAGCCCGTCGATCGCGGCCGGGCCCGAGCCGGCCCAGCCGCCGGCGTCGCCGGTCCCGAGCGGGACGCCGAGGGCGCGACCACCGACGCCGCCGGCGATCCCGGTCCAGGCCCAGGCGAGCCCGGCCATGGCGGCGCGCTCGGCGGTCCGCTCGCGCCGGGCGGCGACGGCGAGGAAGGCAGGGGCCGCTCCGATCAGCCCGAGGACCGGTGCCATCGCGGGCAGGAACCAATCGCGGACCCGGGTCAGCACGAGCGCGGCCGGGGCGAGCAGGGCCGCGGCCACGATCGCCAGCCCCGGCAGCCCGGCGAGGGAGCCGAGCAGGGCGACGGCCCCGGCCGCGAGCAGGATCGCCAGCGGCCGTGCGGGCACGCCGGGCGGAAGGGTCGCGACGCCGAGCGCCTCGGCCGGGATCGGCACCGCCCGATCGGGATGAAGGGCGCCCCGGACCTCGACCAGCGCCTCGCGGAGGTCGGCGAGGTGGGGGCGGTCGTCGGGGTCGGCCTCGAGGCAGGCGTCGATCGCGGCGCAGAGCGCCGGCGGCAGCTCCGGCCGCGCCTCGGCGAGGCTCTCGACCGGCTCGCCGATCGCCCTCGCGGTGGCGGCGGGGCTCAGCTTCGCGACCGGGTTGAACCCGGCCCAGAGCTCGTAGAGGGAGAGGCCGAGGGAGTAGACGTCCGATTCCGGGCCGGCGCCGGCGCCGGTCGCCTGCTCCGGCGACATGTAGGCGAGGGTCCCGACGACCTGGCCGGTGGCGGTCAGCGTCGGTGCGTCGTCGAGCGAGGCGATCCCGAAGTCGGCGAGCAGCGCACGCTGAGCCAGCCGGCCCTTGACGCTGCGCGAGCGGACCGGGCGGACGAGGACGTTGTCGGGCTTGATGTCGCGGTGGACGACGCCGGCGTCGTGCGCGTGCTCGAGCGCGACGCAGAGCTCGGCGCCGATGTCGGCGAGGTCGCGGTCGCTGAGCGCCCCGGCCGCGGCGAGCTCACGCAGGTTCGGGCCCTCGACGAGCTCGCTGACGAGGTAGGCGGTGCCCTGGTGGCTGCCGAGCTCGTAGAGGGTGACGATGCCGGGGTGGTTGAGGCGTGCCGCGGCATGGGCCTCGCGAATGACCCGGTCGGCGGCCGCGCCCTCGATCGCCTTGACCGCGACCCAACGGCAGAGGCGCTCGTCCCAGGCCCGGTGGACGACGCCATGGCCGCCGCCGCCGATCTTCTCGCCGATCGTGAATCTGCCCAGAACGCGCTCGCCTTCGACCACGGCGTCCGTTTCGCCGCCGTCGGAGGGCCTCCTGCGCCCCGCTCCTGCGACGATCGTGGCTGCACCGATGCGCCCGGATCGCCACCGCGCGCCGTCCCGCCCGAGGCAGGGGTAATACTGAAGGTGGCGAAAGGCCCGTAACCCGTGGACTTCTTCGACGAGGACGACCCACACGACGAGCCGCCCCCGCGCGGCGAACCGCGCGAGCCGGCGAGATCCGGGCGTGCCGCGGCGCCCGCGGGCCCGGGCGGCGGCCACCCCCACGGCGGCCCACCGGCCACCAAGGGCCAGGCCCGCGCCCGTCAGGCCGGCCTGCTGCTCGGCGCGATCGTCATCCTGGTCCTGATCGTCATCGCCTTCCGCGGCTGCCTCGACGCCCGCAAGGACCGCAGCTACCAGAACTACGTGAGCGACCTGAGCTCGATCACCGCCGAGAACGAGCAGCTCAGCACCAACTTCTTCAACCGCCTCGAGGGCAAGGACGCGGGCTCGACCGGAGACATCGGCTTCGAGGGCGAGGTCAACGGCGACAAGGGAACCTCGCAGGCGCTGCTCGACCGGGCCGAGGGCCTCGACGCTCCCGACGACATCAAGGGCGCTCAGGAGCAGGTCGTCCTCTCCTTCGAGCTCCGCCACGACGCGCTCGAGGGCATCGCCGCCCAGCTCTCCGGCCTCAGCGCCGGCGGCGAAGAGGCCGACAAGGCCGGCAAGGCGATCTACACGCAGATGAAGGTGCTGTCGGCGAGCGACATCCTCTACGCGCGAGCCCAGGACCAGATCGAACAGGCGCTGGTCGACAACGAGGTCACCGTCGACGAGGGTGTCCCCGACAGCCAGTTCCTTCCCGACGACCCCAACTACCTCGACCCTGCGGTCACCGCCGATGCGCTCGGCGGCGTCTCGACCGGCTCCAGCAGCACGGTCAGCGACACCGCCTGCAAGAACGACGGTGAGACTCACGGCCTCGGCCTGGTCGACGGCAGCACGCTGCTGCAGCCGAGCGGCACGGCGCTCGTCAACGGCGGCACCGCGACCGCCGTCAGCGGCGACAACGAGATCGAGGTCGCCGTCCAGAACCAGGGCACCGCCGATGAGAGCGACATCAACGTCGACGTCACCGCCGACAACGGCATCAACGAGTCCGGGACGATCGACGAGATCGCCGCCGGCGAGACGCAGACGGTGAAGATCCCGCTGCAGCCCGAGCCGAAGGCCGGCGAGAGCGCGACGATCGACGTCGAGGTCGCGACCGTCGGCTGCGAGCAGGTCGCCGACAACAACGCGGCGAGCTACACGGTCACCTTCTGACCGCTCGTCCCGCCGGTACCTAACCTGTAGGCCGTGCGGAACCTCGACTCGACCGTGGGAATCGTCGCGCTCGCCGCCGCGGGCGCCGCCGTGATCGCCCTGCTGCTCTGCCTGATCCTGATGGTCCGGGTCCGGCGCCTGCGCGCCGACCAGAAGACCGTCCTCGGCGACGGCCGCGCCGACCTCGTCGAGCACGCCGCCGGCCTGGCACGGGTGGTCGCCGGCATGGAGGACACGCTCCACGCCGAGACGGCACGGAGCGCCGCCCGGATCGCTGCCGCCGAGGATCGCCTCGACGCGACCGTCAGCAAGACCGCGGTCCTCCGCTACGACGCCTTCAACGAGACGAGCGGCCGGCAGTCGAGCACGGTCGCGCTCCTCGACGACCTCGGCAACGGGGTCGTGATCTCGGCGATCCTCCAGCGCGAGCAGGCCCGCGTCTACGCGAAGCCGATCGTCGGCGGCCGCTCGAGCCTCGAGCTCTCCCCCGAGGAGATCGCGGCGATGGATCAGGCCCGCCGCGGTCCGTCCGCTACGGGCGAGGGCGGCGGCGAAGCGTGAACGTCGCCTATCTCGGCCCGGCCGGGACGTTCTCGGAGGAGGCGCTGCGCCTGGCCGCCGCCGGGACCGAGTTCGATCCGCTCCCGACCGCGACGATCCACGCCGCCGTCGAGGCGGTCGAGAGCGGCGAGGCTGATCGCGCCCTCGTCCCGTTCGAGAACTCGATCGAGGGGACGGTCCGCCCGACGCTCGACGCCCTCGCGTTCGACACCGACCGGGTCCGGATCGTCGGCGAGTACGACCATCAGGTCCACCAGATGCTGATCGCCGGTCGATCGATCGAGCTCGCGGACGTCGAGCGCGTGCTCTCCCACCCGCAGGCGGCGGCGCAGTGCGCCGGCTTCCTGCGGGCCGAGCTCGCCGGCGCGACGGTGGAGATGGTCAGCTCGACCTCCGAGGCGGTCCGGCTGGTGGCCGTCGAGCCGGAGCGGCCGTGGGCGGCGCTCGGGTCCGCCGCGGCGGCCGAGGCGTACGGCGGGATCGTCCTCCGCGAGGACGTCGAGGACGCGATCGACAACGTGACCCGTTTCGTCTGGCTCGCCGACGCGAGTGCCGAGCCCCCGCCCGAGGTGGCGGACCGGCCGTGGCGGACGACGCTCGTCTTCGACGAGATCGGCGCCGACCACCCGGGCGCTCTCGTCGACGCGCTCTCGGTGCTCTCCGACCGCGAGATCAACATGACCCGGATCGAGTCGCGGCCCCGGCGCAGCGGGCTCGGCAGCTATCTCTTCTTCCTCGACCTCGACGGACGCGCCGATGCGGGCATCGTCGCCGAGGGGATCGAGGCGTTGCGGGAGCGCGCCGAGACCGTCCGCGTCCTCGGCAGCTACCAGGTCGGCGGTCCCCCTCCGCTGCCGGCGGGAAGCGCCTGATCAAGCCGGTCCCGCCGGCCGGAGGCGGGCGGGTCCGTTGGCGGCCGTGGCTAGAATGCCGGCGCAGATGAGCGTGGTGTCCGCACCGGGTTCTGTGGCCCGGGCTTCGGCCAGCCCGGGCAGGGGGGCGGGTATCGGCGGCCGCGTCCTCGTGCTCAACGCGACCTACGAGCCGATCCACGTCTGCAGCGTCCGCCGCGCGACGGTCCTCCTGCTGAAGGCCAAGGCCGAGATGCTCGAGACCGGCGACCGCGCGCTCCATTCGGAGCGGCTCGAGCTCGAGCGGCCGGTCGTGATCCGTCTCGTCACCTACGTCCGGGTGCCACGCGACGTCCACCGCCGCAAGATCACCCGCAAGGCCGTGCTCGCCCGCGACGCCTGGACCTGTCAGTACTGCGGCAGCGAGCGCGGAGGGTTGACCGTCGACCACGTCATCCCCCGCAGCCGCGGCGGCGAGTCGGTCTGGGAGAACATCGTCGCTTCCTGCGCGCCGTGCAACCGGCGCAAGGGCAACCGGCTTCCGCGAGAAATCCAGATGCACCCGAAGACGACGCCCCGGCCACCCGGGCCGAACGTCTTCATCCGCGTCGCCGCGCCGAAGCCGCCGCCGATCTGGGAGCGCTACCTGGCGCCGGCGGCCGCGGCCGCCTAGCGGCGCTCAGGGACTGGTCGCGTACCCGCCGTCGGGAGCGACGTCCGCGAAGCGGCCGCTCGGCTTCTGCGTCGCCGCCGCCCAGCCGTAGCCGGCGCCGAGGCCGGGGACGTCGTCGATGTCGAAGCGGTAACGCCAGGTCCGGTCCCTCGCGACGAGGGTCGCCTCGGCGATCGCGACCGGCCGGCCCTTCCTCGGCACCCGGAAGACGGTCGAGCCGAAGACGATGAACTCGTAGTCGCTGCGCCGGCCCCCGCGGGTGTTGATCAGGATCGAGGGCCGCTCGCGCGTCCGCGACGGCTTCGCCTTCGCCCGGGTCGTCACCGCGTGGGTCACGCGCGTCAGCCGTCGCTCGGCCGTCGCCTTGGTGATGTCGAGCCTGCCGTGCTTTGAGAGGAAGGGAGTGTCGAACCGCGGGTCGCGGACGGTCCGCTCGGGCGCCGCCGCCGCGGCCTCGGTCACGAGCAGCGCGAGCAGGCAGGCGGCGAGTGCGGCGAGTGCGCCGCGGCCCGGGCTGATGTTCGTCCGCGTCTTCATCCTCGTCTCCGGGAACCCCAAACCACTTTGGGCGGCGAAAGTAGCAGTGCCCCGACCGCGTGGGGCCCGGCAAAGCAAGAGGCCGCCCGCGACGCGAACGCCGGGGCGGCCTCTCAGGTGCGGTGCAAGCGGGGGAACGATCCTCGATCGGTTGGGACAAGCTCCGATCCCGTCCGTCCCGCCGGTGCCCGGGTGGTATTCGCCGGGCGGCCCGCGTGCCGCCTAGCGGCCCGTCACCTCCAGAGTCCCAACAAACATGTCACTCAATTTAGGACCACCTCCTTTCTCTGGTCCGCGGATTGAAGCAAACCGGGAGGTCGGGCTCGGAGGGCTCAGTCCTCGTCGGACCCCTCGGCCGCTTCGGCGCCTTCCTCCACGCCCTCGACCTCGGCCTCACCGTCCAGCGGCAGCTCGGCCTCGTCGACCGCCTCGCCCTCGGGCAGTGCCGCGGCCTCCTGGTCCTCGACGACGAGGGCGACGGCGCTGACGCGGTCGTCGTCGGCGATGTTCATCACCCTGACGCCCTGGGTCGCGCGGCCGTGGCGGGAGATCCCCTTGACCGAGGTGCGCTGGACCATCCCGTTGACGGAGATGAACAGCAGGTCCTGGTGCTCGCGGACGATCAGCGCGCCGGCGAGGCCCCCCTTCTTCTCGGTCAGCTTGATCGTCAGGTTGCCCTTCGTGCCGCGGCCCTTGACCGGATAGTCGTCGATCGCGGTGCGCTTGCCGTAGCCGTTCTCGGTCACGACGAAGACGTCGGTGTCGGGTCGGGCGATGTCCATCGCCAGCACCCGGTTCGGCGTCCCGTCGACCTTGTCGGAGACGTTCATCCCCTGGACACCCGAGGTGTCGCGGCCCATCGCCCGGACCTTCTCCTCGCTGAATCGCGAGGCCTTGCCGGAGCGCGAGACCATGAGGATGTCGTCCTCTCCGGTGGTCAGGCGCACCTGGACCAGCTCGTCGCCGTCGCGGACCTTGATCGCGATGATCCCGTCGGCGCGGATCGGCGTGTTGTACTGCTTGAACTCCGTCTTCTTGATCAGGCCGCCGGCGGTCGCGAAGGCGAGGTACTTGCCCTCGGTGAAGTCGCGGGTCGGGATCACCGCCATCACCCGCTCGCCGTCGCGGAGCGGGAGGACGTTGACGAGCGCCTTGCCGCGCGCCGTCCGCGAGCCCTCCGGCAGCTCGTAGACCTTGAGCCGGTAGACCTTGCCGCGGTTGGTGAAGAACAGCAGGAAGTCGTGGGTCGAGCAGATGTGGAGGTGCTCGATGTAGTCGCCCTCCTTCAGGTCCATCCCGGTCACGCCCTTGCCGCCGCGATGCTGCTGGCGATAGGTCGCGAGCGGCAGCCGCTTGCAGTAGCCGGACGCCGTCAGCGAGATCACCATCTGCTGGTCGGCGATCATGTCCTCGATGTCGACCTCGCCCTCGGCGAAGGTGATGTCGGTGCGGCGGCCGCTCGCGTAGCGCTCGCCGAGCTCGGCCAGCTCCTCGCTGATGACGCCGTCGATCCGCTTCTCGTCGCCGAGGATCGCCCGCAGCTCGCCGATCCGCTCCATCAGCTCGGCGTGCTCCTCACGGACCTTGTCCGACTCGAGCGCGGTCAGGCGCTGCAGGCGCATGTCGAGGATCGCCTGCGCCTGGATCTCGGTCAGGTCGAACTCCCTGATCAGCCCGGCGCGGGCGTCGTCGGGGTTCGCCGAGCCGCGGATCAGGGCGATGACCGCGTCGAGGTTGTCGAGCGCGATCAGGATCCCCTCGAGCACGTGAGCCCGGGCCTCGGCCTGCCGCAGCTGGTACTGCGTCCGGCGGATGACCACCTCGCGCTGGTGCAGCACGTAGTAGTGGATCATCTCCTTCAGCGACAGGGTCCTCGGGACGCCGTCGACCAGCGCCACCATGTTGACGCCGAAGGTCGACTGCATCTGCGTGTGCTTGTAGAGCTTGTTGAGCGCGACCTTCGGGATCGCGTCCCTCTTGAGCTCGATCACGAGCCGCATGCCGGAGCGGTCCGACTCGTCGCGGAGGTCGGAGATCTCGGTGATCTTCTTGTCGCGGACGAGGTCGGCGATCTTCGTGATCAGGCCGCCGTCACCGCCCTTGCGGACCGTGTAGGGGAGCTCGGAGACGATGATCGCCTCCTTGCCGCCCTTGATCGGCTCGATGTGCGCCTTGGCGCGGACGCGGACCGAGCCGCGGCCGGAGCGGTAGGCGGAGCGGATCCCGTCGGAGCCCATGATCGTGCCGCCGCCCGGAAAGTCCGGGCCCTTGACGTGCTTCATCAGGCCCTCGGTGTCGACCTCGGGGTCCTCGATGTAGGCCTGGACCGCGGCGATCACCTCGCCGAGGTTGTGCGGCGGGATGTTCGTCGCCATGCCCACCGCGATCCCGGAGGAGCCGTTGACGAGCAGGTTCGGGAACCGCGACGGCAGGACCAGCGGCTCGGCCGAGGACTCGTCGTAGTTGGGACCGAAGTCGACGGTCTCCGCCTCGATGTCGCGGAGCATCTCGGTGGCGAGCCGGGCGAGCCGGGCCTCGGTGTACCTCATCGCCGCCGGCGGATCGCCGTCGATCGAGCCGAAGTTGCCCTGGCCGTCGACGAGGACCTCGCGCAGCGAGAAGTCCTGGGCCATCCGCACGAGCGTGTCGTAGATCGACTGGTCGCCGTGCGGGTGGTACTTGCCCATCACCTCGCCGACGATGAACGCCGACTTCCGGTACGGGCGGTTCGGCTGCAGGCCGAGGTCGTGCATCGCGTAGAGGACGCGGCGATGGACGGGCTTGAGCCCGTCGCGGACGTCGGGCAGCGCGCGCCCGACGATCACGCTCATCGCGTAGTCGAGGTAGGCGGAGCGCATCTCCGTCGAGATCTCGCGGATCTCGACGTTGCCTCCGCTCAGAACGTCCGAGGCCTCCATCTAGCCATCCACCTTCGGGTTGTCGGTTGTGTTGTCTGCCGTCGTCCGCGCGCCGCGTCTAGACATCGAGGACGTCCACGTCGCGGGCGTTGTCGGTGATGAACTCCTTGCGCGGCTCGACCTTGTCCCCCATCAGGTCGCTGAACACGCGCTCGGCCATCGCGGCGTCGTCGATCGTCACCTGCAGCAGGGTCCGCGACTCCGGCGCCATCGTCGTCACCCGGAGCTGCTCGGCGTTCATCTCGCCGAGGCCCTTGAACCGCTGCAGGGTGACCCCCTGGCGGGCCAGCTCGAGAACCGCCCGGCGCATCTCGCCGAACGACTCCGCGTCGCGGCTCTTGTCGCTGAGCGTGACCGTCACCGGCGGCTCCCCGACCTGCTTCAGGAGCGATGCGTGGACCTCGACCAGCTTCCGGTACTCGGTCGACGAGAACAGGTCGCTCGGCAGGTGGTGCGTCCGGGCGAGCCCCGACTTGCGGTGGATCGCCTTGACGACCAGCTCCTGGTCGCTCGAGGAGACCAGCTCGGTCTCGTAGCCCTCGCCCTCGGGATCGTCGGCCTCGACCAGCTCGCGGACGCCGGCGATGCTCGCCGCGCCCTTGTCGAGGATCTGCGACTCGCTCAGGAACCGGACCCGGTCGTGGCCGTAGGCGGCCTGCAGGGAGCTGATCCAGCCCTCGTACTCCTTGAAGGCGCGATTGAATCGCTGCCACTTGCTCTCCGAGAGCTTGGCGACCCTCCCCTCCTGGTCGACGATCTCGAACTTCTCGAACTTGTCTCGCAGCAGGAACGCCTCGAGCTCCGACTCCTTCTCGAGGTAGAGCTCACGCTTGCCGTTCTTGGCGCGGTAGAGCGGCGGCTTCGCGATGTACACGTAGCCGCGCTCGATCAGCTCCGGCATCTGCCGGTAGAAGAACGTCAGGATCAGCGTCCGGATGTGAGCGCCGTCGACGTCGGCGTCGGTCGTGATCACCAGCTTGTGGTAGCGGGCGTCGTCGATCGCGAACTCCTCGTGGACGCCGGTTCCGATCGCCGTGATCAGCGACTGGACGGCATCGTTGGCGAGGACCTTGTCGATCCGGTTCTTCTCGACGTTGATGATCTTGCCGAACAGCGGCAGGACCGCCTGCGTCGAGCGGTCGCGGGCCTGCTTGGCCGAACCGCCGGCCGAGTCGCCCTCGACGATGAACAGCTCGGTCAGGCTCGGGTCGCGGACCGTGCAGTCGGCGAGCTTGCCCGGGAGCGTGGAGTTCTCGAGCGCCGACTTGCGGCGGGTCAGGTCGCGCGCCTTGCGGGCGGCGGCCCGGGCCCGGGCCGAGTCGATCGACTTGAGGACGATCCGGCGCGCGTCGGCCGGGTTCTCCTCGAGGAACTCGGAGAGCTTGCGGTTGACGATCGCCTGGACGAAGCCCTCGATCTGCGGATTGCCGAGCTTGGTCTTCGTCTGGCCCTCGAACTGCGGGTCCTGGAGCTTCACGGAGACGACCGCGGTCAGCCCCTCGCGGACGTCGTCCCCGCTCAGGTTCGGGTCCTTCTCCTTCAGCATCCCCTTCTCGCGCGCATAGGCGTTGAGGGTCCGTGTCAGCGCCGAGCGGAACCCGGACAGGTGCGAGCCGCCCTCGTGGGTGTTGATGTTGTTGGCGAACGAGAACAGCGACTCCTGGTAGCCGGTGTTCCACTGCATCGCGACCTCGAGGGCCGCGTCCTCGGTCTCCCCCTCGATGAAGATCGTCTTCTTGTGCAGGGCGTCCTTCGTCGCGTTCAGGTGGGCGACGAAATCGACCAGCCCGCCCTCGGCGTAGAACTCCTCGCTCTTGCCCTCGCCGCGCTCGTCGGTCAGCGTGATCCGCAGGCCGCGGGTCAGGAACGCCGTCTCGCGCATCCGCTCCGCGAGCGTCGCGTAGTCGTATTCGAGCTCGTCGAAGATCTCGGCGTCGGGGAGGAAGCTGATCATCGTGCCGGTGGTCTTGCTCGCGGCGCCCTTGGTCAACTCGTTCTGCGGCTTGCCGCGCACGTAGTCCTGGGTGTGGACGTTGCCCGCCGTGTTGATCTCGAGGTGGAGTCGCTCGGAGAGCGCGTTGACGACCGAGACGCCGACGCCGTGGAGGCCGCCCGACACCTTGTAGCCGCCGCCGTCGCCGAACTTGCCGCCCGCGTGGAGGACGGTCAGCACGATCTCGGCGGCCGGCTTGCCCTCCTTCTCCATGATGCCCACGGGAATGCCGCGGCCGTTGTCGACGACGGTGACCGAGTTGTCCGGGTGGATAGTCACCCGGACGGAGTCGCAGTGGCCGGCGAGCGCCTCGTCGACGGAGTTGTCGACGACCTCGTAGACCAGGTGGTGAAGACCGCGGACACCGGTCGAGCCGATGTACATGCCGGGGCGCTTGCGGACCGCCTCCAGCCCCTCGAGGACGGTGATGTCGTCCGCCCCGTACGTCCCCTTCTTGCCGCCGTCTTCCTTCGCCTTCGCGTTGTCCGCCACTCGTTCCTTCCCGTTCGGGTGCTCGTCAATCATGCCGTGCCCGGCGGCGGCTCAGAAGCCGCTGTGAGCCCTCCTCGGAGGGAGCTCCCGATGTCGGGGAGATCCTTCTCGGGGGCGCGCCGGCCGGTTGACATAAGGATATCAGGCACAAGCCCCCGGCGCTGCGGCAGGCAAATACGAATTCCCTGCAAATAGGCACTTTTCTGAGCCGAAATGCGCGCCGAAGTCAGCGGTGGCGCGCGAGGTCGGCCGTGAACCGCAGCGCGGTGACCCGATCGGGCCCGATCGCGGCGTCGATCCGCTCCCGCAGAAGCTCGCCCATCAGCTCCAGTTCCTGCGCCCAGGCGCCGCTCTCGCAAGCGATCGTGACCCTGCCGTCGCGTTCGGCGACGGGCTCCGCCCGGGCCGCGATCTGCGCTCCGCAGACGCCGGGCCAGGCGGTCTGGACCTCGGCGAGGAGCGTCTCCGGAGCCCCCTCGGCGATCAGCCGCTCGAACGCCGATCCGAGCCGGCGGGGCCCGCCGGATGATCCCGGCCGGCTCACCCGCCCGCTCCCGTCGGCGACGCGACCCCGGCGGCGATCGCCAGCGCGGCGGCGTCGCGGGAGGGGACGTGGTCGATCTCGGTCGCGGTGATCAAAGCCTGCCCCCCATCCTCGAGCATCGCGACGAGCCGCGAGCGCCGCTCCGGGTCGAGCTCGCTCATCACGTCGTCGAGCAGGAGCAGCGGCAGCTGTCGGCGGGCCGCGCGCAGTGCCTCGCGCTCGGCGAACAGCAGCGCCAGCAGACCGAGCCGCTGCTGTCCCTGGGAGCCGTAGCGCCGCAGCGACCGGCCGCCGAACGAAAGCTCGACCTCGTCGCGATGCGGCCCGAACCCGGTGAAGCCGCGCGCGACGTCCCCCTCGCGACGCTCCGCCAGCTCGGCGACGATCCCGTCCGCGTCGAGCTCCGCGGTCCGCGGCCGGTAGGCGATCTCGGCGCCGCCGGCGAGCCCGAGCTCCTCGCCCGCCCGCGCGTACGGCTCCGCCAGCTCGGTCGCGGCTGCGGCCCGCGCCTCGGTCAGCGGCACGGCGCGCTCGGCGAGCTCGCGGTCCCAGGCCCCGAGCGACTCGGGCGAGCCCCCGCGTTTGACCCGCGCCAGCAGGTTGTTGCGTTGCGCCAGCGCCCGCGAGTACTCGCGCGGGAGCTCGGCGCGGGCGGGCCAGAGGGCGCCCGCTAGGCGGTCGAGGTGGGCTCGGCGAGGCGACGGCGGTCCCTTCACGAGCGCGAGCCGGTCCGGCATGAAGATCGAGATCGCCGGCCGGCGGTGGTCGTCGGACGGCTGTGCCGGGGAACCGTCGACCAGCCGCCGCCGGGCCTCGCCGCTGGAGATCGACGCGAGCATCGCGATCGGGTCGGCGTGCTCTCCGTCGTCAGGCTCGAGCAGCGCCTCGACCCGCGCGAGCTCGCCCCCGAAGGCGATCATCTCGCGCTCGCGGCGCGTCCGGCACGAGCGCCCGGTCAGGGCGAAGAACAGCGCCTCGAGGACGTTCGTCTTCCCGGCGCCGTTGGGCCCGTGGAGGACCGTGAGCCCCGGGCCGAGGTCGATCGCGGCATCCGCGAGGTTCCGGAACGAGTGCGGGACGACCCGCGCGACCCTCACGGTGCCGCGGTCCTCACGGCCGCCGCACCTAGACGTTGAGGCGGATCGGCATCACGAGGTAGCTGAAGTCCTCCGACCCGGCCGGCTGCAGGAGTCCCGGACGCAGCGGCGAAGTCAGACGCAGGACCAGTTCCTCGGTGTCGACGCTCTCGATGCCCTCGATGAAGAACTGCGGGTTGAAGGCGATCTCCATCGCCTCGCCGCTGAACGCGCACGGCATCGATTCCGACGCATCGCCGATCTCGGGCGTCTCGGCCGCGACCGTCAGCTGGCCCTCCTCGAACGCGAGCTTCAGCGGCGCGTTGCGCTGCGCCAGGTAGCGGATCCGCCGGGTGACGTCGAGGAACTCCGAGCGCGGCAGCCGCACGTCGTGGTCGAACGCGTCGGGGAGGAGCTGCCGGTAGCTCGGGAACTGCCCCTCGATCAGCCGCGACGACATCGTCACACCGCCGGCGCGGAAGACGATCTGGTTTCCCGGCAGCGCGATCTCGACCTCCTCGACCCCGTGCTGGGCGACGACCCGGGCGAGCTCCCGCATCGCGCGGGCCGGCACGTTCGCCTCGAACGGGCTCGGGGCGGCGCCCTCGAGCTCGGTCCGCTTGACGCTCAGCCGGTAGGAGTCGGTGGCGACCATCGTCAGGGTCGACTCCTCGACGCTGACGAGGATGCCGGTGAGGATCGGGCGGACCTCGTCGCGGGAGGCGGCGCGCGCGACCCGATCGACGGTCTCGGCGAGGGCGCCGGCGGGCATCTTCAGGACATCGCCCTCGAGCTCGGGGAGCCGGGGGAAGTCCTCGGGATCGAGCAGGCGCAGGTGGAAGTTGGCGGTGCCGGCGGTCAGCTCGACGTCGCCCTTGTCCTTGCGCTCGGCCAGGGTGACCGTGCCCTGCGGCAGCGCGCGCGAGACGTCGGCGAGAAGCCGGCCGGGGAGCAGGATCTCACCGTCGCCGTCCACCTCCGCCTCGAGCTCGACCGTGACGGCGAGCTCGCCGTCGGTCGCCCGTGCGGTCGCATTGCCCCCGGCGGCGACGAGCATGATTCCCCCGAGCGACGGCAGGGTCGTTCGCGTCGACAGTGCCCTGGCCGCGGTTTGCAGCGCGTCGAGCAGCGGATCGCGTTCGGCCTTCAGTTCCATCTGCATCCTCTTCCGGTCATCCGAGTTGATGTTAGGTCCGTGGAAACCCTTTCAGAACCCCGTGACGGCAGTGTATGAGCGCCATCGGGGGGCGTGGAAGGAGCTGTGGAGAAGTCCCGGGCCGTGGAATCCCGGCGCCGGCTCACGCGCCCTCCACAGTGATGTTGAGCCGCTCGTGGATCCGCTCGAGCGCCCTGTGGATATCGGAGCCGGGCTCGAGCTCGCGCTCGACGCGTCGGATCGAGTGGAGGACGGTCGAGTGGTCGCGATCGAAGCCGCGGGCGATCTCGGCCAGGGAGAGGTCGGTCTGATTGCGCGCGACGTACATCGCGAGCTGGCGGCCGCGGACGAGGTTCGGGGCGCGGCGCGGCGAGCGCATGTCGGCGAGCGAGAGGTGGAGGACGTCGCAGACGGCCTTCTGGATCCGCTCGAGCCGCTCCGATGCGGGCTCGCGGACCGGAACCGCGTCGACCGGGTCGTGGTCGCCGCCGAGTGCCCGCCGGACGAGGTCGACGGTCGGGACCTCGCCGAGCATCGAGGCGAAGGCCGTCACCCGGGTCAGCGCGCCCTCGAGCCGGCGCAGGTTCCCGGGGGCGGAGCCGGCGATCTGCTGGAGGACCTCGAGGTCGGGGACGGCGATGCCGTGCTCGGCGGCGAGCCGGCGCAGCAGCGTGATCCGGGTCGCGGGGTCGGGGCCCTGAAGCTCGACCGTCAGGCCCCACGCGAACCGGTCGCGCATCCGCTCGCTGAGCCGCTCCATCGCCTCCGGCGGCCGGTCGCTGGAGAGCACGATCTGGCTCCCCTGGGCGTAGAGCTCGTTGAACGTGTGGAAGAACTCGTCCTCGGTCCGGGCCTTGCCCTCGAGGAACTGAACGTCGTCGATCAGGAGCACGTCGACGTTGCGATACCGCTGTTTGAAGCGGTCCGTGGGCCGGCCGTCGCCGCGCAGCGACATCACGAACTCGGAGGTGAAGCGCTCCGCCGTCGTGTAGGCGGCGTCGAGATCGGGCCGCTGAGCGCGCAGGTAGTTGGCGATCGAGATCAGCAGGTGGGTCTTGCCGAGGCCAGGGGATCCGTAGAGGAACAGCGGGTTGTAGGACTCGCCCGGAGACTCGGCGACGGCGAGCGCGGCCGAGTGGGCGAAGCGGTTGCCGGAGCCGATCACGAAGTGGTCGAAGTCGAGCCCGGCCGCGAGCCCGGCGGGAATCGGATCGGCGGCGGCCCGGCCCTCGTCCCGCCCGGCCGCGGCGCCGGCGGGGGGATCGGCGAAGGCGATCTCGGTGAAGCCGGGGGCGCGGCGGCGGAGGGCGTCGGTGGCCGCGGCGCCGTAGCGGCGCTGGAACCAGTCGCGGACGCGATCGGGCCCGGAGACGTAGAGGCGGCTCCCCTGGACCCCGACCGCCCGCAGCGGCTCGAGCCAGTTCTCGAAGGCGGACGGCGGCAGCGTGTGGCGGAGCTCCTCCCGGACTCCGTCCCAGATCGTCGTCAGTTCTTGTTTCGAATCGCCTTGCAAATGTGCCGGGGAACGAGGCCGCGTCCGGCGGGTGCCGGGGGCTGCTCCGCGGGCGATCATAGGTCCGCCGCAGGGCCCCGACGGGGTGCCTTTTCGCCAACTCCGCAAATCGCGTCATAACCCTTGCGCCGGTCCCCCTATACTGCGCCGTCCCGCCGATCCCGCCGTACCGGTCCGGGCCCCGCGGAACACGACCATGAAGCGAACCTGGCAGCCAAAGAAGAGAAAGCGCGCTCGCGCGCACGGCTTCCGTGCCCGCATGCGGACCCGCCACGGCCGCGAGATCATCCGCCGCCGTCGCCGCAAGGGCCGCAAGCGCCTCACGGTCTAGCTCGTGTCGTCCAAGCCGGGAGGCGAGGGTCGGAAGCGTGGTCGTCTCTCCCGCAGCGGTGACTTCGACCGTGCCTACCGGGACGGCCGCTCGCACGCGAACCGCTTCCTGGTCCTCTACGCCTTCCCGCGCACCGAGGACGACGCCGACGAGGTTCGCCTCGGCGTCTCGGTCGGCAAGAAGGTCGGCGGGGCGATCGAGCGCAACAAGGTGAAGCGGGCGATGCGCGAAGCCTTCTGGAGCCTGTCCGACCGCCTCCCCGACGGCTACGACTTCGTCCTCGTCGGCCGTAGCGGCGTCGCCGGCCTGATCGACCGCGAGGGCACGGCCGGACTCACCGCCTCGCTGACCGCGCTCCTCGCCGAGGCCGACGAGTGAGCGTTGCACGTGAAACGGAGGTCCCGGGGGCAGGGATTCCGGCCACTTCCGGCGAGGTCGGCGTTGCACGTGAAACGGACCCGAAACCGGGCCCCGTCGCCTGGGTGGCACTGCTTCCGATTCGCTTCTACCGCCGCTTCCTCTCCCCCGCGCTCGGCCAGCGTTGCCGCTATTACCCGACGTGTTCGGCCTACGCCGAGGAGGCTGTACGCGAGCTCGGGGCGTTTCGCGGCATGATCCTGGCCGCGTGGCGGGTCCTACGATGCAATCCCTTCAGCCCGGGCGGCCTCGATCCGCTGACCGAGCGCACCCTCTTCCGCAACACCGAAACCCGCACCGAGAGAGCCACTAGATGACCCTCCCCGTCGCATCGATCTTCACCGACATCCCCGAGCAGATCATCCTGTTCTTCCACGACACGCTCGGCCTCGGCTGGGGCCCGGCGATCGTCGCGCTCGTGTTCGTCGTCCGGCTCGCGATCCTGCCGATCTCGATGAAGCAGATCCGCTCGATGCGGGCGCTTCAGGAGTTGCAGCCGCAGCTCAAGCAGATCCAGGAGAAGCACAAGGACGACAAGCAGGCCCAGCAGCAGGCGATGATGAAGTTCTACCAGGAGAACGAGATCAATCCGCTCGCCTCCTGCCTGCCGCTGCTGCTGCAGATCCCGGTCTTCATCTCGCTCTATTACATGCTCAAGAGCGACAGCTTCCAGGCGGACGTCGAGGCGTCGCCGCCCGAGGGATGGCTGTTCATCCCGAACCTGATCCTGCCCCCGGAGGGCTGGGTCGCGGCCGTCCTCGTCGTCCTCTTCATCGTCACCCAGCTGGCTTCGGGCCTGGCGATGTCGGTCCGCGGCCAGGGCATGGAGGGACCGCAGAAATACATCATCTACGGCCTCCCGTTCCTGTTCGCGCCGTTCGTGCTCCAGTTCGAGTCCGCGCTGTCGGTCTACTGGATCTCGACGAACCTGTGGACGCTCGGCCAGCAGCAGGTAATCCACTCGATCATGGGCCCTGTAAAGAAGACGACGCCGGAGGAGCTCGAGGCGCAGCAGCGGGCCGCCAAGCCGCCTCCGCCGCCGCCGCGCAAGAAGAAGAAGAGGAGTGGGAGGACGCGATGAGCGAGCTCGAGGAGATCCCCGAGGAGCCGGCGGAGCGGGTCCGCGCGATCGTCGACCGCGTGCTCGACGAGATCGACCTCGACGCCGAGGTCGAGGTCAGCGAGACCGAGGACGAGATCTACGCCGAGATCGACGGCCCCGACGAGCTCGGGATCCTGATCGGCCGCCGCGGACAGACGCTCGACGCCCTGCAGCTCCTCTGCTACCGGGCGGCCTCGCTCGGCGTCAGCGAGCGCAAGCGCGTCACCCTCGACGCCGCCGGCTACCGCGAGCGGCGCCGGGCGCTGCTCGAGGAGGAGGCGGTCGTCGCCGCCCAGCGCGCCGTCCGCAACGACGAGCCGGTCCGGCTCGAGCCGATGTCGGCGAGCGAGCGCCGGATGGTCCACGAGGTCCTCAAGGACCGCAGCGACGTCGAGACCTACAGCGAGGGCGACGAGCCCGAGCGCCGGATCGTCGTCGCCCCGCTGATCTCTGACTGAGCCGCTCCCACAGCCCGAGCTGAGCGGCGAGGCGCGGGCCAAGCTCGAGCCCGTGCTGGCGTTGCTGGCCGCCGATGCCACCGCCCCGAGCACGGTGATCGAGCCCGAACGGGCCCGCGTCGTCCACGTCGCCGACAGCCTCAGCGGCCTCGCCTTCGCCGAGCTCGCGAACGCGCGCCGGATCGCCGACGTCGGCGCCGGCGCCGGCTTCCCGGGCCTCGTCCTGGCGGCGATGCTCCCCGACGCGCAGGTCGACCTGATCGAGTCGGTCGGCCGCAAGTGCGAGTTCATCGACCGGGCCGCGGCCGCGGGCGGGATCGAGAACGCCCGGGCGATCAATGCCCGGGCGGAGGAGTGGGCCCGCGAGGGTTCCCCCGGCCGCGAGGCCTACGACGCTGTCACCGCCCGCGCCGTCGCCCGGCTCAGCACCCTCGCCGAGCTTGCGTCGCCGCTGCTCCGCGACGACGGCGTCCTCGTCGCCTGGAAGGGGAGGAGGGATCCGGACGAAGAGGCCGAACTGGAACGCGGTGCACCCTTGCTCGGGATCGTCCCGGCGGAGATCCGCAGCGCCGATCCCTACGCGGGGAGCCGCAATCGCCACCTCCACCTGCTCCACAAGCGGGGTCCCACGCCCGCCGGCCTGCCGCGCCGTCCCGGCATGGCCAAGAAGCGCCCCCGCGGCGTGATCTAGAGTCGCGCGGCCAGCGCAAGCCGAAGGAATCGAATGGGTTACGTCTACGCGATCGCCAACCAGAAGGGTGGGGTGGGGAAGACCACCACCACCGTCAACCTGGCCGCCTGCATCGCCGAGACCGGCCGGCAGACGCTCGTCGTCGACCTCGACCCGCAGTGCAACGCGACGGTGACGCTCGGTCTCGACCGCGAGGCGCGCCCGTCCACCTACGACACGCTCTGCGGCGACGTCTCGATCGCGGAGGCGGCCCGCCCGACCGCCACCGACAACCTCTGGGTCGTCCCCGCCAACCGCGACCTCGCCGGCGCCGCGGTGGAGCTGCCCGCCCTCGAGCACTCCGAGTACCGCCTGCGCGAGGGCCTCGGCCCGGTTCGCGAGCGCTTCGCCGCGACGTTCCTCGACTGCCCGCCCTCGCTGGGCCCGATCACCGTCAACGCGCTCGCCGCGGCGGACCGGGTCGTCGTGCCGGTCCAGGCCGAGTATCTCGCGCTCGAAGGGCTGGTCCAGTTCCTGGACACGCTGCAGACCGTACGCCGTCAACTCAACCCCGGACTGGTTCTGACCGGCATCGCGATCACCATGGCTGATGACCGCACCCGTCTCTCCCAGGATGTCGAGCACGAATTGAAGGAGCACTTCACTGAGCTGGTCCTCGAGACCGTGGTGCCACGGAGCGTCCGCCTCGCCGAAGCGCCGAGCTTCGGCGTCCCGGTGATCTCGCACGCTCCCGAGTCGCGAGGGTCCGTCGCCTACCGGGCCCTCGCGGCGGAGGTGCTGGCCCGTGGCTAGGAAGCCGGGGATGGGGAGGGGCCTCGCCGCGATCCTGCCGGAGAGCCACGAAGTCAGCGAACCGTCCTACCGCGACGTCCCGGTCGAGCTGATCAAGCCGAACGCCGGGCAGCCGCGCAAGACCTTCGACGACGACGGCCTCGCCCGTCTCGCCGAGTCGATCGCCGAGAGCGGGGTCGTCCAGCCGCTCGTCGTCCGCCCGCTCAGCGACGGGCGCTACGAGCTGATCGCCGGCGAGCGCCGCTGGCGTGCGGCTCGGCAGGCCGGCCTCGACACGGTTCCGGCGATCCTCCGGACCGAGGACGAGACAAAACGCCTGCAAATGGCGCTCGTCGAGAACATGGCGCGGGAGGATCTGAACCCGATCGAGGAGGCCCGCGCCTGCGCGGCTCTGGTCGAGGAGCTCGACCTCAGCAAGGAGGAGGTGGCCCGCCGCGTCGGCCGCAGCCGCTCGTCGATTTCGAACCTGATCCGCCTCCTCGACCTGCCCGACCCGGTGATCGAGATGCTCGAGAGCGAAGCGCTGAGCGAGGGTCACGGGCGGGCCCTGCTCGCGGCCAAGAGCCAGGACCGGCGCCGCTCGCTCGCCCGGCAGGCAGTCGCCGAGGGCTGGTCGGTGCGCGAGACCGAGCGCCGTGCGAAGGGGGAGGGGGGAGGCGCCGAACGCAAGGCCCGCGAGCTCCATCCCGACGAGGAGGCGGCGATCGGCAAGGCGGAGGACGCGCTCGAACGAGCCCTCGGCCACGACGTCCGGGTCCGCTCGGGGGCGAAAGGATTGACGGCTCAGATCCGCTTCACCGACCTCGACGAAGTGCTCGCGCTGACGAAGGCGCTGCGCCGGAAGTAGGGCATCCCCGCGGCCACTAGAATCCGCGACCGCGGGCGATTAGCTCAGTTGGTTAGAGCGCGTCTCTGATAAGGACGAGGTCCCTGGTTCGAATCCAGGATCGCCCACTTGCAACGAATGCAGATCTACGGCGTCAGCTTCGACATGGTCGGCAAGCAGCCGATCGTGCTGCTGAAGACGGCCGACGGCAACCGCTTCCTGCCGATCTGGATCGGGCATCCGGAGGCCGCCGCGATCCTGATGAAGCTGCAGGGGGCGAGCACGCCGAGGCCGATGACCCACGACCTGATGGCCGACGTCCTCGACAACATCGACGCGAAGTGCGAGCGGGTGTCGGTGACCGAGCTCCGCGACAACACCTTCTACGCGACGATCACGCTCTCGGTCGACGGGACCGAGGTCGAGATCGACTCGCGCCCCTCCGACGCGCTCGCTCTCGCGGTCCGCTGCGACGCGCCGATCTATGCGGCCGAGGAGGTCATCGAGGAGTCCTCGATCGAGTTCGAGCACGAGGTCGAGGACCAGGAGGAGGTCGTCGAGAAGTTCAAGGACTTCCTCGACGAGGTGACGCCGGAGGACTTCGCCGGCGGCGCCGACGAGCCCCCGCGGGAGCCCCCGGACTGATGCGCGTCGAGGAGTCGTTCACCGTCGCTCGCGAGCCCACGGACGTCTTCGACTACCTCACCGATCCAGCCAAGCTCCGCGACTGGCAGACGACCAAGACCGGCGTCGAGGTCCTGACACCCGGCCCGCCCGGGCCAGGAACCCGGATCCGCGAGACGACGAAGCCTC
Organism: Conexibacter sp.; assembly: GCA_018263295.1. Taxonomy (GTDB): domain Bacteria; phylum Actinomycetota; class Thermoleophilia; order Solirubrobacterales; family 70-9; genus RHKX01. The sequence continues at coordinate 43,693 of JADFCZ010000039.1, forward strand.
CGGGGGGAAGGGAGTTCGTCCAGGTGACGGAGTTCACCGAGTTCGACCGGCCGCGGAAGGTGACCGTTCACGTCGTCGAGGGCCCGTATCCCGTCGACGGCACCTGGACATTCGCGCCTGCGGACGGCGGGACCGAAGTGCACTTCTTCGCCGAGGGCGAGCTGACCGGGCTGCTCGGCCGGCTCGGCCCGATAACCCGGATGTTGCTGTCGCGGCAGTTCGCCGGCTTTCACCGCCGGCTCAGAGCGAACCTCGAGGGCGCGGGCGGCTGAGGCGTGGACGTCTTCACCATCGGTTTCACGCAGACGACCGCCGAGGGCTTCTTCACCCGACTCCGCGACGCCGGCGTCGTCCGCGTCCTCGACATCCGCCTCCGCAACGACTCCCAGCTCGCCGGCTTCGCCAAGGCCCGCGACCTGCCCTACTTCCTGCGCGAGCTGATCGGCGCCGACTACGAGCACGAGCCGCTGCTGGCGCCGACCGCGGAGATCATGGACGCGTACAAGAAGCGGAAGGGGAGCTGGGAGGACTTCGCTCCCGAGTTTCGCGGCCTGCTCGCCGAGCGCGCCGTCGAGGAGGTGCTGGACCGCGGCGACTTCGAGCGGCCGACGGCGCTGCTCTGCAGCGAGGCCGAGGCCGCGCACTGCCACCGCAGCCTCGTCGTCGCCTACCTCGACGAGAAATGGGGCGGAATGACCCCCGTCGATCTCTAGTGTGGAAAAGGCGACGCGGATGTGGTCTGATGATCTGCGTATGGGCAAGGGAAGGGCTCTGCTGCTACTCATTGGGCTCGCGCTCGGCGCCTGGTTGGCGTTCGCAGCCGGGGCGAGCGCGAAGCAGTTCGGCTACTTGAGCGGCTACGACAACGGCGAGGTCTCCGGCGGCAAGCTCCTGCCCGAGGGAGGCTTCGTCCCCGTCCCGGGGTCGCCCTTCGCGCCCGGTTCCACCAGGCTGCAGGGGATCGCGGTGTCGCCCGACGGCAAGCTCGTCTTCGTCGCCGATGAGTCCGGCGACGAGCTGGAGGCATTGGCGGTGGGGGCGAACGGGTCCCTTTCCGATGCTCCCGGATCTCCACGGCCCGTCGGCGACAACCCGGTCGGGGTCGCCCCGACTCCCAACGGCAAGTTCGTCTACGTCTCGGGTGGCGATTCCATCTCCGGCTTCAAGGTCAGCGCCGACGGCAAGGTCTCGCCGACCTTCCAGGCGACGATCGACAATCCCGAGGGCCCGCAGGGCATCGCGATCAGCTCCGACGGCAAGCGGCTGTTCACCGCCAACGGCAACAGCAACGTGTCCTCCTACAGGATCGCCAAGGACGGGAAGCTGACCGAGGTCTCCGGCTCTCCCTTCGGATCCCTGTTCATCCCCTACGCGCTCGTTGTGAGCCAGGATGGAAAGCATCTGTACGTGGCCGACCGCGAACAGCCGACCTCGGGCGTCCACGCCTTCGCGATCGCCTCCGACGGCTCCCTGACCGAGCTCGACGACTCTCCCTGGAGCACCGGCGGTGGCAACGCCTTCAGCCTCGCGCTCTCTCCCGACGGCGATTACGTCTACGCCGGCAACTACGAGAGCGACTCGCTCGCGGCGTTCCGGATCATGTCCGGCGGGCCTCTCACCCCGCTCGCCGGCAGTCCCTACCCCGCGACCGAGAGTCCGTCGGCGATCACCTTCGACGGCGCCGGCGAGCGCCTGTTCTTGAACGGAGGCAGTGGACCGCTCCAGACCTGGTCGATCAGCTCCGGGGGGGTTCCGGACAGTCCGCTTCTGAACCTGTTCGGCGAGGCTGGGGACTTCCAGTCGATCGCACTGACACCCGCGCAGCCGCCGAAGGCGAAGCTGAAGGCGAAGCGCAACGGCCTGAAGGTCAAGCTCGACGCCTCGAAGTC
>JADFCZ010000040.1 GCA_018263295.1 Conexibacter sp.
GCCGGACGGGGCGCCCCGCGGCGTGCGTCAGCACCCGCGGGGCTGTCCGGCGACAGGACCCGCGGTCCAACCAACGCCGCCGGGAAAGCCCGGCGAAAACCTCCGCCCCGTTACGCCAGCCCCTCAGCCTCGTACTCGCGCAGGAAGCCCTCGAACTCGCGCATGTGCCCCTGCTCGTCGCGGAGGATCGCGATCATCATGTCCTCGGTCACCGGATCGACCTCGGCCGCGTATTCGCGGATCTCGTTGTAGTAGGAGATCGCGCCGGCCTCAGCCGCGATGACGCCGCGGATCACGTGGGGGATGTCGGTCTGCTGCTCGGGCGGCTGCAGGTAGTCCTGCTCGGCGGCGAACTGCTGCGAGCCCGGGACGACTCCGTAGAGCTCCTTGATCCGGGCCGCGAACTGCTGGGCGTGGCCGAGCTCCTCGGTGATGTCCGCGGCGAGCGACTCCTTGATCTCCTGGGCCCTGACGCCATCGGGGTTGACGGAGTTGGCGACGTAGCTCATCACCGTCTCGATCTCCATCCAGTACGCCTTCTCGAGCATCCCGACGAGCTTCTCGCGATCGCCGCTGCTGTCGTCGGAGAGGATCCCTCGCGTGACTTCTGACACTTGTGTTTCTCCTTGGTCTTGGGCGCGAACCCGCGATCACATCGGCGGGAAACGCTAGAAATCCGGTTCGATGTCACCTACCCGGCGAGCATCGGCGTTAACCGAACACCGGAAGGACCTCGCCGGAGTCGAGACGCGCACGCTCTCGGTCGAGGGCGAGGGGCCGCCGCTGCTGCTGCTGCACGGCTACGCCGACAGCGCCGACACCTGGCAGCCGCTGCTCGCGCGCGTCGGCGACGCCGGCCGCGCCGCGAGGGCGATCGACCTCCGCGGCTTCGGCACCGCCGAGCCCCTCGACCCGCTCGAGCCGCTGATGGCGCAGTGGGACGCGATGGTGGCGGCCGCGATCGAGGAGCTCGCGGACGAACACGGCGGCGAGGTCCACGTGGTCGGCAACTCGCTCGGCGGCGCGCTGTCGCTGCGGGCGGCCGAGCGCGCCGATCTGCCGGTCGCCGGCATCGTCCCGATCGCGCCCGCCGGGCTCCACATGGCATCGTGGTTCACTGCGATCGAGCGTGAGTGGCTGGTCCGGATCCTCCGCCTCTCCCCCGTCCCCGTGCCCGATCTGATCGTCAAGCCGATCGTCGGCCGCGTCTACCGGACGCTGGCGTTCGGCGATCCGGGCGGCGCCGACCCGGCGGTGGTCGAGACGTTCACCGGCCACATCTCGAGCTTCGCCCGCAGCATGGGCGTGCTCGACATCGGCCGCCGCCTGCTCCCCGAGCTGTCCGACCCCTTCGACCTCGACCGGATCGACTGCCCGCTGCTGCTGATCTGGGGCGAGCGCGACCGGATGGTGTTCACCACCGGGGCCGAGCGGGTGCTGCGGACGGTCGACTACTCCGACATCGAGGTGATCCCCGACTGCGGCCACTGCCCGCAGGTCGAGGTTCCGGACCTGCTCGCCGAGCTCCTGCTCGGCTTCCCGGACAACCTCGAGTACTCGTAGATCGCCGCAGCGATCGAGTGACCCGGAGGGCTACGAGACGCGCACCGTCTTGTTCTCGACCTCCGACTCGACCGTCCCGTCGTCGCCGAGGTCCTCGTCGGACGGCAGCTCGCCGCCGCGATCGGTGCCGGCGATGAGCTCGTCGGGCTTGGGCTCGTCGGGGACGAATCCCGACTTCATCCCGAAGTAGACCGCCTGCGGGTGATGGGCGATGATCGCGACGGTCGACTGCTCCGGTTCGACGGCGTACCCGGTCGAGAGCGTCATCCCGATGTCGGTGAGCCCGAGCAGGCGCCAGACCTTCTCGTGCTCGGACTGCTCCGGGCATGCGGGGTAGCCCCACGAATACCGCCGGCCCTGCGAGGCCGGGATCTCGAGTTCCGAGCGCGCCTGCGCGTGGAGCCACTCGGCGAGGCCCTCGGCGGCCTGGACCCCGAGCCCGTGCACGTAGAGCTGCTCGGCGAACTCGCCGTCGCTCTCGAGCTGCTCGATCCGGCGCGTCACCTCGGGCCCGACGGTCACGCCCTGGAGGACCACGACATCCCGTTCACCCGAGTCGATCGGGCGGAAGAAGTCGGCGAGGCAGATCCGGTCGTGCTTGGGCTGCCGCGGGAAGACGAGCCGCTCGAGCTCGCGGTCCGGGTCCTCGGGGTCGAAGACGACCAGCTCGTTTCCGTCCGCATTGCAGGGGAAATATCCGATTCTGGCCTTCGGCTCGAGGTAGTCCTGCTCGGCCCACATCCGTTCGAGCTTGCGGTTGAAGCCCTCCTCCTCACCGTCGCCCTCGACGATCTCGCGCCACGCCTCGCCCTTGACGCCGCGGCCGCCCCAGTGAAGCTTGAACAGCACGTGCCGGTCGAGGTAGGGGAACACCTCGGCCAGGTCGATGTCGACGTCCCGCACGCCGTATGCGCCGACCGCGGGGATCGGCGCGGTCGTGCTGACCGCCGAGCGGACCGAGTCGTCGTCGGTCGGCGGGGAGTCGTCGACGACCTCCGGCTTCTCGCGCAGCTGCTTGGCCTCGTCACGGATCTTGGCGACGAGCCCCGCCCGCGCGTCGGCGTCGACGAGGGCATCGACCGTGTCGAGACCGGCGAAGGCGTCCTTGCAGTAGAAGACCCCGGGCGCGTAGACGTCGTCGGACTCGCGGCCGTGCGGGTAGAGCGCCCGCCGCCCGAAGTCGCGATTGATCGCGGCGCCGCCGATCAGGACCGGGAACTCGAGGCCGCGCTGGTGGAGCTCCTGGATGCACGCCGGCATCTGCTTCGAGGTCGAGACGAGCAGCGCCGACAGGCCGATGGCGTCGGCCTGGTTGTCGATGGCGGCGTCGATGATCTGCTCGATCGGGACCTGCTTGCCGAGGTCGACGACCGTGTAGCCGTTGTTGGTCAGGATCGTGTTGACGAGCGACTTGCCGATGTCGTGGACGTCGCCGAACACCGTCGCGATGACGACGGTGCCCTTGGTGTGACCCTCGATCCGGTCGAGGTACTGCTCGAGCTGCGCGACCGCGCGCTTCATGACCTCGGCCGACTGGAGCACGAACGGCAGGATCAGCTCTCCGGCTCCGAACTTGTCCCCGACCTCCTTCATCGCCGGGAGCAGGACCGTGTTCAGCGTCGGGACCGCTCCGATCTTCTCGACCGACCGGTCGATCCACTCCTCGACGCCGTCCTTCTTGCGACGGAGGATCTGGAAGTGCAGGGCCTCCTCGGGCTCCATGCCCTCGGTCGGGTCGCCGGCATCGGCGGCCTCGTCCTCGGGGCCCTTGCTCTCGAAGTGCGCGATGAAGCGCTCGAGCGCGTCCTCGCGCCGATTGAACACGAGGTCGTCGGCCAGCTCGCGCTCGGCGTCGGGGATCTCACCGTAGGGCGTGATGTGGTTCGGGTTGACCATCGCCAGGTCGAGCCCGGCCTCGACGCAGTGGTGGAGGAAGACCGAGTTGAGGACGGCCCGGGCGCCCGGCGAGATCCCGAAGGAGACGTTGGAGACCCCGAGCGAGGTCTTGACGCCCGGGAGCTCGGCCTTGATCCGGCGGATGCCCTCGATCGTCTCGACCGCGGAGGGGCGCCACTCCTCGTCGCCCGTCGTCAGCGTGAACGTGAGGGCGTCGAAGATCAGCAGCTCCGGGTCGAGCCCGTGCTCGGTGCAGGCGAGCCGGTGGATCTCGCGGGCCACCTCGAGCTTGCGCTCGGCCGTCTTCGCCATCCCCTCGGGGTCGATCGTCAGCGCGATCAGCGCCGCGCCGTGGCGGATCGCGATCGGGACGATCCGGTCGAGCTTGTCGCGGCCCGCCTCGAGGTTGACCGAGTTGACCACCGCGCGGCCGGGAATCCGCTCGAGCGCCGCCTCGATCACCTCGGGCTCGGTCGAGTCGACCTGGATCGGGGCGGGCTGGCTGAGCGAGATCCGGCTCACGGTCTCGCCCATCTGCGTGTCCTCGTCCTGGCGCTCGGTCAGCGCCACGCAGACGTCGAGGACGTGGGCTCCGCCCTCGACCTGATCCTCGGCGACCTGGACGAGCCCGTCGTAGTCGTCGGCGAGCAGCAGCTCCTTGGCCTTGCGCGAGCCCTGCGAGTTGACCCGCTCGCCGACCAGGGTCGGGCGCGGCTCCTGGACGAGGTCGACGGCGGTCATCATGCTCGCCAGCCGCGGCGGGCCGGGCGCGGGGCGCGGGGCCGGCTTCAGGCCGCGGACGCGCTCGGCGATCGCCGCGACGTGCTCGGGGGTGGTGCCGCAGCAGCCGCCGACCAGCCCGACGCCGTGGCGCTCGACGAACTCGCCGAGCACCTTGGCGATCTGCTCGGGGGTCTCGGGGAAGATCGTCTCGCCGTCGGGCCCCTGGATCGGCAGGCCGGCGTTGGGGATGCAGTGGACCGGCAACGGCGACGCCTCGCCGAGGTAGCGAATGGCGTCGCGCATGTCCTCGGGCCCGGTCGAGCAGTTGAGACCGACGATGTCGGCACCCATGCCCTCGACGATCGCGAGCACCGCCTGGATGTCCGTGCCGAGCAGCATCTTGCCGCCGTTCGGCAGCAGCGAAACCGAGATCTGGATCGGGACCGAGCGGCCGACCCGATCGAAGGCGCGGCGCGCACCGACGACCGCGGCGCGGACCTCGAGGATGTCCTGGGCCGTCTCGATGATCACCAGGTCGGCGCCGCCCTCGACGAGCGCTCCCGCCTGCTCGTCGAAGACCTCGGCGAGCTGCGCGAAGCTGATGTCCCCGAGCGTCGGGTCGTCGCTGGCCGGCAGGAACCCGGTCGGGCCGATCGAGCCCGCGACAAAGCGGTCGGGCCCCGCCGCCTCGCGGGCGATCTCGGCCGCGCGGCGGTTGATCTCGACCGTCCGCTCGCCCAGCCCCCACTCGTCGAGCTTCAGCCGCGAGCCCTGGAACGAGTCCGTCTCGACGACCTCGGCGCCGGCATCGAGCATCGCGTCGTGGACCCCCGCGATCACATCGGGCCGGTGGATGACGAGCGCCTCGTGGCACTTCCCGGGCAGCCCGCCGTAGTCCTCGGCCGAGAGGTCGAAGCGCTCGAGCGTCGCCCCCATTCCGCCGTCGAAGACGACTATCCGCTCGCGTGCGGCGGCGAGGATGTCTCGTTCGGGTTGGCTCATCCGGAGGTCACCTCCATCGGTCCCGGCTGTCGCACCGTGCGTCGCCGATTCTCAGGCGGTGCCGGTTGCGGCGGCTTCCGAGGTCCGGGTCCCTCAGCCGCTCTTGATGGCGAACATCCAAGAATAGCGTCGCACGGAAGCGCGGCCGCGCGATCATCTCCCGAGTGCCGCACCGATCCGCGCGGCGGCGGCCGCTACGCGCGGATGCGCTCGTCCGGTTGCTTGACCGGCTGCAGGCGGACGGGAGCGGCGCTGAGGGCGCGGAGGCGCACATCGGACCAGCTCATGCCCTCGCGGACCAGGGCCGGAACGCCGAGGCCGACCGCGGTCGCGATCTCGACCGCCTGGAGGATCACGCCGTAGGCGAGCGCGTCGGCGGCGCCGACGCCGTAGCCGGTCGTGAGCACGCTGATGACGGCGAGCTGGAAGACGCCGATGTTCGACGGGGTGGCGGGGACGACCGCCGTGACGTTGACGGCGAAAAGCACCGCCGCGGCGCCGGCGATTCCCATCGTGCCGTCGAGCCCCATGGCCACCGCGAGCGCGTAGCAGGCGGCCACCTGGATGGCCCAGGCGACGAGCTGCATCGAGCCGGCGAGCGGGGCGCGGCGCGGGTCGCGGAACACCGCGAGGCCGCGGCGGACCCGGACCAGGGCGTCGCGCGCCATGCCCGCGAGCCGGGCGATCCGGCCGCTGCCGGAGCGGCGGACGACCGCCGGTGCCGCGATCACGGCGACGAGCAGCATCGCCGGCGCGAGGCTGACGAGGAAGAGGTGCTCGGACGTCCGGTGGAAGAGGTCGGTCGAGGTGACGATCACGACCCCGAGCAGGACGAGCGCGAGGATGTTGAAGACCGTCTGGGAGACCAGGGTCCCGAGGAGGACCGGGAACGACTCCCGGAACCGGCCGATCCGCCGCGCGATGATCATCGCGCGGGCGGGCTCGCCGAGGCGAGCCGGCAGCGTCGCCGACATCAACACACCGATCATCGTCGCCGAGGTGAAGTCGCGGCGCCGGAGCGGCACGCCCGGCATCGCCGAGCGCGCGGTCTGGAACCAGGCGCCGGCACGGAAGAACATCGAAAGGCACATGAACGCCGTCGCGATCGCCACCCAGGCGTAATCGGAGCGGACCGCGCTTTCGACGACCGAGTCGAAGCCGATCCGCCGCGCCGCGAGAAGGGTCAGCCCGATCCCGGCGGCGGCTCCGGCCCCGAGGCCGATCCGGCGCGCGACCCGGCGGCGGCGCGAGGTGGTGTCCGGGGGGATCGGCTCCGGCGATGGAATCCTCGCCGCGGGGACGCGCGGCAGGCCGTCGGCGGGGGCGAAGCCGTAACGCTGGGCAAGCCGGGTCATCCGGTCGGCCGGCTGGGGCACGGCCAGCGCCCGTTCATAGACCTGCTCGACCCGGGCCGCGATCCGCGGCCAGGCGAACCGCTCGGCGCTCTCGCGCGCAGCGGCCCCCATCTCGGCGCGGCGGTGGGGCTCGACGTGCAGGGCCAGCAGCTCCTCGGCGAGGCGCTGCGGGTCCCCGGGCGGGATCAGGACGCCGTCGACGCCGTGCTCGACGACGTCCGAGTAGCCCGCGATCTCGGAGGCGACGACCGGCGTTCCCGCCGCGAACGCCTCGGTCAGGACCATCCCGAAGCTCTCGCCAGAGAGCGACGGAGCGCAGAGCACGTCGGCGTCGGCGAGCTCCGCCCAGAGGCGGTCCCGCGATACGGCGCCGAGCGCGTCTATGTGCTCGATCGCATCCGGGTCGGCGAGGTTGCGGACGATGTCCTCAGGTGCGGTGCCGACGACGACCAGCCGCGCCGGAACGTGCTCGACCAGCGCCTCGAATGCGCGGAGCAGGACCGGCAGGCCCTTGCGCTCCTCGGCGCGACCGACGAACAGCAACCGGAGTTCGTCACCGCCGGGCCCGCCGGGAGCCTGCGCGGTGAGGCCGACGTCGACGCCGTTGGGGATGATCTCGTAGTTGCCGCCGTACCAGCGGCGGCCGGTCCACTCCGCCGCCTCGGAGACGGCGATCCGGGCGCTGAGCTGGTTGAACTTGCGGCGCGCGCCGAGCCCGATCGCGATCTGCTGGGGCAGGAACTTCGGCGCGTATGCGTGGAAGGTCCCGACGACGGGAGCCCCGCCGAAGCCGCAGGCGTCCCAGCCGATCGTCGGCGCGGGCGGCTCCTGGACGTGGACGACGTCGAAGGCGCCGTCGCGGAGCTCGCGGCGGAGGCGCGCGATCGCATCCGGGAAGACGGACAGGTTCGAGACCGCGCCGTTGGCGGCGAAGCCGACCGTGCGGCCGAGCGGCGTCAGGTAGTCGGGCATCGGCCGGACGCGCGGCGCGGCGCCGCGGTGGAGCGTACGGCTGAGGCGGTCCGGCGGGTCCCAGGGAGAGAGGACCCGGACTTCGTTTCCCCTCCCGATCAGATGCTCGGCGAGCGCCTGGGTATGCCGGTTGACGCCCCCCTCGTACGTCCACGAATAAGGCGTGACGAGGGCGATTCGCATCTTGTCCGAATGAGGTTAGCTGTTGTCCCGGCCGCTCGCGGTCGGACGGCTCCCCCAGGCCAGGCCGCAGTAGGCGGCGAGGTAGCCGGTCCCGACCATCAGGAGCAGCGCCGCCGAGTCGTTGGCGAGCGTGCCGACTATCGTCGCCGCCGCCGCGCCCGCAACTCCGGCCAGCGCGGCCGGGCGGCCGTCGAACCAGGAGATCACCTGCCGGCGGAAGACGATCGCCGCCGCGCTCGCCAGCAGGGCGGCGATGAAGAACGGCGAGTGGATGTAGCGGGGGAAGCTCCGCGCGGCGAGCGTGATCCGCCGGTCGAACACGTCGCCGAGCTCGCCGAGCCCGCCGGCCGAGAGCACCGACCGGGTCAGGTGGGAGTCGCCGGGGACGAGCAGGTCGATCGCGACGAGCGCCGCGAGTGCGGCGACCGGGGCGGCGATCACCAGGACCGCCTTCCGAAGCCCGAGCCGGAGCGCGACGACGACCGTCACCGCCGCTCCGGCGGGGAACGTGATCGCGGCGCCGACGTCGGCGCCGAATCTGCCCGGGGCGAAGACGAGGACGGCGGCGACCGCGGCGACCGCGGTCGCGACAGCGACGGCGCGGCGCGGATCGGCCGGAGCGGCCGCGCTGACCGCCGCTCCGACGCCGAGCAGCAGCATCGCGCCGAGCGCCGCCTCGAGCTCGTTGCCAATCCCGAAGAAGCGCACGCCGAGGCCCGGGTTCGGGCCGAGCAGCGAGAGCGCGGTCAGCGGCGAGCCGGCGACGACGTCGACGGCGGTCGCGAGGATCGAGATGGCCGCGGCGACGGCGAACGCTCCGTGCGGGGCGCGGTCGCCGATGCGCCTGCGGAGGGCGAGGATCGCAGCGGCCGCCAGCAGCGGGGCACCGGCTCCGACCATCACCCGCTCGACCAGCTCGCTCGGCGTCGTCGCCGCTGCTACGAGCAGGATCGAGGGGACGAGCGCCATCGCCGTCGCGAGCGTCGCCAGCAGGAAGCCCGCGAGCCCGCGGCGCCAGGGGACGAGGACGATGCCTACCGCCAGCCAGATCAGCAGGTTGACCGCCAGCACCTCCCAGCGACGGCTCGAGATCTCCCCGAGGCGCTGCTCGCGCTCGGCGATAGCGGCCACGTCGGCCGCCGACCCGGTGGCGGTGATCGCCTGGCCGTCGACGCCCTCGGGGATCGCGATCCCATAGGCGCCGAGGATCGTCGGCAGCAGGTCGGTCGAGAGGACGTAGCCGTCCATCCGGGTCGAATCGGAGGTGATCGCCTCGCCGTCGAACCCCTCGCCGGCGATCCCGATCGCGAGCAGGTCGCGCTCGGGCGGCGGCCGCTCGATCGCGATCAGCAGGTCCCCGGAGCCGGGCCGGAGGCGATCGGCGAGCCCCGGCAGCTCGGCGGGCTGGGCGCTCATCACTGTCACGCCCGGGCAGGCGCCGGGATCGCAGTCCCCCGAGCGGTCGATCCTGCCGGCGCGATCGGCCGCGATCAGGGCCGGCGAACCGGCGAGGGGGCGGGCGGCGATCTCGACCCCGGCCCCCTTCAGGGTCGAGGCGAGCAGCCCGGGCTCGATGTCGGCCGGCGCCTCCTCCGCCCGTGCGACCACGCGGGCCCAGAGGTCGGCCGGGACGCGACTGCCGGTGACGTAGAGCGGCGGGATGTCGTCCGGGTAGAGCGAGCTGAAGAGCCGGTTGCCCTGGCCCATGTCGAGGTAGGTCTGGGCGGCCGGGACCCGCCCGAGCCCGGCGCTCATGACGCCGGGGGCGATTCGCGGGACCGCCGCATCGATCGCCTCGAGGTCGGTGCCGGGCGGCAACATCGCGACCGTGACCCGCGGTTGGCCGGCCGCGGCGGAGGCAGCACCGGGGAATACCCCGATAAGGGCGAGCGCTAGCATCGCAACCATGGCCGAGCGGACGTTCATCAAGTTCACGTTCCTCAAGATCGACCCTGCCTGGCAACGGCGCGAGGGCGAAGAGAGGGCTCAGGATAAACGCGAGATGCTCGCCGCCTGCGAGGACTACTCGCTCGACCGCCCTCTCCGCGTCTATTCGACGGTCGGAACGCGGGGCGACACGGACCTGCTGATCGTCAGCCAGAGCCCCAATCTCGAGGACATCCACCGCTTCCACGTGGTCCTCGCCCAGAGCGGTCTCGCCAAGTGGGCGTCGATCCCCTACTCCTACCTCGCGATGACCAAGCCGTCCCCCTACTCCGACTCGCAGTCCCGCCCGGAGCTGCTGCAGTCGCGCCGCCGCTACGCCTTCATCTACCCGATGGAGAAGAAGCGCGAGTGGTTCGCCCTGCCGGCCGAGGAGCGCCGCCGGATCATGACCGGGCACATCGAGACGGGCCGCAAGTACCCGCAGATCACGATCAACACCGCGTACTCGTTCGGGATCGACGATCAGGAGTTCGTCGTCTCCTTCGAGTGCGACGATCCCGCCGACTTCCTCGACCTCGTCCAGGAGCTGCGCCCGAGCGAGGCCAGCGCCTGGACCCTCCGCGACACCCCGATCTTCACCTGCGTGGCGATGTCCGCCGGTCAGGCCCTCGACGCCCTCGACGGCGCCGCGACCTCCCGGCTCGAGCCCGCCGGCGCCTGACCTCGACTGCCCCGATGAGCAATCCCGGCGACGCGAGCGAGCCCCTGCGGGTGGCCATCGTCGGCTCCGGGCCGGCCGGCTTCTACGCGGCCGAGGCGCTGCTCTCTCATCCGGAGCTCGACGTCGAGGTCGACATGATCGACCGGCTGCCGACTCCCTTCGGCCTCGTCCGTGCCGGCGTCGCGCCCGACCACCCGAAGATCAAGAACGTCATCAAGCGCTACGAGAAGACCGCCGGCCACGAGGCCTACCGGTTCTTCGGCCACGTGACGATCGGCCGCGACATCGGCGCCGAGGAGCTCGCCGGCCTCTACCACGCGGTCGTCTGGGCATACGGGGCCGGCGCCGACCGGAAGCTCGGCATCCCCGGCGAGGAGCTGCCCGGCTCCCACGCCGCCACCGAGTTCGTCGCCTGGTACAACGGCCACCCCGACTTCGCCGACCGCGAGTTCAACCTCGACTGCGAGCGCGTCGTCGTCATCGGCAACGGCAACGTCGCCGCCGACGTCGCCCGGATGCTCGTCCTCCCCCGCGCCGAGCTCGAGGTCACCGACACCGCCCACTTCGCGATCGAGGGGCTCGCGGAGTCGAACGTCAGCGAAGTCGTCGTGCTCGGCCGCCGCGGGCCCGCCCAGGCCGCCTTCACGAACCCCGAGGTCCGCGAGCTCGGCGAGCTCACCGACGCCGACGTGGTCGTCGACCCCGCCGCGGTCGAGCCCGACGAGGCGAGCACGGCGTTCCTCGAATCCGACGCCGCCGACAACACCAACCGCAAGAACCTCGAGAGCTTCACCGAGTTCGCGCAGCGCGAGCCGGCCGGAAAGCCGAAGCGCGTCGAGCTCCGGTTCCTGCGGACGCCGCTGGAGATCCAGGGCGACGGCCGCGTCGAGCGGATCGTCGTCGGCGTCAACGAGCTCGAGCTCGGCGAGGACGGTGCGGTTCGCGCCCGCACGACCGAGGAGACCGAGACGATCGAGTGCGGCATGGTCCTGCGGTCGATCGGATACCTCGGCACCGAGATCGACGGGGTTCCCTACGACGCCCAGGCCGGCGTGATCCCGAACGAGCGCGGCCGCGTCGTCGGCGACGGCGGCGACCCCCACCCCGGCCATTACGTCGTCGGCTGGATCAAGCGCGGGCCGACCGGCGTCATCGGCACGAACAAGAAAGACGCCCAGGAGACGATCGAGACGCTGCTCGGCGACGCCGCTGCGGGGAAGCTCCCCGAGCGCGAGGCCGACCGCGACGCCCTGCCCGACCTCCTGACCGAACGCGGCATCCACTTCGTCGAGTTCGACGGCTGGCAGGCGATCGACGCCCTCGAGCAGGAGCGCGGTGCCGGCGCCGGCCGCCCGCGGATCAAGCTGACCGCCTTCGAGGAGATGCTCGAGGCCGCGAGGAAGGTCCGCGATGGCGGCTGACCTGGCCGAACTCGAGCGGATGATCGCCGCGGCGCTGCCCGGCGCCGAGGTCAGCGTCGTCGACGAGGGCGGCGGCGATCACCTGCGCGCGATCGTCGTCGCGGAGCAGTTCGTGGGTCGCTCGCGCATCGACCAGCACCGGATGGTCCGGGCCGCGGTCAAGGAGCGGATGGACGACGGCACCATCCACGCGCTCTCGATCAGCACGAAGCCGCCCGGCAACTAAGGGAAAACAGCCCATTTGTCGATAGCGACGTGGGCGCCCGTACGGGCGCCGGTCGCGACCATGGAGACGAGGCGGATGGCTTCCGAAGAGCAGCGTGCACGGCGAGGAGATCGGTTCCTCCGGCTCGCCGACGTCCGCTCCTCCGGCACCAACGACAGCGAGGCGGCGAAGCTGCTCGGCAGCGCCGCCGTGACCCTGCTCGAGGGATCCCCGGACGGGATCGCGATCATCGACGGGTCCGGGCTGATCGTCTACTGGAACGAGGCGGCCGAGGCGCAGTTCGGCCTCGAGCGCTCGCGCGCGCTCGGCCAGGAGCTCGCCGGCCTGATCTTCCCCGACCACCTCCAGACCTCCGTCCGCGCGGTGCTGCTGCGAGAGGTCGACGAGCCCGGAGAGGGCCTCGGTCAACGGCGGATCGAGCTTGCCGCGCGCCGGGCCGACGGACGCGAGATTCCCGTCGACATCGCCACCAAGCCGATCGAGCTCGACGACTCCCGCTGGCTCGCCGTCTACCTCGACGACGCCAGCGAGCGCAGCGAGCGCGAGCGCGAGCTCCACGCCGACGCGCGCCGGCGGTCGGCCGCCCTCGACCTCGGCCAGGTCGCGCTCGAGGGAATGGACATGGACCACCTGCTGCAGCGGGCGGTCACGCTGGTCGTCGACGAGCTCGGCGTCGACCGCTGCGAGCTCTGGCGCCGCGACGAAGGCGCCGACACGATGACGCTCCGGGCAAGCTCCGGCTGGCCTCCGGAGGCCGCCGGGACTGTCGTGCCGCTCGCGACCTCCGCCCAGCCCGGGTACACGCTGCTGCGGGGCCAGGGCGCGATCGTCGTCGAGGACTTCCGGCGCGAGGGCCGCTTCGGCGCCATCGCTCCCGAGGAGGCGGCCCCGACCCAGAGCTCGATCTCGATCCGCATCCCCGGCTCCTCCGGAGGGTTCGGCTCGCTCGTCGCCGCCTCGGAGACCGTCCGCCGCTTCGAGCTCAGCGACATCAGCCTGTTCGTCTCGCTGGCGCAGACGCTCGGCGCCGCGATCGAGCGCACGATCGCGATCGAGTCGCTCGCCGAGGCGGAGCGGCAGATCCGAACCCTGATCGAGCGCCTGCCCTCGATCACCTACCGCGCCGGGCTCGGCTCCAGGGGCGAGTGGTACTTCGTCTCTCCGCAGGTCGAGGAGATCACCGGCTGGACCGCCGAGGAGGTCATGGCCGACCCCCATCTCTGGGAGCGGGCGATGCACCCCGACGACCTCGAGTGGGTGCTCGAGGCGGAGGACCGCTGCGCCATCGAGGGGTCGCCGCTCGACATCGCCTACCGGGTCCGCAAGCGCGATGGGGAGATGATCTGGGTCCGCGACCGGGCCTCCGCCGGCATGGCCAACGAAGAAGGCGTCATGGTCGTCGAGGGCCTGATCACCGACATCAGCGAGCAGAAGGCGGCCGAGGACCGGCTCCGCTACCTCGCCGAACACGACGAGCTCACGGGCCTGATGAACCGTCGCACCTTCGAGTCGGCCGTCAACCGGGTGCTCGGCTCGCGCGGCCTGCCGGGCGAGCGCGGCGCGATGGTGATCATCGACCTCGACCACCTGAAGCGGGTCAACGACACGCTCGGGCGCAGCACCGGCGATCGCGTCGTCGCCGACATCTCGAAGATGCTCTCCGATGAGATGGGCGCCGGCCACCTCCTCTCCCGTCTCGACAGCGACGAGTTCGGGATGCTGATCCCCGGCGTCGGCGAGGCCCAGGCGCTCGAGCGCGCCGGCAGCCTGCTGGCGGTGATCCGCGCCCGGACCGGGGCGGCCGACCTCACCGCGAGCGCCGGTGTCGCTCTGGTCGAGCGCGGCATGGGAGTGAGCGCCACCGACCTGATCACCGCGGCCGACATCGCGGTCCACCAGGCGAAGGAAGCCGGCCGCGACCGCGCCGTCATCTTCACGGGCGAGGACCGCAGCCGCCTCGAGTGGGTCGGCCACGTCCGCCAGGCCGTCGAGGAGGGCGGCCTCGTCCTCTACTCGCAGCCGATCATCGACATGGCGACGGGACTCGCGTGCGCCGAGGAGCTGCTGGTCCGGATGCTCGACCCGGTCAGCGGCCGCCCGATCGCCGCCGGCGAGTTCGTCCCGACCGCCGAGCGCTTCGGCCTCGTCCGCAACCTCGACCGCTGGGTCGTCAGGGGGGCACTCGACCTGATCACCTCCGGCCGCCACGTCAGCGCGAACATCTCAGCGGCGACGATCACCGACCGGACCCTGACCGACATGGTCGCGGAGTCGCTCGCCGAGACCGGAGCCGACCCGTCGCTTCTGACCTTCGAGATCACCGAGACCGCGGCCACGCCGGCGATCGAATCGCTGCGCGACTTCACCGACCGCGTCGAGGCCCTCGGCTGCGGCCTCTCGCTGGATGACGTCGGGACCGGCTTCGGATCGCTGACCTACCTCCGGCATCTGCCGTTCACCGAGCTCAAGATCGACATGCAGTTCGTCCACGGCGTCCTCGAGTCGGCCGCGGACCGCAAGATCGTCGAGTCGCTGGTCGACATCGCCGCCGGCCTCAACATGCGGACGGTCGCCGAGGGCGTCGACAACCCGGCCCTCGTCGAGCCGCTGCGCGAGATCGGCGTGACCTGCGCGCAGGGCTATCTGTTCGGCCGCCCGTCCCCCGTCCTCGAGGCGGCGGAGACCCCCGCCTGATCCTCCGGATCAGGTTTCGATCTGCATGGGCGGGCTCTGGTACGGCCCGTCCTCGGCCGGAGGCTCCTCCGCCTCCGCACCGGCCTGCGGCTGAGGGACGCCGAGCGCCTCGGCGAGCTCGCCGGACTCGACCATCTCCTCCATCAGGTCGGCGCCGCCGAGCAGCTCACCGTCCACATAGAGCTGCGGGAAGGTCTGCCAGTCGGCGATCTCCGCGGTGACCTCGCGGAGCGGCTGCAGGACCGGAAGGACGTCGATGGCGCCGTACTCGGTCCCCATCTGCTCGAGGATGCCGACGGCGCGCATCGAGAAGCCGCATCGCGGCGCCTCCGGGGTGCCCTTCATCAGCAGGAGCACCTTGTTGTCGCTGATGGCGCTCTCGAGTTGTGCTCGGAGCTCCGGGTTGGCGGCCATTTCTCGTCCCTTCCTGTTTGAAGCTGATGCCCAGCCCCCTCGGGCGAGGGGCTAGGCGGTTGCGGGAGCGTGCTCGTCGGCGTCTTCGCGGACCTGGAAGGAGGAGCCGCAACCGCAGGCGGCGACCACGTTCGGGTTGTTCACCGCGAACCCGGCGCCCTGCAGGCCCTCCACGTAGTCCACCTCGGAGCCGAACACGAACTGCATCGAAACCTTGTCGACGACGACCGCGACACCGTTGTGCTCGAAGACGTGGTCGTCGTCCTTGCGCTTGTCGAGTGCCAGCGCGTACTGGAAGCCCGAACAGCCGCCGCCGCGAACGGCGACGCGGAGCACCTGGTCGGCCTCCTCCTGGGAGGCCAGCAGCTCCTTGAGCTTGCCGGCGGCGACGTCGGTGATCTGGATGGCGGCTTCGGGCGTTTCCATGGCTTCAGATTGTATAGCAGGGTCGGCCATCTTCAACCGGGCTCACCCGCGACCCCCTCCCGTCCCTCCGCGTAGCGCCAGTCGAGGTACTCGCGGATTCGCTTCGAATCGTGGACGACCTCGTCGCCGTCGATCAGCAGCGGCACCCGGCGCTGGCCGGTCAGCGCTTCGACCTCGGGCCGGTTGCGACGCCGGTAGGGAACCCGCTCGGTCCGGTGCTCGATGCCGAGGCTGCGCAGCCGGCGCGCCACCGCCCCGCAGGGACAGAGGAGGTTCGTCGGCGTCGGGCAGCGGTAGAGGACGACCTCCGGCCGGTCGGGCTCGGCGGGGCTCACAGCGGAACGAACCGGGAAGCGAGCCTGCCGGCGCGCCCGGCGAGCTCGAGCATCGCTCCGGCCGGGCCGGGGTCGGCGCCGACTCGGTCGCCGAGCTGGGCCTTGGTCATCTCGAGCGTCGCCTCGAGGGTCTCCTCGTGGGGCCGGTGGGTGAACCCGAGCTCGCGCTTCGCCTTCGCCGGCGAGTACGTCCACCAGAGCGCGGCGCTGCGGGTCTGCTCGACGCTGATCCCGAGGCCCAGTCCGAGCCGCTCGGAGAGCTGGGCACCGCCGATCGCCAGCTGCGGGGGCAGCCTCAGCGCCGGGACCGGGACGCCGCTGATCCGGGAAAGGTCGGCGAGCAGGCGCTGCATGGTGAAGTTGCGGCCGCCGAGGATGTAGCGCTCGCCGGTCCGGCCCTTCTCCGCGGCGAGGATCTCGCCGGCGGCGACGTCACGGACGTCGACGACGTTGAGCCCGCCGTCGACGTAGGCCGGGATCCGCCGCTGCAGGAACCGCCGCACGACGTCGATCGACATCGACGTGACGTTGCCGATCGACGGCCCGAGCGTGAAGGTCGGGTTGACGATGACCGCGTCGAGCCCGTGGGCGGCGGCGCGCAGGACCTCTCCCTCGGCCTCGTGCTTCGAGTTGGCGTAGGCGATTCCGAGGTGGCCGATCGTGAACGGCTGGTTCTCGTCGGTGCGTCCGCCGGGAGGTGCCGGCCCGATCGCCGCGACCGAGGAGGTGTGGACGAATCGCTGGACCCCGGCGGCGA
The DNA here is from genome assembly GCA_018263295.1 of Conexibacter sp. Classification (GTDB taxonomy): domain Bacteria; phylum Actinomycetota; class Thermoleophilia; order Solirubrobacterales; family 70-9; genus RHKX01. Next base: position 16,576 of record JADFCZ010000040.1, read on the forward strand.
GCGCTTCGTTGGCGATCAGCCGGGTCCCGCCGACGTTGACGGCGAAGGTCCGGTCCGCGTCGGCCGTCTCCATCGAGCTCTTCGCTGCGAGATGGAAGACGCGATCGACCCCGTCGACGGAGCGGCGGACTGCCCGGGTGTCGGTGATGTCACCGGTCACCCGCTCGTACTCGATGCCATCGAGCGCGGAGGTGTCGGACTGCTTGCGGATCAGCAGCCGGAGCTCGTCGCCGCGGTCGGCGAGGGCCCGCACGAGATGGGAACCGAGCAGGCCGGTCGCGCCGGTCACGAGGGTCGTGGACATCGGTCCGGATGGTAGTGAGGCGGGCTCCGGCGGCTCCGACGGGAGTGATACAACGGATGCGGTGAGTCGCACAGGGGATATTGCGATCGTCTGCGACTCCACGTCCTACCTCCCCGACTCGGTCGTCGAGGAGCGCGGCGCGGAGATCGTCAGCCTCTACGTCTCCGTCGGCGGCGATCAGCGCCGCGAACGGGAGATCGGCGACTACGCCTCGTTCTTCGAGCGGCTCCGCGCGAGCGAGGAGGGCGCGACGACCTCACAGCCCTCGATCGGCGACTTCATCGACATCTACGGGCCGCTGCTCGACGCCGGCAGGTCGATCGTCTCGATCCATCTCGCCGCCGGGATCTCGGGCACCTACGAGTCAGCGCTGCAATCGCGCCAGCGACTGATCGACGAGGGCCGGGGCGGCGAGCGGATCCACGTGATCGACAGCCGCACCGCCTGCGGAGGCATGGGGATGATGGTCCTCGCCGCGGCCGCGGCGGCCGAGGGCGGGGCGTCGGCGGAGACCGTGGTCGAGCGCGTCGGGGCCGCCCGCGAGCAGCTGAAGATGTGGTTCGCCATCGACACCCTCGAGTACCTGCGGAAGGGCGGCCGGATCGGCGCCGCCCGCGCGTGGATGGGATCGGCCCTTCAGATCAAGCCGATCCTCACCCTCGAGGACGAGATCACGCCGATCGAGCGGGTCCGGACCCGCCGCCGCGTCTTCGAGCGGCTCGTCCAATACGCGCAGGAGCTGCGCGACTCCGGCCGCGACGCCTGGGTCGTCCAGCACATCCAGGACCCCGAGAACGCCCAGCGGCTCGTCGAGCGCTGCCGGGAGGTCATGGACTCCGACCCGATCTTCGTCTCCGAGATCGGCCCGGTGATCGGAGCCCACACGGGCCCGGGGCTGCTCGGGGTGGGCGGCCTGCCGCAGGAGTTTTTGGACTAGCGGCGCCGGAACGCGCGGAACGCCACGACGGTCCCAACCACGAAGCCGGCCACAGCAGCGCCCCTGATCAGCTGCTCGCGGTGCTCGCTGATCTGCGAGCGCCAGTCGGTGAGCTCGTTGACCTTGGTCCGCAGGGCGACGACCGAGTTCGCGAGCTGAGCCTGCTGGAGGTCGATGTCGCGGCGGATCTCCTGCGAGGTCCGGCCCGGGGCGCCCGGGCGCGGTGCGCCGGGACCGTTCGATCCTGTGCTTGCGGTTCCGGCGTCGGTCACGGTGTCTTCCCCAATGTCTCCTTGGTCTCCTTGAGCTCCTCGATCGCCATGTCGGGGGTCGGCGACTGAACCTCGCCGAACAGCTTCTTGGCGATGAGACCGGCGATCGCGGCGAGGATCACCAGCAGCAGGGCCTCGATCGCGAAGCCCGCCCAGACGGCGGACTCGACCCCGAGCAGATCGTTGATCAGCCAGGCGAACGCGAACATCAGCATGATCAGCGCGCCGATCACGAAGACGCCGGCGGCGGCCCCGATCCCGGCGCCACGGCCGAGGGTCGCGAGCTTCTCGGTGATCTCGGCCTTCGCGAGCTCGATCTCCTCGCGGACGAGGATCGTGACGCGCTCGGAGACGTCGAAGATCAGTTCGCCGACCGAGCGATTCTCGTCCGGAACGGACGGGGGCTGCGGGGGAGGCGCCGGGGCGCCCTGCTCTGTCGGCTGCTCGGCCATCGATCAGTCGGGCGGATCCTCGTCGAAGATGCGCCGGTAGACGATCCCGGCGACCCTCGCTGCGGCGATGCTTGCAATCGCGCCGAACGCGGCCAGGAGCCCGGACCAGACGAGTCGCTTCGTTATCTCGTTGTCCATGCGTGTCCTTCTGCCCTCGGCGGTGGGGTCGAAACCGGAGCGGCGACCTTACCGGGACGGCTCAGGAGTCGTCGCGCCGCTCGAGTCCGCAGCAAAGCGTCTCCACGACCATCTCGCCGGCCCGCTCGAACTCCTCGTCCGTGGCCGGGATCAGCCCGAAGACCCAGCCCGACAGGAGCTGCTCGATCGCACCGTAGAACCACATCCCGACGAAGTCGGGATCGATCTCCTCCCGGTAGAGCCCCTCGCGCTGGCCGTCGGCGACGATCCGCGAGACGACGTCGTAGGCGCGGCGGATCTCCGGCAGGTGGGTCGCGCCGAAGGAGTTCGCCGCGCGCGTCACCTCGATGATGATCACCTTCATCAACTCCGGGTCGTGGCGGTAGGAGTCGATGATGAACCGGGCGATCCCGGCGAGCTTCTCGCGCGCCGGGATGTCCTGCTCGTAGAGGGAGTCGGAGGCGGCGAGGAGTAGCGACCAGCGCTCGGTGAAGAGCTCCGTCATCACCGCTTCCTTCGAGCGGAAGTAGTGGTAGACGAGCCCGTAGGCGACGCCGGCCTCGTCGGCGATGTCGGCGACGCGGGTCGAGTGATACCCCTGCCGCGCGAAGACGCGGATCGCCGCCTCGAGGATCGCCCGGCGCTTGTCGGCCGGCGTCGTCTTGACCTGGTCAGGCATGCTCGCCCGCCTCCACCGGCCAAGCGTAGGCGCCCTCGCGACGGCTCGCCAGCGACGGCAGCCGCTCGCGGACGGCGCGGAGCTCGCCGAGGTCGAGATCGGCGATCGCGTGGCCGTCGCCGCCCGGAACCGAGCCGAGGACCCGGCCCCAGGGGTCGACGATCATCGAGTGGCCCCAGGAGCTGAACTCGGGTGCGGCGGTCCCGTGCTGGTTGGCGGCGAGGACGAAGAGCTGGTTCTCGATCGCGCGGGCTCGCAGCAGGACCTCCCAGTGATCGCGGCCCGTGGCGGCGGTGAAGGCGGAGGGGACGGTGACTGCGGTCGCCCCGCGCAGGGCGAGGATCCGGTACAGCTCGGGGAAGCGGAGGTCGTAGCAGATGGTCATCCCGACCTCGAGCTCGCCGGCGGTCCCGTGGACGACCTCCCCGCCCGGTTGTTCGTGCTCGGACTCGCGGTAGACGACGCCGCCGACCTCGACGTCGAACATGTGGATCTTGCGATAGACGGCCGCGATCTCGCCCTCGCGGTCGATCAGGAGCGACGTGTTGGCGATCCGCTCGCCCTCGCCGATCCGCTCGCCGACGCTGCCGGCGACGATCGCGATCCCGAGCTCGCGAGCCCAGTCGCGGACGGCGGCCACCACCGGGCCGTCGAGCGGCTCGGCGAGCCCGGCCAGGACGTGGCCGGGAGCGAGGGCGCTCCACTTCTCGGGCAGCACCGCGAGCTCGGCGCCCTCGCCGGCCGCGGACCGGAGCAGGCGTTCGGCGACCTCGAGGTTGCGGTCGACCTCGACGCCCGAATTCATCTGTAGGACTGCTGCTCGCATGGGGTCACACCTCGCCCCTGCAATATGCAGGCACGACGGTTGATTGACAAGTCAATCTAGAGCATGCACGGCGTTCGCCCGGCCCGCCGAATGGCGTCCGGCCCGCCGCGGACCTAGGTGCCGAGGACCAGCGCGATCAGCGCGCCGAGGATCAGCAAGCACTCGAACAGGCCGGTGATCGCGATCGCTCCGCCCGCCGTCGCCGTGTCGAAGCCGGACGCGAGGCCGAGGACCGCGAAGGCGGCGGCCGCGGCGGCGGTCAGGGCCCCCCACATGCCGAGCGCGCGCTCCCAGCGCTTCTCGGGGTCCTCGGTCCGCTGCGATGCGACGTCGTGGAAGCCGAAGGCGGCGGCGCCGAACAGCGCGGCGAGGCCGAAGGCGAAGACGATCAGCCACGGGTCGACCGCGTCGAACCCGAGCCGCCGGCCGCTCCCCGCCGCGACGCCCGCCGCGCCCAGCACGGTCACCGCGCCGGCGCCGAGGGCGGTCAGCGCGACCGGTCGGGTGATCACGGCGATCCGGACCCGGCCCGATGCGCCTCGAGCTCGGCGGTGATCAGCTTCGAGTTCATCGCCGCGATCAGGTCGGCCAGCGGGTCGATGCCGGCCTCGATCAGCTCCGCGGCGCGGTCGGGCTCGAAGCGGCCGACGAGCTTCTCCGACAGCAGCTCGACCTCGCGCCGGGCGAGCGCCCGGAGCGGCTCGAGGAAGCGGGCGGCGTCGTAGACCGTGAAGCCGATCCGCTCGTCGTAGCCGCCCGCCCGGAACCGCGAGATCGCCTCGACGATGCGGACGTCGGAGGTCAGGTAGCCGTCGCCCGCCGGGCTCAGGATGCCGACCTCGGCGAGCCGGTCGAGGACCTCGAGCGGCACGTCGAAGCGCTCGCTCACCTCCTCGGCGGAGGTCCGTTCGCGCTCGCGGGCGAGCGCTTGGGCGATGCCGCGGTCGGACTCGGCGAGCAGGTTCCGCACCGCGTCGGGATCGCCGCCCTCGCGCTCGAGCAGCTCCCTGATCACCTTCAGCGGCATGAAGCGCTCCTCCTGGAGCAGCTTGATCAGCCTGATCCGGTCGACCATCTCGGCCGGGTAGTAGGCCATGTTGCGACTCGTCTTCCTGCCCTCGGGGAGCAGGCCCTCGCGCAGGTAGTGGCGGACGGTCGCGACCGGCACTCCCGCGCCCTCGGCGAGCTCGCTGATCTTCAGCGTCGGCTCGCCGGCGCCGGACACGCTCACCCCGCCGCGTCGAGCCCGAGCATCTCGCGGGCCTCGGCCACCGTTGCGGCCCGCCGGCCGACGTCCTCGGCCATCTGCCGCGCCTTGCCGATCAGGTCACCGTTCGAGCGGGCCATCTCGCCGTTCGGCAGGTAGAGGTTGTCCTCGAGCCCGGCCCTGACGTTGCCGCCGAGGACCAGCGAGCTCGCGAGCAGCTTCCACTGGTCGCGGGAGACGCCGATCACCTGCCAGTTGTTCGACCCCTCGGGGCCGCCGGGGATCTGATCCGACATCAGGGTCACGTTGCGCGGGGTCGGGCGGATGCCGCCGGTGACGCCCATCACGAGTGAGATCTGCAGCGGCGGCTCGAGCAGGCCCATGTGGATCAGCGGGTCGAGGTTGGCGACGTGGCCGGCGTCGAAGCACTCGTGCTCGGGCTGGATCCCGTTCGCCTGCATCGCCTCGATCAGCTCGATGATCGTGTCGAAGCTGTTCTCGAACACGGCCTTGAAGACGAAGTCGCCGCGGCGGCGCGAGTACTTCGCGTAGTTCATCGACGACATGTTCAACGCGGCGACGTCGGGTTTCAGCGCCTCGAGGTAGGCGATCCGCTTCTCGAGCGGGACGCCGATCGCGCCGGTCGAGTAGTTGACGATCACGTCGCCGACCTCGCTCCGGATCGCCTCGGTGATCGCGGCGAAGTCCTCGATCTCGTACGACGGCGTGCCCTCCGGGGTCCGCGCGTGGATGTGGATCTGCGAGGCGCCCTCGTCGACCGCGCGGCGGGCCTCGGCGGCGTACTCCTCCGGCGTGTAGGGGATCGCCGGGCACTGGTCGCGGTTGGCGATCGCGCCGCTGATCGAGCACGAGATGATCACCGGGTCCTCGAACCTGCTCACTACCGCCCCTTCCAGTCCGGTTCGCGCTTCTCGAAGAAGGCCTTCACGCCCTCCTGGATGTCCTCGGTGGTGAACGTCAGCGAGAGCTGGCTGCGGAGGAACTCGAGGGCGTCGTCGAGCGCCATGTCCTGCTGGCGGTACATCGCATCGTGCCCGAGCCTCATCAGCACCGGGCTCTTCGACGCGAGGCGCGCGGCCCAGTCGTCGACCGCGGCGCCGAACTCGGCCTCGGGGACGACCCTGTTGGCGAGCCCGTACTCGACGGCGAGACCGGCGTCGATCCGCTCGCCGAGGAGCATCATCTCGTTGACCTTCTTCCGCGGGACGTTGCGGTAGATGATCGCCATGATCATGTACGGGAACGCGCCGACGTTGATCTCGGGCGTGCCGAACGTGATCCCCTCCTTCGCGATCACGAGATCGCAGGAGAGCGCGAGCCCCATGCCGCCGGCGAGGACGTGGCCGTTGGCCGCGCACAGCGACGGCTTGCCGAGGCGCGGCATCATCCGGAAGAACTCGAGGAACCGGTCGGAGGAGAAGTGCTTCTCGACGAGCGGCGCATCGGCCGCGAACCCGCCGAGGTCGGCGCCGGCGCAGAAGACCTTCTCCCCGGCGCCGGTCAGGACGACCGCGCGGACGGCGTCGTCGTCGCGGACGCGGCCCATCGCGTCGAGGAGCTCGCCGAGCATCTGGTTCGAGAGGGCGTTGCGCTGCTCGGGGCGGTTCAGGGTCACCGTGGCGACCCCGCCGGTCACGTCGTAGAGAAGCTGCTCGTAGGCCATGCGCAAGCGGTTCCGGGACCGCAGCGGCAGCCTACCATCGTATGAAGTGGGAAGTGATGCTGCCTACTTTTCAGGCAACACGAGGACCGCCTCGCCCGCGGACACGACCTCCCGCCCTCCCTGCTGGACCGCGCACGCGATCGCGGCCGTGCGCCCCTCGGCCGCGGTGACGACGCCGGCGACCGTGAGCTCCTGCTCGGGGACGGACGGCCGGCGGAAGCGGGCGGCGAGCGAGCGCAGCACCCGCGGGTCGCCGCCGAACGGCTCGAGCAGCCCATGGGCGAGCTGCCCGTAGGTGTAGAGGCCGTGGAGGATGATCCCCGGCAGGCCGATCGCGCGGGCGAGGCCGGCGTCGAGGTGGAAGGGCGTGAAGTCCCCCGAGGCGCCGGCGTAGCGCTGGGGGGCGTAGCGGTCGGGGGTGATCCGGAACTCCGGGATCCGATCGCCCGTCGCGTGCCCGGTCCCGGCGCCCGGCGCCGCCTCCGGCCGGGGCGGCGGTGCGGGACGGCCTCCGCCCGACGACCGCGGCTCGAGCGACGGCACGACGCCCTGGTAACGCCCCGACAGCACGAGCTGCCCCTCCTCGTTGACCGACTCCGACTCGAAGGTCCGGTAGCGGGCGCCGTCGCGGTCCTCGGCCTCGGTCAGCCGCGCCACCGTCGCGATCGTGTCGCCGGAGCAGACCGGCTCGTGCCAGCGGAACTCCTGTCGCCGCTGGACGAACCGGTAGCCGGCGAGGCCGAGGTCGGGGTCGAAGATCCCGGCCGCCGGGTCGAACATGGCTCCGGCGAGCGAGCGGGCGACGTAGACCGCCGCGAAGACCGGCGACGCGACGACCGCGCGGAAGCCGGCCGCGCGGGCCGCGCCGTGCTCACGGTGGATCGGCGCCGCGATCGCGAGCGCGTCGGCGTACTCGCGGATCTTCTCGCGGCCGACCTCGTACTCGGTCGCCGGCCACTCGGTCCCGACGGCAGCGGTTGTCCCCGCCGCCATCACTCAGATGACCGATTGCACGGGATCGTGCGCGCGAGGGTGCACGGCACCGAGCCGGGCGTGGTCGGGCGACGAAGCCCGTGCCTGAAGGCACGGGCGAGGAGCGCGGGCGCGATCCGGCGACGTGTGCCCGTGCGTCATTCGCGCGTGCGAGCTCGTGGGATTGGTCATCTCAGACGGGGGAGCCGGCGGCGGCGCGATCGAGCGCGCGGACGAGGGCGTCGACGACGGCGCCGTCGAACTGGCTGCCGGCGTAACGGCCCATCTCGGCGATCGCCTCGTCGGGGGTCTTCGCGGGCCGGTAGGGGCGATCGCTGGTCATCGCGTCGTAGGACTCGGCGACGGCGAGGATCCGCGACTCGAGGGGGATCTGCTCGCCGCTGAGGCCGCGGGGGTAGCCGTGGCCGTCGGGCTGCTCGTGGCGCGCCAGGACCCACTCGCGGATGTCGGTGAGCTCGCGGGCGGCGAGGATCCGCGCCGCCATCTCGGGGTGGCGGCGGACCTGGTCCCACTCCGAGGGCGAGAGGGGGCCGGGCTTGTCGAGGATCGAGTCGGCGATGCCGACCTTGCCGATGTCGTGCAGCATGCCGGCGAGCCGCAGGCGGGCGATCCGCTGGTCCGGGAGTCCCATCTCACGCCCGATCATCTCGCAATAGGAGGCGACGGCGGCGGAGTGGCTGGCGTTGCGCTCGTCGCGGAGGTCGAGGACCTCGGCCAGGCTCAGCACCGTGCCGAGCTGGGCGCGGCCCTCGCCAGGGGTGCTGACGCCCTCGCCCTCGATCGCTCCCTCGAGGTCGGGGCTGTAGACGACGACGCGATCGGAGCCGAGCGCGACTGCCGCGTTGGTCCCGGCCGTGGCCGCCTGCAGGAGCTCGTCGACGTTGCTGGCGTGCTTGGGGAAGACGGCGACGCCGAGGCTGGCGCTGAGCTTGAACCCGCGCTCGCGGTAGGCGCGGCGCATCCGGGTGAGGATCTGCTCGGCGAGCAGGAACCCGGTGTGCTCGTCGGTCTGGGGCAGGACGATCACGAACTCGGAGGCGCCGGTGCGGCCGACCGTGTCGATCCGTCGCGTCGACTCGTCGAGCATCCGCCCGAGCTGTCGCAGCACCTCGTCGCCGGCCTCGTAGCCGAGCTCCTTGTTGAGCTGCCGCAGCCCGATCAGGTTGACGGAGATCAGCCCGACCTTGTGGGTGTTGATCCGCGCTCGCTCGATTTCGTTCGTGAGGATCTCGTTGATCCCGTGACCGTTGACGTAGCCGGTCAGCAGGTCGGTGCGGGCGGCCGAGCTGAGCGAGCCCCAGAGGCGGTTCACGCGGGTCCGGAGGGCGTGGATCATCAGGCCCGCGATCGCGAGGCTGCCGAACGTGACGACGAACTGGTAGGTCAGCGTCCCCTCGGCGGCCTCGACCGAGTCGGAGGAGCCCGCCATCACGATCAGGGTGACGCCGTAGCAGAGGCCCATGAAGGCGACGTCGACGACGGCGTCGATCCGCGACAGGAAGTAGAAGGCGTAGAAGCAGGGCCAGAGATAGAAGAGGCTGAAGGCGCTGGTCGGGTCGTGGGTGAAGTAGAGGCCGGCGGTCACCTGCAGCATTCCCATCGCGGGAGTCAGGCGGACGACCCACATCGGCACCCGGTTGGCGAAGACGAAGAACGAGATCGCGAACAGGCCCGTGCACCCCTGCACGAGCAGCATCACGGGGACGTTGAACGAGTCCGGGTGGGGCAGCAGGACGCCGAGGATCCCGAGGAACATCCCGGCGAGGGAGACGTAGGCGCCGGCGCGCGCGAGAGGGGCGACCTGGCGGCGGTCGTCGCGCTGACCGTAGCCGGGGTCGAGCGCAGCGGCACCGGCACCGGTGCCGGTGTTAGCGCCTTCGAAAACTGCCAAGCCCACTTCGACCCTTCCTGGTGGTCCAAGCCGTCGACCCCACCGACGGCAGCCCTTACGCCACTCCTATCGCCAGATGCCTTGCATAACCTGAATCCGCAAGGCGACTACCGCATACCCGTGGGGGCCTCCCGGCGGATCTCCGTCCCGCGGCGCCCGCGCAGGATCGCGGTGGCCCCGCGCCCCGGGGCGAGCGTCATGTTGTTGCGGACGATCGGCTCCGGCTCCGGGTCGGTCTCGAGCTCGGCCCGGGAGAGGACGACGCCGATGACCGACTTGATCGTCATCTGGGCGAGGTGCGAGCCGACGCAGTGACGGGCGCCGGCGCCGAACGGCAGCCAGACCCGCGAGCTCGGCTTCGGGTCCTCGAGGAACCGCTCGGGCCGGAAGGCACCGGGGTCGGGAAACACCTCGGGGTCGCGGTGGATCAGGAAGATGCAGGGCATCAGCGTCCAGCCGCGCGGGAAGGTGTAGCCGCCGACCTCGGTCTCGGCCGTGAGCCGGCGCGCCGTTACCGGCAGGATCGGGCGCTGGCGGAGCGTCTCCTTGACGACGGCGTCGAGGTAGCTGCCGTCCCCGGAGTCGAGCTCGGCGAGGAGGCGGTCGTGGACCTCCGGGTGGCGGAGGATCCGCTCGAACGACCAGGCGAGCGCGTTGGCCGTCGTCTCGTGGCCGGCGATCAGCATCGTCAGGACCTCGTCGCGGATCTCGCGGTCGGTCATGAAGCCGTCCTCGTGCGGCTTCGGCGCCGCCAGCGCCGAGAGGACGTCGTTGCCGCGCTCGTCGGGCCGCAGCAGCCGCCGCAGGCCGATCTCGTCGTGGAGGATCGCGTCGATCTGCCGGGTCACGGTCATCACCCGGCCGAACGGCGAGCGGCCGCCGAGCTCGCGCTGGAACTGCGGCATCAGCGCCAGCGGGTTCTCGGCGATCTCCAGCATCGCGGGGACCAGGCGGCGGATCTCGGAGTCGCGTTCGGGGCTGCAGACGCCGATCACGATCCGGACGATCGACTCGGTCGTGATCCGGCGCATCGGCTGCTGCATCCGGAACGGCTCGTCGACCGGCCAGGTGGACAACTCGCGGGCGGCGATCTCCTCGATCAGGGACGCGTAGCTGCGCACCGCGCGCGGATGGAACGACGGTGCCATCAGCCGGCGGTGGTGCTTGTGCTCGTCGCCGTCGAGCAGGAACAGCGAGTTCTCGCCGAGGACCGGCCTGAAGATCTGGTTCGTCGGGCCCATCCGGAACGTGGACGGGTCGCCGCTCAACACCTTCCAGGCCGCGTCGGGCTCGGCGACGAACGCGCAGCGCTTCAGTGCACCGAGCTTGACTGTGAAGATCGAGCCGTGGCGATCGTGGTTGCGCTCCATGAACTCGACCGGGTCGCGGAACCACTGGCGCATCTGCCAGAGACCGGGGCTGGACGGACCGGAGGGGAGAACGGGAGGCACGGTCGAGCGAGAGTAACCCACCGCGGAGACACCGGCCACCGCTTGCCGATGTCCCGCAATGCGCTTCCCGGCGCGGCGTCCGGCATGAAGTAGTAAGTGCTACTGTCTACTTTCGGACTTTCCCCGGACAAGGAGCAGAGCGCGGTGGCAACGGCAGCGAGCGAAGTGATCAAGCCGGATTTCGGATCCGGTCGCAAGCATCTCCTCTTCACCGACGAGCACGAGGACCTGCGCGAGTCGATGAAGTCGTGGGTGCTGAAGGAGGTCACCCCCCACGCCGATGAGTACGAGGAGAACTACTGGCCCGACTCGGTCCTGCACCGGATGGCCGAGCTCGGCTACGTCGGCCTCTGCTTCCCCGAGGAGTACGGCGGGCAGGGCGGCGACTACTACTACTCGCTGGTCCGCGCCGAGTGCCTCTCCTACGCCGAGTCCGGCGGCCTCGGGATGGGCCTCGCGGTCCACACCGACATGGTCCTGCCGCCGATCGAGCTGCTGGGCACCGAGGATCTCAAGCAGCGCTACCTGGTCCCCGGGATCAAGGGCGAGAAGATCGCCTGCCTCGGGATCACCGAGCCGGGCGCCGGCTCCGACGTCGCCGGGATCCGGACGACGGCGCGCCGCGACGGCGACGAGTACGTGATCAACGGGTCGAAGATCTTCATCACCAACGGCGCCCGCGCCGACTTCATCCTGCTGGTGACGAAGACGGACCCCGACGCCGGCCATGACGGCATCACGCTGTTCATCGTCGACCTCAAGGACGACGACGGCAACTACGTCCCCGGCTTCACCGTCTCGCGCACGCTCGACAAGCTCGGCATGCACTCCTCCGACACCGCGGAGCTTGCCTTCGAGGACGTCCGGGTCCCGGCGGAGAACATGCTCGGCCAGGAGGGCAAGGGCTTCTACCACATCAGCTGGGAGCTCCAGGGCGAGCGGCTGGTCGCCGCGGCGGGCTCCGTCGCCGGCGCCGAGCGGCTGTTCGAGAAGACGCTCGAGTACGCGAAGGATCGGCAGGCCTTCGGCCGCCCGATCGGCAAGTTCCAGGCGATCCGGCACAAGTTCGCCGAGATGGCGACGAAGATCGAAGCGGCCAAGCAGCTCACCTACTCGACGGCGTGGCGCTTCAACAACGGCGAGTACCCGGTCCGCGAGATCACGGCGACGAAGCTCTACACCTCGCGCGTCGCATGCGAGGTCGCCGACGAGTGCATCCAGATCCACGGCGGCTACGGCTACATGAAGGAGTACGGGATCGAGCGCGCCTACCGTGACGTCCGCCTGAACCGGATCGGCGCCGGCGCCGACGAGATCATGCTCGAGGTGATCGGCCGCTCCTACGGCCTCTAGGCAAGCGCTTCTGGCGAGGCTGGGAGCCCGCGGATCAAGGACGCAGGAGGCGACGCGGCCTCAGGGCCGCGAGCCGACGAGGACGCCGAGCCGCGGCCTCCCAGTCAGCCAGAAAGACTTCGACCCGCCGAGTTGCCGTGGGCGGGTCGAAGCGGGGATGGGTATGGATCGGACCTGTGAAACGCGGCACAGCCGCGCCGGTTCTTGGGACTCCTAGGCCCTGCGGAAAGCCTCGATGCTCGCCGCGCCGGCCGCAATCGTCCGAACGGTGGAACCGGCGGCGCGGGCGGCCTCCACCCGGACCGGACCCGATCCCTCCGATCGGATGAGCCGCGACTCATCCATTCGTCCAGTTCCTTGGTCTGGTCGCTCGTCCGCTGCACAATCGGCCCGTGCCGTCTCGTGCCTCCGACGGTGGTGACCTCCTCGTCGTGGTCGCCGACCCCAGCCCGCTCTTCCGGATCGGGCTCGTCGCCGTGCTCGAGCACGAGCCCGGACTCGCCGTCGCGGCCGAGGCGGACGACGCCGCGGGCGTGATCGCCGCGCTCGAGGACGAGCCCGACGTCGCGGTCGTGGACGTCGACCTGGCGGACCCGGGAGGATTGGGCGTCCTCGAGGCCGCCCGGCGGGCGGACTCGCCGACCCGGATCCTGCTGCTCGCCGCCGGCGAGAGCAGCGCACCGCTGTACCGGGCGCTCTCGATGGGCGTCGGCGGCTACCTCGCCAAGCGCAACGAGGCCGATCGGGTCTGCGCCGCGATCCGGGCCGTCGCCGGCGGCGAGACCGTGATCGACGAGCGCTTCCAGTCGGGGCTCGCCGCCGAGATCCGGCTGCGCGAACGCGGCGAGCGCCCGGCGCTGACCGAGCGGGAGCGCGAGGTCCTCGCCCTGACCGCGGACGGCGGCTCGGTCGCGGAAGTCGCCGGCCGCCTCCATCTCAGCGACGCCACGATCAAGACCCACCTCCACCACGCCTACGAGAAGCTCGACGTCTCCGACCGCGCCGCGGCCGTCGCCAGGGCGATGCGCTTCGGCCTGATCGAGTGAATGCGCCCCGAGAAAGAGGGAGGGCGCCGCTCCCGCGACGCCCTCTGCCGTTCCGTTCCCCCTCGCTTGGCCCGCGAGGGTTATGCAACCGTGTCTGACTGCCCTATCGGCACCTCGGCGCGAGGACTTGAGCACCCGGTCGGCTGAACCTCCGGTTGAGCCCGACGCCAACCGTTCGGACGACCCCTCCGGAGGCGCCGGGGCCGCCCCCGGGCCTGCGAGAATCAGGCCGGTGAGCGGAAGGCGCCTGACGATCCTGATCGCGGACGACCACCCGGTCTACCGGCAGGGTCTCGAGCGCGCCATAACCGAGCGTCCCGACCTCGACCTGGTCGGCTCGACCGCCGACGGCCGCCAGGCGCTCGAGCGGATCCACGAGCTCGAACCCGACGTCGCCGTCGTCGACGTCCGGATGCCGGGCCTCGACGGCCTCAAGATCGTCAGCGCGGTCCAGCGCGACGGCCTCCGCACCCGGGTGATGCTGCTGACCGGCTACGAGGACTCCGGCGCCGCCTACAAGGCACTCGCCGAGGGCGCCGCGGGCTACGTCTCGAAGGCCTCCGACCACACCGAGCTCTGCGACTCGATCGTCGCAGCGGGACGCGGCGAGACCGTGATCGCGCCGCAGTTCGCGGCGGGGATCGCGACCGAGATCCAGCTCCGCGAGACCTCGGAGCGGCCGGCGCTGACGGCGCGCGAGTCGGAGGTGCTGCGCCTGCTCGCCGAGGGCCGGACGTCGGCCCGGATCGGCGAGGAGCTCCACCTCTCGGAGGCGACCGTGAAGACGCACCTCCACAACCTCTACGAGAAGCTCGGGGTCTCCGACCGCGCCGCCGCGGTGGCGACCGCGATGCGCTGGGGTCTGCTCGAGTGAGTGCCCCCGGCGGGATGCCCCCGGGAGAGAACGGCGACGGAGAGTCGCCCCTTCAGGTCATCGGCCAGCTCGCCGGCGGCATCGCTCACGACTTCAACAACATCCTCGGCGTGATCATCAACTACGCCCGGTTCGCCCAGGGCTCGGTGCCGCCGGGCTCGCCCGCGGCCGCCGACATCGAGGAGATCCGGCGCGCCGCCGAGCGCGGGGTCGGCCTCGTCCGCCAGCTGATGATCCTCGCTCGCCGGGAGAGCGGCACCCAGGTCGTCTTCGACCTGAACGAGCTGATCACCGGGCTCGACGGCTTCCTCCGCTCGACGATCGGCGAGCACATCGTCGTCGAGCGCCGACTCGAGCCCGACCTCTGGCCGCTGGCCGACGATCCGGCCCGGATCGAGCAGATCCTGATCAACCTCGCGGTCAACTCCCGCGACGCGATGCCGGGCGGCGGCACCCTCACGTTCGAGACCGGCAACGCCGAGCTCGGGCCGACGGAGACGCTCGCCAACCCCGGTGTCGAGCCCGGCCGGTTCGTACGGCTGCTCGTCACCGACACCGGCATCGGGATGGACAGCGAGGTCGCCTCGCGGGCCTTCGAGCCGATGTTCACAACGAAGGCCTCCGGCCAGGGCACCGGACTCGGGCTCGCGACCGTCTACACGATCGTCACCCAGGCGGGCGGGATGATCGACCTCGCCTCCGCCCCGGGCCGCGGCACCAGCATCGAGATCCACCTGCCGGCAAGCACGACCAGCAGGACGGCGCCGCCGCGGCCCTCGCAGGCGGCCCCCGCCGGCCGCGGCGAATCGGTGCTGATCGCCGAGGACGACGAGGCCGTGCGCCGCGTCGCCGAGCGGATCCTCGAGACGGCCGGCTACCGGGTCACCTCCTGCCCGGGCGGGATGGAGGCACTCGAGCTGCTCGACGACCGCGGTACGCACTACGACATGCTGCTGGCGGACGTCGTGATGCCGGGGATGCGCGGCGACGACCTCGCCCGGCGCGCGGTCGCGATGCGGCCCGGGATCCCGGTCCTGTTCATGTCCGGCTACAGCGACGACGCGCCGCCGAGCGACCTCGGCCCGACGACCGGGCGGGTCGCGTTCATCGACAAGCCGTTCGACGCCGGCGCGCTGCTGGAACGGATGCGCGAGCTGCTCGGCGCCTAGGTCAGCTCGGTCGTGCAGAAGGCGCATCGGCGCGCCTCGGCGGGGATGTCGGAGAGGCACTCGGGGCACTGGCGGGTGTCGGGGTCCTGACCGCGGCGTCGGCGCTCCTCGAGCTTGTTCATCGGCAACACGACGAAGAAGTAGATCGCCGCGGCGATCGTGACGAAGGCGAAGACGGCATTGATGAAGTTGCCGTAGTTGAACTGGGAGTCGTTGATCGTGAAGTTGAGCTCGCTGAAGTCGGGCTGCCCGAAGATCGCCGCGACCAGCGGGGTCAGCAGGTCGGCCACGAGCGAGGTGACCACCGCCCCGAAAGCCGCGCCGATGACGACCGCGACGGCGAGCTCGACGACGCTGCCGCGGCTGATGAACTCCTTGAAACCCTGAATCGCGGTGCGCACGCCTCGGAGCATCTCACAGGGTCGCGTGGCCCCGGTAGCGTGCAGCCGGTGAGCGTCGTCAGGGACACCGGCAAGCGCGCCCTCGTGCCGCCCTTCGAGGAGGAGCACGAAGAGCTGCGGGCGACGATCCGCCGCTGGGTCGAGAGCGAGATCGTCCCCGAGCAGGGCGAGTGGGAGGAGCGCCGCGAGTTCCCGCGCGAGCTCTTCGACCGGGCGGCGGAGCTCGGCTTCCTCGGGCTCAAGTACCCGGAGGAGCTCGGCGGCCAGGGCGGCGACATGATCCACGACGCCGTCTGGGCCGAGGAGCTCGCGGCCGCCGGGATGTGCGGCGGGGTCGGCGCCGGACTCGGAGCCCACACGGGGATCGCGACGCCGCCTGTCTTCAACTTCGGCACCGACGACCAGCACGAGCGGTTCCTCCGCCCCGCGATCCGCGGCACCAAGATCGCGGCCCTCGGAATCACCGAGCCCGGCGCGGGCTCCGACGTCGCCTCGATCCGGACGAAGGCCGAGCGCGTCGACGGCGGCTGGGTCGTCAACGGATCGAAGACCTTCATCACCAATGGGGTCCGGGCCGACTTCCTCGTCTGCGCCGTCAAGACGACGAGCGAGGGCGGCCATCACGGGATCTCGTTCCTGATCCTCGAGAGCGACATGCCCGGCTATGAGGTCACGCGCAAGCTCGAGAAGCTCGGCTGGCACTCCTCCGACACCGGCGAGCTCGCCTTCATCGACGTCGAGGTCCCGGATGCCAACCTGCTCGGCGACGAGAACGAGGGCTTCAAGCTGATCATGGCCAACTTCCAGTGGGAGCGGTTGCTGATGGCTCTCGGCGCCGTCGGGGCGATGGACTGGTGCCTGCGCAAGACGATCGCCTACGCGCAGGAGCGCGAGGCCTTCGGCCGCTCGATCGGCAGCTTCCAGGCGATCCGCCACAAGATCGCGGAGATGTCCGTCAACCTCGAGGCGGGCCGGGCGATGACGTACTCGGCCCTGCGACTGCTGACGTCGGGGCAGGACGCGCTGCGCGAGGTGACGGCGGCGAAGCTCTTCACCCAGCGCGCGGCGGTCGACGCCGCCGACGACGCCGTCCAGGTCCACGGCGGCTACGGCTACATGCGCGAGTACGAGGTCGAGCGCGCGCTGCGCGACGCCCGGCTCGGGCCGATCGGCGGCGGCACCGACGAGGTCATGAAAGAGATCCTCGGGCGTGGCTTCGGACTCTGAGGAGCCGCGGCGGCTCGAGGTCGGCGACGTCGACCGCGCCGCCCGGGTGTTCGCGCGGGCGTTCGCCTGGCACGAGCCCTGGGGCGACTGGGCGATGCCCGACCCCAGCGACCGCGAGGAGCGGATCTACGCCCGCTTCCACAGCGACCTGCTCGAGCGCTTCATCCCCTTCGGGGAGTGCTGGACGATCGGCGCCGGGACCGCAACCACGATGTGGATCCCGCCCGGCGTCCCCGAGCTGGCGAGCCGACGCAGCGAGTCGGACTACGCCACCTACGGCGATCTCGCAGACGAGATGCGGGCAGGCGACGAGCTGATCGCCCGGCTGAAACCGGCGACCGAGCACTGGTATCTCGACACGATCGCCACGGATCCCGACCTCCACGGCCAGGGCCTCGGCGGGCGCCTGCTCGACCACGACCTCGCGGTCCGCGACGCCGCCGGACACGCCTGCGCGCTCGACACCCACACGCCCGAGAACATCGGCTTCTACGAGCGCCGCGGCTTCGAGATCATCGGCGAGGGCCCGCTCGGCGAGGAGCTCGACGTCTACATGATGTTCCGCCCCGCCCAGGGCTGAACCGGGGCAGACCCGGCGTCTCGTGCGCGAGCCGAAGAGCGACGGAATGCGCCCGGGCCACGGGTGATTTGAAGTCAATGGCACCAATCCGCCCGGGCAGGGCGGAATCGTGCCATTGACCCCGAGTCACCTTGCCCGGATGGTCACACCCCGCCCGGAAACCGTCCGCCGAGCCACCCCCTGCCACTCTTCTCCGCCCGGCAGATTTCGGCCTCGCCACGCCCCCCGCCCACGCCGCTCGGCTCCGGGCCCGCACGGTGGAGAACGCATCCTTCGGCGTGCTCCGTCCGGGGTGAAATAGAGTCCCGCCGGACTTTCCCCCCAACAAGGAGACAACGCAGACATGGGACTTCTCGACGGCAAGGCGGCGATCATCACGGGCTCGGCCCGCGGCATCGGCCGGGCGACGGCGGAGCTGTTCGTCGCCGAGGGCGCCAAGGTCCTCATCAACGACATCGACGGTGACGTCGCCGAGCAGGCCGCCGGCGAGATCGACGGCGAGACCGCCGTCTTCAGCGGCGACCTGACGGCGCCCGACGCGGCCGACGAGCTCGTCGCCGCCGCGATCGACGCCTTCGGCTCGGTCGACGCCGTCGTCAACAACGCCGGCTACACCTGGGACGGCGTCGTCCACCGGATGACCGACGAGCAGTTCCAGGCGATGCTCGACATCCACACGATCGTCCCCTTCCGCGTGATCCGCGCGATCGCGCCCCACTGGCGCGAGGCCGCCAAGGCCGAGCAGGCCGAGGGCCGCGAGGTGTTCCGGAAGATCGTCAACATCTCCTCCGTCTCGGGCACGATGGGCAACGCCGGCCAGGCGAACTACTCGGCCGCCAAGGCGGGCGTCACCGGCCTGACGAAGACGATCGCCAAGGAGTGGGGGCAGTTCAAGATCAACTGCAACGCGATCGCCTTCGGCTTCGTCGAGACGCGCCTCACCGCCGCCAAGGAGAACGCCGGCGAGATCGAGCGCGAGGGCGAGAAGATCGAGCTCGGCATCCCCGAGCAGATGCGCCAGATGGGCAAGATGATGATCCCGCTCGGCCGTGCCGCGGAGCCCGCCGAGGCCGCGGGCCCGGTGCTGCTCCTCTGCTCCGACTACGCCAACTACATCCACGGCCAGGTGATCAACGTCACCGGAGGCCAGTTCACGGGGATGTACAGCTGAATAACTGCGCATATGTGCTCCGGGCCTTCGGCCCGTCCGCCATATGCGGTCGCTGTCCAACTACGGCGGCGCTGTAATCACGGCATCCCTCCGGGCTGCCGGGAACAGTGCGCCGCCTATGGACGGGTGAACCCTTCGCTCGCGACCTGTTCCGACGGGAGGCAGGCGGCGCAGCGCTTCCGGCGCCCCCGCAGGGCGAAGCCCGAGGAGGTGCCGTGATCTCAGCGCCGCCGCAGTTCCGCCGACGGTCCGGCGGAAGCGGACGCGCAGCGGAGCATTCCGCCGGAGTTGTTCCTACTCCAGGATCTCGGCGTCCGGGGCCTTGCCCTTCGGGATCCTCGCCAGGGCCACGACGCAGGCGATCGCCATCGCTATCGCCATCCCGTAGAAGACGACCTCGGTCGACTCGGCGAAGCCCTCCTGGACCGCGTGGAAGAACTCCTCCGCCTTCGAGCCGGCCTGCTGGATCTGATCGGAGGCCTGACCGCCGCCGGACTGGCTGAGCGACTCGACGACCGCGTCGGCCTGCGCCTTGGTCGCGCCGAGGTCTTCGAACTTCGACTCGATGTTGGAGCGGTTCTGGGAGATCAGCAGGGTGCCGAGGATCGCGAGCCCGAGGCTGGCGCCGACGTTGCGGGCGGTCTGGGTGATCCCGGTGACCTCGCCGTAGCTCGTGTGCGCAGCCCGGTTGAGAGCGTCGGTCGTGACCGGTCCGAGCACGAGCCCGGTGCCGGCGCCGGCGATCATCATCCGCCACCACTGGTTCCAGTCCTCGGCCGAGGAGAGGTCGGTCATCGAGTTGCCCCAGAGATAGAAGCCGACGGCGGCGACCGCGCAGCCGAGCACCACCGGCGCCCGGGCGCCGCCGCGGTCGAGCATCCGCCCGCCCCATTGCGCCGCGATCACGTAACCGGCGAAGAAGATCCCGATGTAGAGACCCGCGTTGCTGGGGTCGAAGCCGAGCGAGATCTGCGCGTACATGCTCGCGAACAGGAACATCGGGACGAAGGCGATCGAGATCAGCAGCAGCACGAGGTTGTCGCCGGCGAATGCCTTGTTGGCGAAGATCCGGAGCTGCATCAGCGGCGGGTCGGTGCCGAGCTCGACGCGGATGAACACCGCGATCAGCGCCAAGCCGACGATGATCGAGCCCCAGGTGGCGGGGCTGTCCCAGCCCCACTGGCTCGACTGCTGAAGGCCGAGGACGAGGAGGCCGAGTCCCAGCGCCGCTAGGACCGCGCCGCGGTAGTCGAGCGGCGCCGGCCTGCGGGTGTCGTCGGGCTTGGCCTTGAGGGTGAGGACGATCGCCGCGATCGCGACCGGGACGTTGATCCAGAAGATCGCCCGCCAGGTCACCTCGATCAGGAAGCCGCCGGCGAGCGGGCCGATCGCGGTCAGGCCGCCGGCGATCCCGAAGAAGGCGGCCATCGCCCGGCCGCGCTCCTCGCGCGGGTAGGCGGAGACGACGATCGCGAGGGCGGCGGGAAACATGATCGCCGCGCCGGCGCCCTGGACCACGCGCCAGAAGATCATCCAGGCCTCGGCGATCGAGCCGTCCGGAGTGGCGCCGCAGAGGGCCGACGCCGTCGCGAAGATCCCGATCCCGATCATCACCATGCGCTTGTGCCCGGCGATGTCGGCGATCCGCCCGCCGAAGGCGAACAGGGCGGCGAGCGCGACGAGGTAACCGTTGATGACCCACTGGACGCCGGACTCGCTCAAGCCGAGGTCCTTCTGGAGGTCGGGGACCGCGATCGCGACGATCGTCTGGTCGATGAACGTCATCGCGACCGCGCAGATCATCGCGGCAAGCGCAAGCTTCTTGTTCGTCCCTGCATTCAAGATGTCACTCCCTGTTCGTCCGGTCTCATCCAATCGGCGGCCGGTCCCGTTGACTTGAACGAAGTTCAGTGACCGCCCCCAGATTCCTCCCGATCGCCGTCGTGTTCGCCGTGTTCCTCGCGGCGTGCGGCGGCGGCTCGTCGTCGGCAACCGAAAACGGGACGGCCGGCGACGAGCAGATCGTCGTCGCGGCGCTCGGCGACTCGATCACCGCCGGCTCCCCGCTCTGGGACCCGAACGAGGGGATCCGCGTCGCGATCGGGGACGAGACCGACGAGCGCAGCCAGTACGAGTACTGGGCGACCCGCGCCGACCCACGACTCGCGTTCCGCAACTGCGGGATCTTCGGCGAGCGCACCGATCAGATCGCGCTGCGTCTGGAAGCGTGCGCGGACGGCGCCGACGCGATCGTGATTCAGGGCGGCATCAACGACATCGCCCAGGGCCGGCCGGTGCCGGCGGCGGCGGCGGACATCCGGGCGATGGTCCGCGACGCGAAGGCCATGGAGCTGCCCGTCGCGGTCGCCGACGTCCTGCCCTGGAACAACGGCCATCCCGGGGCCGACGCCGCGATCGCCCGCCTCAACGCGGAGATCCACGCGATCGGGCGCGAGGAGGACGTCGCCGTCCTGCCGTTCCACGAGACGCTCGAGGACCCGGCCCGTCCGGGCACGATGAAGGCCGCGTGGACCTACGAGGGCGACCACCCCTCGGTC
>JADFCZ010000041.1 GCA_018263295.1 Conexibacter sp.
GCTAGCGGCGCTCCTCGGCGGGCGGCTCGCCCGCTTCACCCATCTGCATCTGCGGAGGCCAGGAGCCGAACCAGTTGTCGCGGGCGCCGTCGATCGTGAGCACGGCGCCACTGAAGAAATCACCTGCGGGAGAGGCCAGGTAGGCGATCAGCCAGGCCATCTCCTCGGGCCGGCCGAGGCGGCCGAGCGGGATCGTGCGCGGCACCGTCTCGACCACCTGCGCCGGGTACTTCGTCCGGAACACCTCGGTGTCGAACTGCCCCGGGGCGATCGCGCAGAGCTTGATCCCGTACCGCGACCACTCCACCGAGAGCGTCCGCATCATGTTCTCGACCGCGGCGCGGGCGGCACCCGAGTGGACCATCCCCGGCATCCCGTTATGGGGCGAGAGTGTGACGCTGAGGACCTTGCCGCCGCCCTGGGGGATGAACGCCTTCGTCGCGGCGGCGTGGGTCATGTTCCACGTGCCCTGGACATTCAGTTCGGTCACCGTCCGGAAGCCCTTGGCGCTGATCGTCTCCGCCGGGGCCAGGAACTGCCCGCCGGCGTTGTTGACGAGCAGGTCGAGGCGCCCGTGGCGCTCGAGGACGCCGTCGACCATCGCCGCGACCGCGTCCTCGTCGCGGATGTCGGCCGCGACCGCGTCGGCGCTGCCGCCGAACGCCTCGATCGCCGCCCGCGTCTCCTCGATCGGCTCCGGGCGGCGGCCGCAGCCGATGACCGTCGCGCCGAGGCGCGCGAGCTCCATCGCCGTCTCGCGGCCGAGGCCGGAGCCGGCGCCGGAGACGAGGCAGACCGTGGCGTCGAGCAGGCCGGGCGCGAAGATCTTCGAGGGCTGGGAGATCACCGCGCCAGCCTATTGCCAGCGCTCGTGCGGCGGCTCCGCGAACGGCCTTGGAATCGCACCCGTCCGGGTAGCCTCAGAACCGGATGAGCAAGCTGAAGGCAGAGACGCGCCCGCTGACCGAGCCGCTGCCGGGAGGCGGCGAAGACGGGACGGCCGTGAAGGTCGAACCGCTGCTCGGCGGCTCGATCCTGGCGCCGCCGCAGTTCTTCGCCGGCAAGCCGGGACGGCTGGCGACGCTGCGGATGCTCGGCATCGGGACGCCGAAGTCGCGTTGGTGGCTGATCCCGATCCCGGTCTACCTGATCACCCACCCGACCGCCGGCCCCGTCCTCGTCGACACCGGCTTCCACGGCTCGGTCGCGGCGAAGCCGGCGGCCAACCTCGGAACGATTGCGGCGCGGTTCGCGAAGCCGCGGATCGAGCCCGGCCGCGACATCCCGGCGCAGCTCCGCGAGCGCGGGATCGACGGCGACGACCTGAAGACCGTCGTCATGACCCATCTCCACTTCGACCATGCCTCGGGGATCGCCGAGTACCCGAGTGCCACGTTCGTCGTCTCGAAGGCGGAATGGGAGGCGGCGACGACCGACCCGCGGCCGTTCCTGCGCGGCTACCGGCCCGCCCACTACGACTACCTCTTCGACTACCGCACGATCGACTTCGACGGGCCCGGCGTCGCCTCCTACGCGAGCTTCGGGCGCACCTTCGACCTGTTCGGCGACGGCAGCGTCCGGATGGCATACACGCCCGGACACTCGGCCGGACACTGCTCGGTGATCTGCAGGCTGTCCGACCGCGACCTGGTGATCGCCGGCGACGCCATCTACCTGAGCTCGCAGCTCGAGGGCGGCGAGGGTCCGCCGCGACCGGTCGACATGCACCTCTGGCAGCGCTCCCTGCGCGAGCTTCAGCAGTTCGCGCGCACGTACCCGCGGGCGGAGATCCTGCCCGGGCACGACCCGGAGCGCTGGAAGACGGTCCAGAAGCTCTACGAGTAGCTCGGGCGGGCCGCGCCCTCGCGGACCCGCTTGATGACGGCGTCACGGCCGTCGCGCTCGAGCTCGTCGTACATCTCGCGGACGTGGGAGAAGATCTCCTGCGCGCACTCGAGCTGCTGCTCGCGGGTCGACTCGGCGACGACCGGGAAGCTGACCGGCTCGCCATAACGGATCGTGATCTTCGGAAAGCGCAGCTTCTTCCAGCTGCGGATTCCCTTCGAGCCGTGGATCGCAACCGGGACCACGGGGACGCCGCTCTCGAGGGCGGCCTTGCCGACGCCCGGCTTCGCCTCGCCGAGGGTGCCGGTCCGCGACCGCCCGCCCTCGCAATAGATCATCACGCAGCCGCCGTTCCGGAGGATCGCGTAGACGGTCTCGAACGCTTCGGTGTCGGCATGCCCGCGGCGGATCGGGAAGACGCCGCCGTACTTGTAGATCAGGTCGAGGATCCGGTTCTGGCGGAACATCTGCGACTTCGCCATGAAGCGGATCTTCCGCCGCAGCCAGACGCCGGCGAGGAAGTGGTCGTAGTTGGAGAAGTGGTTGGCGGCGAGGATCACCGGCCCGCTGGCGGGGACGTTGTCGACCTCGATCTGCCGGGTCCGGTAGATGCTCAGCGAGATCGGGGTGGTGAAGAGCCGCACGACCTCGTAGACGAAGTTCGGGTCGCGACGGCGCGAGTGATCGTGGAACTCGTCGAGGATCTCCGGCGGACGCTCGTCCTTGTATCGCTGTGGCTTGATCTCCGACATCGCTCGATGGGCGCCCCGCGCCTGCGTGTTGGTACCCCTCCGCCCGGCCCCGGTTACCGCGGCGTCGCGGCGGGCGCCAGCGCGGGGTCGAGCTCGTGCTCGCGGAAGTAGGAGACCATCGCCGGCGCATACTCGGAGAAGCGCGGGCAACGCAGCCCCGAGCCCGCGAGGAGCTCGCCGGCGCGACGGGTGTCGTAGCGGACCGGGTGGTTGAGGTAACGGATCGATTCCGCCGGGGTGCCGCCGTAGAACCGCCGCACCGGGCCGAGGCGCAGCGCCGCCGTGACGACCCGCGGCGGGACCCGGTAGGAGGCGCGCTTGGCGCCGTAGAGGTCGGTCAGCAGCTCGAACATCCCGGCCGAGCTGAGCGGGTCGGCGTCGCAGAGGTGGACGGTCTCGCCGATCGCCTCCTCCGAGCGGCCGAGCTCGACGAGCGAGTCGACGATGAAGTCGACCGGGACGACGTTGAACGGTGTCGCGCCGCGGCCGATGTTGGCGACCGCCATGCCGTGCGATGCGGTTGCCGAGATGAACCGGAGCGCGTAGTAGGGCCCGTCGAACTTCTGGGTCTCGCCGGTGCGCGAGTCGCCGACGACGATCGCGGGGCGGAAGATCGTGGTCGGGATCCGGTCGGCGGCGCTCCGGACCCAGACCTCGGCCTGGAACTTCGTCGACTCGTAATGGTTCTTGAAGCCCTGGCCGCGGTCGAGCTCGTGCTCGTAGACGACGCCGGTGCGGTCACCCGCGACGTAGGCGGTGCTGACGTAGTTGAGCCGGCTGAGGCGCTCGGCGGCCCGGCAGAAGGCGAGCACGTTGCCGGTGCCCTCGACGTTGATCCGGTGCGCGACGGTCGCCGGGACGGCGAGGTCGTAGATCGCGGCGAGGTGGTGGACGACGTCGACCTCGGCGGCGAGGCGCGCGTAGCGGTCCTCCCCGAGCGCCAGAACCGGATCGGTGATGTCGCCGGGCAGCACCTCGACGCGCGGGCCGCCGTCGATCTCGAGCGCGGCCTCGCGCGCCGCGCCGACCATCCGCGGCTCGACCAGGGCGATGATCGAGTCCTCGGGCTCGCGCTCGAGCAGGGCGGCGACGAGGCGGCGGCCGATGAATCCGGGGAACCCGGTGACGAGGTGGGTGCTCACAGCGTAGAAATCTATGGGCTGGGGGCCGCCCACTCCCGCGAGCGGGAGACGGCATCGTGCCAGCGTGAGAGCAGCGACTCGCGACGGTCCTCCGACATTCGCGGCTCGTAGGCGACCCGCTGCCTCCACATCCCCGCGACCGTCTCGCGATCCCAGGTGCCGACGGCGATCCCCGCCAGGTACGCCGCGCCGAGCGCGGTCGTCTCGCTGATCTCGGGGACGATCACGGGCGCGCCGAGGACGTCGGCCTGGAACTGCATCAGCCAATCGTTGACGACGGCGCCGCCGTCGGCCCGCAGGGCGCTGAGGCGCTCGCCGGAGGCGGCCTCCTGGGCGCGGACCGCGTCGACCGTCTGGTAGGCGATCGCCTCGAGCGTCGCCCGGGCGATCTGGGCGCGGCCGGTTCCCCGGGTCAGGCCGATCAGCATCCCGCGCGCGTATGGGTCCCAGTAGGGCGAGCCGAGCCCGGTCAGCGCCGGGACGAAATAGACGTCGTCGTTGTCGTCGAGCGAGGCGGCCAGCGCCGCGGTCTCGGCGGCGCTCTCGATCAGCCCGAGGCCGTCGCGCAGCCACTGTACGGCCGAGCCGGTGACGAACACGGCCGCCTCGAGCGCGTAGGTCTTCTCCTCCCCGATCCCCCAGGCGATCGTCCCGAGCAGGCCCTCGACCGGGTCCGGCGCGGAGTCGCCGCTGTTGAGGAGGACGAAGCTGCCGGTGCCGTAGGTGTTCTTGGCGTCGCCGGGGTCCAGGCAGGCCTGGCCGAACAGGGCGGCCTGCTGGTCGCCGGCGATGCCGGCGACGGGGACGTTCCCGCCGAACTCGGCCGTAGTCCCGTAGATCTCGGCCGAGGGCCGCGGCTCGGGCAGCGAGGCCGGGTCGATCCCGAGCAGCTCGCAGAGGTCCGGGTCCCACTCGCCGCTGCGAATGTCGAGCAGCAGCGTCCGCGAGGCGTTCGAGAGGTCGGTCACGTGAACGCCGCAGAGCTTGTGGACCAGCCAGGAGTCGATCGTCCCGAACTTGGCGCCGCGGGCGGCGGGGACGTTGGCGAGCAGCCACTCGATCTTCGTGCCCGAGAAGTAGGGGTCGATCACGAGCCCCGTCCGCTCGCGGACGAGGTCGGTGTGGCCGGCGGCGATCAGCTCGCCGCAGCGGTCGGCCGTGCGGCGGTCCTGCCAGACGAGGGCGTGGTGGACCGGCTCGCCCGTCGCAGGGTCCCAGGCGACGACGGTTTCGCGTTGGTTGGTGATCCCGATCGCATCGAGCCCGGCGCCCTCGATGCCGGCGTCGGCGAGCGCCTCGCGACCCACCTGCCGGGTCACCTCCCAGATCTCGGTCGCGTCGTGCTCGACCCATCCGGGCCGCGGGAAGTACTGCGCGAACTCGGAGTAGGCGCGGCCCGCGATCCGGCCGTCCCCGTCGAAGACGAGGCAGGTGCTCCCGGTCGTGCCCTGGTCGATCGCGAGGATCACGAAGCGACCCTATTGCGGCGGTCGCGGTAGACGGCGACGAAGTCGCGGAGCTGGCGGCCGCGATGGACGAAGCCGCGGAGGCTTCGCCCGGTGGCCCGATGGGCGAGATCGAGCTCGATCTCGGCGACGCGGTGGCCGCCGCGGACGGCGTCGACCGTCATCCCGATCTCCATCCCGTAGCGCGGCGCGAGCGGCAGCAGGTCGGCGAGGACGCGGGCGCGCATCGCGCGCTGGCCGGAGATCGGCGCCGTCGTCTCGAGCCCGCAGAGCTTGCGGATCGCGCTCCGCGCGTACCCCTTCGCGAGGCCGAGGCCCCCTCCCACCTTGCGCTCGAACGCGGCGATCGCGAGGTCGCACTCGCCGGCCTCGACCGCCTCCATCAGCGGGATCAGCCGCCCGGCGGTTGCCGCCAGGTCGCCGTCGCAGAGCAGCACCGTCGTCCCCGGGTCGAGACCTTCGAGGGCGGCGGTCGCCGCGGCCGTCACGTTGCCACCCTTGCCGTGTGGCCTGTTACGGCCGATCACCGTGGCCCCGGCCGCGAGGGCGACGTCGCGGGTGTCGTCGCTGGAGGCGTCGTCGGCGACCCAGAGGCCGATGCCCGGCGAGGCCTCCCGCAGGGATGCCAGCGTGGCGCCGATCCGGTCGCCCTCGTCGCGCGCGGCGACGATCGCGATCCGCCCCGCTGCGCTCTCCGCTTCCGCCGTCACCGGCGACTATTCTGCCGCCCTGTGCCGGACATCCCCGCCCACATCACCGGAACCGTCTGGAAGATCGAGGTCGCCGTCGGCGATCAGGTCGACCTCGACGACACGGTGGTCATCCTCGAGTCGATGAAGATGGAGATGCCGGTCGAGGCCGAGGACGAGGGCAAGGTCGCCGAGATCCGCTGCGAGGAGGGTCAGTCGGTGAGCGAGGGCGACGTCCTGGTCGTGTTGGAGTAGGGACCGAGCTTCGGCACCGGATGTTTGCCCGCCGGAAGGCGGCGCAGCACTTCCGGCAGCCCGAAGGGATGCCGTGATCTGAGCGCCGCCGCAGCCTGGCTGCGAGCCGGCGGAAGCGGACGCGAAGCGGAGCATTCCGCCGGAGTTATCTCGCCGCCTATATGCGGACGGAACCGTCGGGGGCGATGGTCCAGTGAGGGTTGTGGGCGACCTCCCACGGGTGGCCGTCCGGATCGATGAAGACGGCCGAGTAGCCGCCCCACGGGGTCTCCGCGCCCGTTCGGCCGATCTTCGCTCCCGCCGATTGCGCCTCGGTGATCACCGCGTCGACCTCGGCGGGAGAGTCCACGTTGTAGGCGAGCGTTACCCCGCCCCAGCCGCCGGAGTCGGCCACGGTGCTGTCGGCCGCAAGCTCCTCGCGGCTCCAGAGCGCCACGGCCATGCCGCCGCATTGGAAGAAGGCGACGTCCTGGGCCCGCCAGTCGTTGCCGGGCTCCCAGCCGAGCGCCTCGTAGAAGGCGACCGAGCGGGGGAGGTCGGCGACGCCGAGGGTGATCAGGCTGACGCGCTGGTCCACGGATTCAG
>JADFCZ010000042.1 GCA_018263295.1 Conexibacter sp.
CCCTCGTCGCCGCCGGAGGCGAGGGCGATCGCCGCCGCGGCGGCGACGACCAGCGCGACGAGGCCGCCGACCACCAGCCGGCTGCGCCGCAGATCACCCGAGCCCGAGCCCGAGCCCGTCGCGGCGGGCGCCTCGTCGGTGGGGGGCGGCGTCGCGGCCCGGGTCGCCGGGCCGACGGCCGTCACGTGGACGCTCCGGCGCTCGGCGAGCTCGCGCGCCTCGTCTGCGCTCGCCGGCCGGTCCACCGGGTCGATGCTGGTCAGGGCGTCGATCAGCCTCCCGATCCGGTCCGGGTCGCTCGCCGAGAGCTGCTCGGAGAGCAGGAGGCCGAGCGAGTAGAGGTCGGATTTCGCGGTGGCCCGCCCGCCGCGCTCGACCTCCGGGGCGAGGTAGGTCGGCGTCCCGACGACGTGGCCCTCGTTGGTCAGGGCGGTCGCGTCTCCCGCCTGCGCGATCCCGAAGTCGGTCAGCAGGATCCGGCCGCCGCGGTCGACGAGAACGTTGCCGGGCTTGACGTCGCGGTGGACGATGCCGGCGCCGTGGATGTGATCGAGCGCGTCGAGCAGCGCCTCCGCGAGCTCCTCCGTCGCCGGGCCGCGACCCTCGGCGCGCAGCTCCGCGAGGTTCGAGCCGTCCACGAACTCGCTGACGAGGAAGGGACGATCGCCCTCGTACCCGTAGTCGTAGACCGAGACGAGATGGGGATGGGAGAGCGCCGCCGCGATCTGCGCCTCGCGCTCGAAGCGGATCGAGAAGGTCTCGTCGGCGACGATCGCCTCCGACGGGATCTTGATCGCCACGCGGCGGGCGAGTCGGTCGTCGAGGCCGAGCCAGACCGTCGCCATGCCGCCGCTGCCGAGCCTCCGCTCGAGCGTGTAGCGACCACCTGCCAGCTCGGATCCCCGTCTGAAGATCCTTGGTTCCACCGGGCCCGAGGCTAGAGAAAACGCCCGCTCATGAACCCGGTTTCAGGGCACGGGATTTGTCCCTGCCGGATTCCCGGCGACGCCGCTCAGCGGAGGGCGAGGCAGACCGCGTCGGCCTGGGCGCGGCGGATCAGCCCGCTGACCCGGGGCGAGCCCTCCCCGGGGACGATCTGCGAGTTGACCGAGAACACGACCGACCGCTTGCCGTTGGCGCTGGAGGCCGCGAAGAGCCGGTAGCCCGGATAGGAGCCGGTGTGCCCGTAGACGGTGCCGCACCGGGTCCGGTAGCGGAACAGGCCGAGGGTGGCGTCGTTGCGCCCGGGGCCCGGCGGCGAGGAGCGCCCGCGCACGTACCGGTTCTGGCTCCGCGCGACCTTGGAGCTGAAGAGCTCACCGCCGACGTAGGCCCGAAAGAAGTCGTTGACGTCGGCGGGGGTCGAGACGATCCCACCCGATGCCCAGGCGAGCGCGGGGTTGATGAACTTGCTGACGTCCTCGAACCTGCCCTGGTCGTTGCGGTCGTAGCCGTGCATGTAGCCCTTCGGCATCGCGAGCGTGTCGGGAAGGCTCGTGTTGCGGATTCCGACGGGCTCGTAGATCTCGTTCTGCATCAGCTTGTTGTAGGGACGGCCCGTGGCGGCCTCGACGAGCAGGCCGACCATGATGTTGTCGCTGTCGGAGTACTCGTAGCTCTCCCCCGGGGCGAGGCCGACGTCGAGGTCGTTCACGTAGTCGATGAGCTCGAAGGGCGTCATGTACTGACCCGGATCCGACGTCAGGTCTTCGATGAAGGCCGGCTGGCGGATGTAGTCGGGCAGCCCGGCGGTGTGCCCGAGCATCTCGCGGACCGTCACCGCGTCGGCCTTCGGCCAGATGCCGGGCAGCCACTGGCCGACGGTGTCGTCGAGGCCGATCCTCCGCTCCGAGACGAGCGACAAAGCGAGTGCGCCGTTGAAGGCTTTCGCCATGCTCGCGATCCTCATCGGCGAGTCGATCTTCGGCTTTGCGCCCGTCTTCCGGTCGGCGACGCCGCGGCGGCGGAAGTCGATCTCGCTGCCGCGCTGGATCAGGACCGACAGTCCCGGCGGGCCCTGGGGGTCGTCGATGATCCTGTCGAGAGCCGCGTCGAGGCGGCCGCCGCCGGCCGATGCGCCGGCGGGCAGCGCCAGCCCGCAGATGGCCGCGAGCAGCGCGCAGACGGCGAGAAGCGGGGCGCGAACGGGAACGGCGGAGCTCATCTGAGGACGCAGGAGTCTAGGGGGAGCGCGCCTCTAGACTGACCGCTCGTGGCCGAGCAGTCCCTCTATCGCCGTCACCGCCCGCAGTCGTTCGCCGACGTCGTCGGGCAGGAACACGTCGTCCGGACCCTCAGCAACGCGATCGAGCGCGATCGCGTCCACCACGCGTATCTGTTCGTCGGCTCGCGCGGAACCGGCAAGACCTCGATGGCCAAGATCCTCGCCCGCTCGCTGAACTGTGTCAACGGGCCGACGCTCGAACCGTGCGGGGTCTGCGACTCCTGCGTGGCGATCGCTGCCGGCAGCTCGATGGACGTGATCGAGATGGACGCCGCCTCGAACCGCTCGGTCGACGACATCCGCGATCTCCGCGAGCGGGTGAGCTACGCGCCCCCGGAGGGGACCTGGAAGGTCTACATCCTCGACGAGGCTCACATGCTCACCCGCGAGGCGTGGAACGCCTTCCTGAAGACGCTCGAGGAGCCGCCGCCGAACACCGTCTTCGTCCTCGCGACCACCGAGGCCCACAAGGTGATGCCGACGATCGTCGATCGCTGCCAGCGCTTCGACTTCGGCCGGCCCTCCCCGGACGAGATCGCGATCGTCCTCCGGCGTGCGGCCGCGGCCGAGTCGATCGGGATCGACGACGGGGCCGTCGGAGCGATCGCCCGGGCGGCCAACGGCAGCTTCCGCGACGCCCTCGGCACGCTCGACCAGCTCGTCGCCTACAGCGGCAACGAGATCGCGACCGAGGACGTACTGGCCGTGCTCGGCGTCGCCGACTCCGAGCTGATCTTCCGGGCGTCGGAGGCGATCGCGTCCGGCGACGGCGCCGAGGCGCTGCGGGTCAGCGCCGCGATCTCGAGCGCCGGCCACGACCCGGCGCGATTCGCTAGCGACCTGATCGCCCACCTCCGCCAGCTCCTCGTCGTTGCGACGCTCGGCGAGATCCCCGACCACTTCCTCGTCGTCGCCGGCCAGGAGGCGCGGATCTCCGACCAGGCGAACCGCCTCGGCGAGATCGCGCTCGTCCGGGCGATCGACGAGCTCTCGGCGGCGCTCACCGCGATCCGCGAGGGCGACGAGGCGAGGATGACCGTCGAGCTCGCGCTGCTCCGGGCGGCGCGACCGGAGATCGATCCCTCGCGGGCGGCGCTGAACCAGCGGATCGAGCGGCTCGAGGCGGCCGTGGCCGGCACCGGCCCCGCGCCCGCAGCTCCCGCCGCTCCTGCGCCGGCGGCCGCTCCCACGCCTCCGGCGCAGGCCGCGCCCGTCGCGGCACCTGAGCCCGAGTCGGCTGCGCCCGAGCCCACCGCCGTCGAGGCTGCGGCCCCGGAGCCCGCGGTGGCGCCCGCTCCCGAACCCGAACCTCCGGCCGAAGCCGCCGCGGCCGTGCAGGACGAGCCCTCGGCCGCCGGCCGCGAACGCGTCATCGAGCTCTGGCCCGGCATCCTCGAGCAGATGCGCCAGGACGGAGCCGGGATGCTTTCGGCCGTCGTCGGGATCGCTCGCCCCGTTGCGGTCGACGAAGACGAGGGGACGGTCACCATCGCCTTCCCGCCCGGTTCCGCCTTCAACCGCCGCAAGGCCGACGACAAGGACAACCGCGAGCTCGTCGCGAAGGCGATCCTCTCCGTCCTCGGCACGCCGCTGCGTCCCGTCTACACGATGCTGGACGACGAGCCCGAGGCCGAGTCCGCTCCGGCTGGGTCCGGCGGCGATGAGGCGGAGGCGGCGACCGGCGAGAACGAACTCGTCGAGCGTTTCATCGCCGAGTTCGATGCCGAGGTGGTAATCGACGACGAACCCGACAAACCGATGGAGGAGACGAGCTGATGGCGAGAGGACGGATGCCTGGCGGACCCGGCGGGCTCGACATGGGCGCGCTGATGAAGCAGGCGCAGCAGATGCAGGCCGACATGGCGAAGGCCCAGGAGGAGCTCAAGGACGAGATCGTCGACACCAGCGCCGGCGGTGGGATGGTCAAGGTCAAGGTCAGCGGCGACCTCGTCGTCCAGGAGATCGTCATCGACCCCGCTGCCGTGGATCCGGAGGACGTCGAGATGCTCCAGGACATGGTCCTCGCCGCGGTCAACGAGGGGATCCGCGCCGCGCAGGAGCGGGCGGAGTCGAAGATGGGCGGCATCGCCGGCGGTCTCGGCGGCGGCGGCGGTCTCGGCCTTCCGGGCATGTAGTTGCACCCGGCGCCGGTCGACAGGCTGATCGCCGAGCTCGGGAAGCTGCCCGGGATCGGCCGCCGGACCGCCCAGCGGCTCGCGTTCCACATCCTGCGCTCCAGCGATGACGACGCTTTCGCTCTCGCCGCGGCGATCCGCGAGGTGAAGGAGCAGATCGGCCTCTGCGAGACCTGCTTCAACCTCGCCGAGGGCCCCGTCTGCGAAGTCTGCGCCGACCCGCGCCGCAACCGGGAGCTGATCTGCGTCGTCGAGGAGCCCCAGGACGTGATCCCGATCGAACGGACAGGCGAGTACCGCGGGCTCTACCACGTGCTCGGCGGAGCGCTCTCGCCGATCGACGGCATCGACCCGTCCGACCTGAAGATCGAGGAGCTCGTCGCCCGGGTCGACGCCGGCGGCGTCGAGGAGATCGTCATCGCGACCAATCCCACCACCACCGGCGAGGCCACCGCCCACCACATCGGCGAGCGCCTCCGCGGTCGCGTCACCCTGACCCGGCTCGCCAGCGGCCTGCCGGTCGGGGCCGACCTCGAGCATGCCGACGAGGTCACCCTCGGGCGCGCCCTGACCGGCCGCCGCAGCGTCTAGAGCCGCCGCCCGCGCAGTCGCCGAGTGTCCCGCGGGACACTCGGCGACCCGCCGACCTCCGAGGGCGCCGATCCGCTCGTCGGGGAGTGTCCCGCGGAGCACCGGGATGGCCGGAGCACCGGCTCCGGGGAGTGTCCCGCGGAGCACCGGGTGTGCCGATTCTGTGTCGAATGTGCCGATTCCGAAACCGAAGCGTGCCGAAACCGTGAAATCGGCCTGAACAAGCCGTTTTCGGTCCGGGTCCGGGGCTAGCTTCGAAGCCATGTTCATCGACGCCGCACCACCCGTATCAACCGACCCCTTCGCGGCGCCGATCGCACCCGGGGCGGACGCGTCCCTCCGCGACCTCGATGCCGAGACCTTGGAGCGGCGAATCGGCGAGCTCGCCGGCCAGATCGCGGCGGCGACGTGCCGCTGGCTTCTGCTCGTAGCCGAGTTCGACCGCCGGGGCGAGCACGAGCGCCAGGGGTTCTCCTGCTGCGCCCGCTGGCTCGCCTGGCGATGCTCGGTCTCGCGAAGAACGGCGTTCGAGTACGTGCGGGTCGCGCGTGCACTGGCGGATCTCCCGCTCACGACCGCCTCCTTCGCGGCGGGGAAGCTCAGCTACTCGAAGGTGAGAGCGCTGACCAGGGTCGTCGATCCGGATGACGAGCAGGCGTTGCTCGACCTGGCCGAGGACGCCACCGCCGCCCAGCTCGAGCGAATCCTCCTCGCCTACCGGAAGGCGACGAGCCCGGACGAGGCCGAGGAGGCGCGAGCGCGGCGCCATCTGACCACGTCGTGGGAGGACGACGGCAACCTCCGGATCAGCGGCATCCTGCCGGCCGAGGAGGGCGCGCTGCTGCTCAAGGCGCTGGAGATCGCCTGCGAGGGTCTCTGGCGCGAACGTACGG
The DNA here is from genome assembly GCA_018263295.1 of Conexibacter sp. Lineage (GTDB taxonomy): Bacteria > Actinomycetota > Thermoleophilia > Solirubrobacterales > 70-9 > RHKX01. The sequence continues at coordinate 5,844 of JADFCZ010000042.1, forward strand.
CGGACCGTCTCGCCGAGGCGACTCCCGCCGACGACGAGGGCGAGCGCAAAGTGGCCGAGGACTGCCCGGCCCCGTCGACGGCCGATGCCATCGGCGCGCTGGCCGACGACTTCCTGGCCCGCGGCTCGCTCGGCGCCGACCGCTCCGGCGGCGATCGTCACCAGGTGGTCTGCCATGTCGATCTCGCGGATCTGGCAGATCCGGGTTCGGCCCGCAGCAACGCGGTCGTCGAGGGGCGGGCCGGGTTGCCGCCCGCCACCGCCTCCCGGATCGCCTGCGACGCGTCCGTAATGCTGATGGTCGAGTCCGGCGGCAGCCCGGTCTCCGTCGGCCGCAAGACCCGGGCGATCCCGCCCGCGATCGCCCGCGCGCTGCGGTCGCGCGACCATGGCTGCAGGTTCCCCGGCTGCGGGTCGACGCGATTCGTCGATGCCCATCACGTCAGGCATTGGGCCGCCGGAGGCGAGACGTCCCTCGACAACCTCGTTCGGCTCTGCCGCCACCATCACCGCCTCGTACACGAGGGCGGGTTCGGCGTCGAGATGGTCGCGGGACGCCCCCGGTTCACGACCCCGGACGGAGCGAGGATCCCGGACGCGCCGAAGCTCGGCCCCTCGAGACGCGGCTCCGGCCCGGCGCCGGCGCCGCTGCGGTGGGTGCGCGGGATCGACCAGCGAACGGTGATGGCGGGCTCACGGGGGGAACCGTTCGACCTCGATCTGACGGTCTCGACGCTCGCGTGCCGGCGGGAGTGATGGGGGTGGCCTCTCTATCCTCAGCCGTCGTGACGAGCGATGCGACAAGCGCCGAGCCGCAGGCGAGCACCCCCGGAGTCGGCTCCGGGGGCGAGACCGTGGTCATGAAGTTCGGCGGCACCTCCGTCGCCGGGCCCGAGGACCTGAAGCGGGCGGCGGCCCGGATCGTCGCCGAGCGCGATCGCGGCAACAAGGTCGTCGCGGTGCTGTCCGCGCGGGGGAAGACGACCGACGAGCTGCTGACGATGGCGAGCGAGATCTCCGATCGCCCGAGCCCGCGCGAGATGGACATGCTGCTCTCGACCGGTGAGCGGATCTCCTGCGCGCTCTGCGCGATGGCGATCTGGGACCTCGGCCACCAGGCGATCTCGCTGACCGGATCGCAGGCCGGGATCGTCACCGACTCCTCGCACACGAAGGCGCGGATCGTCGACGTGCGCGCCGGCCGGATCGAGCAGGCGCTCGAGCAGGACAACATCGTCCTCGTCGCCGGGTTTCAGGGCGTCTCGACCGATTCCAAGGACGTGACCACGCTCGGGCGCGGCGGCTCCGACACGACTGCGGTGGCGCTCGCCGCGGCGCTCGGCGCTTCGGTCTGCGAGATCTATACCGACGTCGCCGGCGTGTTCAGCGCCGATCCCCGCCTCGTGTCCGACGCCAGGAAGCTCGAGACGGTCTCGTTCGAGGAGATGCTCGAGATGTCGGCCTCCGGGGCCGGAGTGCTCCAGCTGCGGAGCGTCGAGTACGCCCGCAACCACGGCGTCAGGATTCACTGCAGGTCCTCGTTCGAGCAGGGCACCGGTACCCTCGTGGTCGCAGAGGACGAGACCTTGGAGAACCCCTTCGTCACAGCAGTCACCCACTCCGCCGAGGAGGCTCGCGTCACCCTGGCCGGGGTTCGCAACGAGCCCGGCATGGCGGGGCGGATCTTCACCGCGCTCGCCGAGGCGAACGTCAACGTCGACGTGATCATCCAGAACGAGCCGGTCTCGACCGAGCACGGCGCCGACCTGTCGTTCACGGTGGCCCGCGACGACCTCGATACCGCGGTCGGCGCGATCGAGGGCGAGAACGGCATGAGCTCGGGCGAGATCCTCACCGACGTCCAGATCGGCAAGGTCTCGATCGTCGGCGCCGGCATGCGCAGCCACCCCGGCGTCGCCGCCAAGGTCTTCAAGGTCCTCGGCGACGAGGGCATCAACATCGAGATGATCTCGACGTCGCCGATCAAGATCTCCTGCGTGATCGCGGCCGATCGCGTCGACGACGCCGTCCGGGCGCTCCACACTGCGTTCGAGCTCGGCGCCGACGCGGTCCACGAAGAGGACTCGACCGGCGAGCACAAGGCTCGCGCCCTCGGGCGATGAGCGCCGCCGGCGCGTCCGGCCTCCGGGTCGGCGTGCTCGGGGCCACCGGGGCGGTCGGATCGACGGTCCTGCAGGTTCTCTCCGAGCGCAGCTTCCCCGCCTCCGAGGTCGTCCCGCTCGCCTCCGCGCGCTCGGCCGGCAAGCGCCTGCCGTATGCCGACGACGAGGTCGAGTGCCGCGAGCTGTCGGAGGAGTCGATTCAGGGGCTCGACATCGTGATCTCCTCGGCCGGCGGCGCCGTCAGCTCCGAGTGGGCGCCGCGGATCGTGGCGGCCGGGGCCGTCGTCGTCGACAACACCAGCTACTGGCGTATGCACGAGCAGGTGCCACTCGTCGTCAGCGAGGTCAACCCGGACGCGGCAGACTCACACCGCGGGCTCGTCGCCAACCCGAACTGCTCGACGATGCAGATGGTCGTCGCGCTGAAGCCGATCCTCGACGTCGCCGGGATCGAGCGGCTGATCGTCTCCACCTATCAGTCGGTCTCCGGGACCGGGAACCGGGCGATCGAGGAGCTGCGCTCGCAGTCCGCGGCCGTGCTGGCCGGCGAGGAGCCCGTCGCCCACGTCTACCCGCACCGGATCGCCTTCAACGTGCTGCCCCAGGTCGAGACCTTCAAGGGCGGCGACGACTACACGACCGAGGAACGAAAGATGATCGCCGAGATCCGCAAGATCCTCGGTGTCGGAACCGAGACCGGGATCTCGGCTACCTGCGCCCGCGTGCCCGTCTTCAACGCGCACTCCGAGTCGGTCAACCTCCAGACCCGCGACGACCTCAGCCCGGAGGCCTGCCGCGAGCTGCTCGCGTCGGCGCCCGGCGTCGTCGTCCTCGACGATCCGGCCGAGGGGATCTACCCGCTGGCCACCGCCGCGGCGGGGCGCGACGAGGTCCTGGTCGGGCGGATCCGCCGCGACGACTCGCACGAGCGCTGCCTGAACCTCTGGATCGTCGGCGACAACCTCCGCAAGGGTGCGGCGACCAACGCGGTCCAGGTCGCCGAGGTCCTCGTCGAGCGGGACCTCGTCCGCGTCCCCGACCCCGCACTGGACGCAGGCTGACCCCGCCGTTGCGGTGATTCCGCGCGCGGAGCCCGCCTGACCGGAGCATCCCGATGATCGCCGCGTACGCAACGCTCGCCTTCGTCCTCGTCGCAGCCCTCTTCACCGGGCAGGCGCTCGCCGCGTTCGCGGCCGGCGCGACCCGGGAGCATCGGCTCGCGTTCAGCTGGCTCGCTCCCGCCTATGGACTCGCGGTCCTCCTCGTCGCCGCCGGGATCGCGATCCGCCTGCCGGGCCATGCGACGACGGCCGCGATCGTCCTCGGCGCCCTCACGGTCGCCGCCGCGGTCTGGTCCTGGCCGCGGTCCGGGGGCCGTCGCGCCGCCGCCACGGTCGGCGCACCGGTGGTCGCCATCACCGTCCTCGCCGCCTCGCTCCCGTTCGCGATCGCCGGATTCGTCGGGATCCTCGGCGTCGGCCTCGTCAACGACGACATGGCCTCGCACCTGATCATCGCCGACTACGTCAGCGACTACTCCGGCGCCGTGCCCAGCTTCATCAAGGGCGGCTACCCGATCGGTCCGCACGCGATCGTCGCCGCCGTCGCCCGCGTGGGCAGCGCCGACCTGATCGACGTCTTCGCCGGGTTCACGATGGCGCTGGCGCCGCTGTTCGGCCTGCTCGCGATCGGCCTGCTCGGGAAGATGGGCCGGCTGCGGCTCATCGCCGGCGCCCCGCTCGTCGCCCTGACCTACCTCGGCGCGGCTTACCTGACCCAGGGCGCGTTCAAGGAGCCGCTGCAGGCGATGCTCCTGATCGGCTTCGCGCTCTCGCTCGCGGCGCTGATCGGCATGCGGACGCCGCTCGACGAGACGGTCGAGCCCGTTCCTGCCCGCCCGGTCCACCCGATCCGGCGGGTGCTGCCGGCGGCCGTGATCGCGGCCGCATCGGTCTTCAACTACAGCCTGCCGGGCCTGCTCTGGATCGGCGCGGTCGGCGTCGTCGTCGTGGCCGCGCGCTGGTTCCTGGTCAAGCCGCGCCCCGAGCTGCCCGAGAACTGGCTCCGCAAGCTCGCGCCCTATCTGCTCGGCCTGCTCCTCGTCGTCGCCGTCGCGACCGCCGGCGAGTGGAGCCGGATCGCCGACTTCAGCCGGCTCTCCGCCCTGAACCCGGACCGCTTCGGCTCCGACCTCGGCAACCTCGCGCAGGCGCTCTCGCCGCTGGAGGCATTCGGGATTTGGCCGGCCGGCGAGTTCGACGCCACCCCGACCTCGGCGGGCGCTCCGGCGATCGCCTTCTATCTCGGCGCGCTGATCGGGCTCGCGGCGCTCGTGCTCGGGCTCCTGCGCGAGCGGCGCGAGCGCGACTGGGTGTTGCCGGCGCTGCTGGTCGCGATGGCGGGCGTCTACGCGCTGGCCGCCGCCTTCAGCAGCCCCTACATCGCGGCGAAGGCGCTCGCGATCCTCGCGCCGGTCGTGATGGCGATCGCGCTCCGCGGGACGCTCGCGGGCCGCGGCGCGGCGCTGGCGCTCGGAATCGTCCTGCTCGTCGCCGCCGCCGGGTCGAGCTTCCTCGTGATCCGCAACGCGCCCGTCGGCCCCGACTCGCACGCATCCCAGCTCGAGTCCTTCCAGTCGCTGGTGGAGGACGAGCCCGTGCTCTTCCTCGGCCGCGACGACTTCATCGGCTGGGAGCTCCGCGGCTCCGGCGAAATCACCGGGATCGTCACCAACTTCTACGACGTCGAGGACGCCAGGCCGCGGTTCAAGAAGGGGGAGGGCGGGGGCGAGAAGTTCGACGTCGACGCCGTCTTCCCGGCGACGCTGGACAGCTTCCGGTACGTCCTCGCGACGACCGGCGGGCCCGCATCGGGGGTGCCGCCGCGTTTCCGCGAGGTCAAGCGGACCCAGGACTACGTCCTCTACGAGAACACAGGGCGCACCGGCAAGCGGCGGACGCTCGACGAGGGCACCGCCCCGGGCGCGGTGCTCGACTGCACCGATCCCGACCAGCGGACGGTGGCGACGGGCAAGGGCACCGCGCTCGTCTGGAACACCAAGCCCGTGATCGCGGAACCCGACGGATGGAAGCCGTCCGACACCGCGAGCGACGGGGCGCCGGCCACGATCGGGCTCGAGATCCCCGAGGCCGGCCGCTGGCTGATCTCGCTCGAGTACGACAGCCGCCGGCCGCTCATCGTCACCTCGCCCGATCTGGGGCTCGACGCGACCGTGGAGGCGAACCTCGACTTCCGCGGCGAGACGCCGACGTTCCCGGTGGCCGAGGTCCGCGTCGATGACCCGGTCGACGCCGAGGTGACCGTCGAGCCGGAGGAGCCCGGCCTGATCGGCCGCCTTCTCCGCGCTCCGAACGAGGCGCATCTTCGCTCTCTGACGGCGACGCCACTCGATGGAGGCGCCGTCGGGCGCATCCCGGTTCGCCAGACCTGTGGGAAGTACGTGGACTGGTACCGCGTCGGCGCCGTCGACTGACAAAGGGGGTACCCCAAACATTGGGGTAGGGGTCTGGGGTTCCCCTCGATGGCACGGGGCCGGGCCTCGAGCAGGATGGAATCGAAGTTGCTGATTCCGAAGCCGAGGAGGCCCCCGATGAACCCGATCACCGAAACGACCGACCTGAGTCCGCTCCGCGCCGAGTTCGCCGGGTCCCTGCACACCGCCGCCGATCCCGACTGGGACGAAGCACGAAGCGCCTGGAACCTGGCCGTCGATCAACACCCCGCCGTCGTGGCGATCCCCGAGGACGCCGCCGACGTCGCCCGGGCCGTGCGGTTCGCCCGCGACCGCGGCCTTCGCGTCGCGGCGCAGGGCACCGGCCACAACGCGGCCGCCCACGGCGACCTCGACGGGGCGATGCTGATCAAGACCGAGCGCATGCGCGAGGTCCGGATCGAGCCCGCGACCCGGACGGCCCGCGTCGGCGCCGGCGTCACCTGGGGCGAGGTGGTCGGTCCGGCCGCCGAGCACGGGCTCGCCGCGCTCGCCGGCTCCTCCCACGACGTCGGCGTCGTCGGCTACACGCTGGGCGGGGGCGTCAGCTGGCTTGCCCGCAAGCACGGCCTGGCCGCGGACCGCGTGACGGCGATCGAGCTGGTCAGCGCCCACGGCGACCTCCGCGAGGTGACGGCGCTGACCGACCCGGACCTGTTCTGGGCCCTGCGAGGAGGAGGCGGCAACTTCGGCGTCGTCACGGCGATCGAGTTCTCGCTGCTGCCGATCACCGAGCTGTACGCCGGCGCGCTCTTCTTCCCGTACGAGCGTGCGGGCGAGGTGCTGGAGGCCTGGCGCCGGTGGACGGCCTCGGTGCCGGACGAGGTGACATCGGTCGGCCGGCTCGTCCAGATCCCCCCGATCCCCGACGTCCCGGAGTTCCTCCGCGGCCGTTCGTTCGCGGTGATCGAGGCGGCCTACCTCGGCAACGAGGAGCAGGCGGGCGATCTGCTCGCGCCGCTGCGGGAGCTCGGCCCGAAGATGGACACGTTCGCCACCATCGCCCCGCCGGAGCTGCTCGCCCTCCACATGGATCCTCCGGGCCCGGTGCCCGGGATGGGCGATCACCAGATGCTGGCCGACCTCGACGCCGAGTCGCTCGATCGCCTCGTCGCCGCGGTCGGTCCCGGAGCCGACTCGCCGCTGCTCTCGTTCGAGTTCCGCCACCTCGGCGGCGCGCTCGGACGCCGCGGTGAGGGGAGCGGGGCGCTCGGCGCGCTCGACGGGAGGTTCATGACCTTCGCCGTCGGGATGCTCATGGACCCGGCGATCGTCCCGGCCCTCGAGGCGGCGTTCACCGCATCTCGCAACGCGCTCGACATCGTCGACACCGGCGGGGCCTACGGCAACTTCGCCGAGAGCCCGGTCGACCCCGAGGCGATCTACGGCGATCGGACGCTGCGCAGGCTCCGTGAGGTCCGCGCGAACGTCGACCCCGACGGGCTGTTCCTCGCCAACCACTCGATCGACGAGGGCTGATGCCCGCCGCCACGGGTCCGTCTCGTTATAGATTCGGACCCGTGGCGGATGGGAGCGAGGTACTGGTCGAGAGGGAGGGGGAGCTGGAGGCGACCGCTGCCGCGCTCGACGGCATCGCCGCCGGCGCCGGCACGGTGGTGTCCGTCGAGGGACCGGCCGGAATCGGCAAGAGCGTGCTGATCGCGGAGATCGCCGGCCTCGCCGCGGACCGCGGCTTCGCGGTCCATTCCGCGCGGGGGAGCGAGCTCGAGATCGATTTCGGATTCGGCGTCGTCCGCCAGCTCTTCGAGGGCGTCGTCGCCGAGGCCGGAGCCGATGCCGTTTTCGCCGGGGCGGCCGAGCCCGCCGCCGGCCTCTTCACCGCGAACGCTTCGCCCGCGGAGGCCGTGGCCGGCGGCAACGTCTCCTTCTCGGTCCTCCACGGCCTGTTCTGGATGGCCCTCAACGTCGCCGGCGAGGAGCCGATGCTGCTCGTCGTCGATGACCTCCAGTGGTGCGATCGCCCCTCGCTCCGGTTCCTCGCCTATCTGGCACACCGGCTCGACGGCACCCGGATCGGGATGCTGAACGGGCAGCGCTCGACCGAGCCGGGCGTCGACCCGCCGCTGATCGCGGGCATCACGGCCGAGCCGGGGGCGTTGATCGTCAGCCCGCGGCCGCTGTCGGTGGCCGGCATCGCGGCGCTGATCGAGCGACGCTTCGACCGTCCCGGCGACGCCGCGTTCAGCGACGCCTGCAGGCGGGCGTCGGGCGGCAACCCGCTGCTCGTCCAGCAGACCCTGAACGCCGTCGCGCTCGAGGGCCGCTCGCCGACCGCGCGCGACGCGGCGGCGATCACCGACCTCGGGCCGCGCGCGGTTTCGCGAACGGTCGTCGCCCGCCTGCGCGGGCTGCCGGAGGAGGCGACGGAGATCGCCCGCGCGGTCGCCATCCTCGGGGACGGCAGCGACGTCGCGACCGTCGCCCGGTTCTCGGGCCGCGAGCCGGTCGCCGTCGCGGACTCCACCGGCGCGCTGTCGCGGGTCGGGATCCTCGCGGCCCGTACCCCGCTCGAGTTCGCCCACCCCCTCGTCCGCGACGCGATCGTCGAGGACGTGCCCCCGGGCGAGCGCGAGCTCGCTCACGCCCGCGCCGCCCGCCTGATGCAGGAGGCCGGCGCGGCGCCGGAGCGGGTGGCCGCCCAGCTCCTCGCCGCGCCCCCGGTCGGGGAGGAGTGGGCGAGCGAGGCGCTCGACCGCGCCTCTCAGGTGGCGCTGGCGAGCGGCGCCGCCGACAGCGCGGTGACGTACCTGACCCGCATGCTCGCGGAGCCGATCGCCGACGAGCGGCGCCCCGGCGTCCTGCTCCAGCTCGGGATGGCGGAGGCGGGGACCGGGAGGACCGCCGCCGCCGAGCACCTGCTCGCCGCCTATCGCGGCCTCGACGCCCCCGAGCTCCGCGTCGCGGCGGCCTACGCGCTTTCGCGGGTGCTGCTCTTCGTCGGCGAGGCCCAGCGGGCCGCCGATCTCGCTGCCGAGGCACAGCGAGAGCTGGCCGGCGCCGCCCCCGACCTGATCGCGATCGTCGAGTCGGTCGAGCTGATCTCGATCTACTTCGGCGCCGACGTCCCCGACGCGGAGGAGCGCTTCCGGCGGCTCCGGGCCCTGCCGGCCGATCCGAGCCCCGGCGAGAGCGTGCTCGCCGCGGCCGCCTCATACGACTGGCTCTACCGCGGCGGCTCGGCCGTCGAGTGCGCCGAGCTCGCGTCCTCGGCGATCGAGCTCGCGACCCAGATGGAGGTCGACACGGGTCTCGCGTGGATCGTCGCCAACGTCGTCCTCGTCGCCGCCGAGCGGCCGGAGGCGATCGACGTCTGGGACCGGGCGCTCGCCCGCTCGCACCGGCAGGGATCGCTGTTCGGCGTCATGAGCGTGCAGCTGTGGCGCGGGTTCACCGAGCTCCACCACGGCGAGCTCGAGGACGCCGAGCTCTCGCTGCGCGCGGGGGTCGAACAGATCCGGCTGCTCGGGGGCTCCACCCTCGAATACGCCTACGGCCTGCTCGCCTCGACGCTGATCCGACGCGGGCGGGTCGACGAGGCCGAGCGCGAGCTCAACTCGATCGATCGTCCCGAGGGAATCGGCGATGGCGCCCTCGTCTGGAAGGTCGCCGAGATCGAGCTGATGCTCGAGCGTGGCCGCAACGAGGAAGCCCTCGCCGCGGCCGAGCGCCACGTCGAGCTCTGCGGCTGGCGGGTCAATCCCGCCTTCGCCCCGGGGAGGCGCCTGCAGGCGCGGGCGCTCGCCCGGCTCGGCCGGGCCGAGGAGGCGGAGGCGGTGCTCCGGACCGACGTCGAGCTGGCCGAGAGCTGGGGTGCGCCGGGCACCGTCGGCCGCGCCCTCGCCCAGCTCGGCGAGCTCCGCGGCGCCGACGGGATCGAGGAGCTCGAGCGCGGCGTCGAGCTGCTCGCCCGATCGCCGCTGAAGCTGGAGCACGCCGTAGCCCTGGCGGCACTAGGGGGCGCGGTTCGCCGGGCCCGCCGGCCGAGCGAGGCCCGCGATCCCCTTCGCCGCGCCTACGAGCTCGCGGAGGCCTGCGGAGCGGATCCGCTCGCCGCGGCGATCCGGACCGAGCTCCACGCGACCGGCGCCCGGCCCCGCAGCGCCGCCCTCTCCGGTCCCGCGTCGCTGACCGCCTCCGAGCGCCGGGTCGCCGACCTGGCGGCGGCCGGTCAGACCAATAAACAGATCGCCCAGGAGCTCTTCGTCACCCCGAAGACGGTCGAGGTCCACCTCTCGAACGCCTACCGCAAACTCGACATCAGCGGCCGCCGCGAACTCGCGGGCGCGCTCGCAGACTAGGAGAACCATGAACAACGCCAAGAAGATCATCGCCCTGGCCGTCGCCGTCCCGGCGCTCGCCGTGGCGCTCGCCGGCTGCAGCATCTCGATCGGCGGGGACAAGACGATCGACTCCGCCGACCTCGAGACGGAGCTCGCCGATCAGCTCGCTCCGCAGGCCGGCGTCGATCCCGCCGACGTCAGCGTTTCGTGTCCCGAGGACCAGGAGGCCGAGGAGGGCGCGAAGTTCCGGTGCGAGCTGACCGCCCCCAACGGCGACAAGGTCCCGGTCGACGTGACCCTGACCGACGACGAGGGCGGCTTCGACGCGGTGGTGCCGCCGCAGAAGTAGTGGCCTAGGCGAGCGCTGAGACCCGGTCCTCGACGGCGATCGTCGAGGCGATGTGCTTCGGCATGCCGAGCTGCTTCGGGTCGAACCCCAGCGCCAGCCCGACCAGCTGCGGGAGGTGCAGGACGGCGAGCCCGAGGTCGCGGCCGACGACCTTCGCGGCCTCCGGCTGCTGCATGTCGAGGTTGAGGTGACAGAGCGGGCACGGCGTGACGAGACAGTCGGCGCCCGCGTCGATCGCGTCGCCGACGTGGGTGCCGGCCTGCCGCAGCGAGGTCTCCTTGTTCATCGTGATCACCGGGAACCCGCAGCAGCGGCGGGCGCCGTCGTAGTCGACGACCTGACCGCCGAGGACCTCGATGACCTGCTCGAGGTAGAGGTCGCGGTCGGGGAACTCGTCGTAGCCGAGCCGCGTCTTCGGGCGCAGCACGTAGCAGCCGTAGAACGGGCCGACGCGCAGGCCCTCGAGCGGGCGCTTGACCTTCTCGGCGAGCTTGTCGAGCCCGTAGTCCTCGACGAGGAGCCAGAGGAAGTTCTTGTTCGTGAACCCGTCCTTGTCCTTCGTGTAGGCGAGGCCCTCGCCGCTGAGCGTGTCGTTGATGTGGGAGCGGTAGGCGGAGTCGGCGTCGAGCCGCTCCTGGCACTCCGACTGGGCGCCCTGGCAGGTCGAGCAGATGTTCATCATCGACAGCCCGGTCTCCTGGGCGAGCGCGAACGTCCGCGCGTTCAGGGTGTCGGCGAGCTCCTGGTTGTGCTCGGCGATGACGCCGGCGCCGCAGCAGTTGGCGCGGTCGAGGGTGACGAGCTCGATCCCGAGGGCCTCGGCGCTGAGCGCCATCGAGCCGTGCAGCTCGGGCGTGAAGCCGCGCGAGACGCAGCCGGGCCAGTACGCAAGCTTCATTGATCGCTCCTGTGGTTGGTGTTCATGCAGTCGTGGGCTCTTCCGAGACCGATTCGGGCTCGACTTCCTCGGCGGCGTGGTCCTCCTCGCCGCCCTCGCCGATGATGTAGAGGTTGAGCTGGATCTTGCTCTCCTCGGCCCGCTCGTAGATCTCCTCGACGTGGCCCTGGGCGTCGCCGGGAAGCTTGTGGTGGACGCCCGGGATCAGCTTCGGGACCGAGCGCATCTTGCCGGTCTTGATGCCGCGGATCGCGGTCGGGATCGAGCCGAGCAGGCCCTTGATCGCCGAGACCCGGGGCATCAGCTTGCCCTTGACGCCCGGCGCGTAGGACTCCTGGAGGAGCAGGGACTCGTCGAGCGTCCCCTTCTTCTTGATGTTCTTGACGAAGGCCATCTCGTGGTTGTGGCCGTTGTTGACGTCGCGGATGCCGTGGTCGTCGCCGGCGAGACGGCGCAGCCGCATGATCTGGTTCATCGGCGCCACGCCCTTCGGGCAGGCGTCGATGCACGAGAAGCAGTGGGTGCAGTCGTACATGCCGTGCGGGTCGTTGGCGAGGTCGTAGAGGCGCTCGGTCGTCTGGCCGTCGCGCGGGTCGCCGACGAAGCGGTAGGCCTTCGCGAGCGCCGCCGGCCCGATGAAGTCGGGGTCAGCTTCCATCGAGAGGCAGGACGAGACGCAGGCGCCGCACTGGATGCAGGCGACCGACTGGGTGACGTCGACCATCGACTCGGCCGGGACGATGTACTCGCGCTCCGGCGGCGGGCCGGAGGGCAGTAGCCACGGGGTGACCCGGCGGAACTTCGTCCAGTGGGTCGACTCCATGTCGGTGACGAGGTCCTTGATCACCGGCATGTTCCCCATCGGCTCGACGACGATCTCCGCCTCGCCGCCGCCGTTCCGCGCCATCCGCGCCGCCTCTTCGGCCGCTTCGCCGAGCTGCGTCTTGCAGGCGAGGGTGGACTGGCCGTTGATCTTCACTCCGCAGGAACCGCAGATCGCGGCGCGGCACGAGCAACGGACGGCGAGCGTGCCGTCCTTGTCGTTCTTGGCCTGGAGGAGGCCGTCGAGGACGGAGAGGGTCGGGTCGAGCTCGACGTCGAAGGTCTCCCAGTAGGCGCCGCGCTTGTCGTCTTCCTCCGCCTCCGGCTGGTAGCGGCGGACCTTGAGGGTGTAAGCGGACATCTAGTAGGTCCTCTCCTGTGGTTGCCAGTCGGTGATGGTCACGGGCGAGTAGCTGATCTCCGGGCCCTCGCCGTTCATCGAGACGTCGATGTGCTTCAGCCACTCCTCGTCGTTGCGCTCCGGATAGTCGGTGCGGTACTGGGCGCCGCGGCTCTCCTTGCGCTCGAGTGCGGCCATGCAGCAGGCCTCGGCGTTCTCGAGCATGTTCTGGAGCTCGATCGCCCCGAGGACGTCCTGGTTGAAGACCGTGCCGCGGTCGTCGATGTAGGCGCTCGTCGCCTCCTCCTTGAGGCGCTGGACGATCTCGAGGGCGCTCTGGATGCCCTCCTCGTCGCGGAACACCGCGACCTTCTCGTCCATCGTCTTGCCGAGCTCGGCCTTGATCTCGGAGACGCGGCGGCCGCCCTCGTGCTTACGGGCGATGATCGCGTCGACCCGGGCCTCGGCGTCGCTCAGCACCGTGCGCGAGACCTGGCCGAAGCCGTGGCCCTTCGCGTGTTGGGCGCCGTCCTCGCCCGAGCGGCGGCCGAAGATCAGCGTGTCGAGCAGCGAGTTGGCGCCGAGGCGGTTGCCGCCGTGGACCGAGACGCAGGCGACCTCGCCGGCCGCGTAGAGGCCGGGGACGTTGGTCCGGCCCCAGATGTCGGTCTTGACGCCGCCCATCGTGTAGTGGTTGCCGGGCTTGATGTGGATCGGCTCGCGGGTGATGTCGACGCCGGCGAAGTCGCGGCCGACGAGGACGATCTCGCGCAGCGCCTCGTGGATCCGCTTTCGCGGCACGACGGTGACGTCGAGCGCGACGGTGCCGTCGGGGAAGCCGCGGCCCTCGTTGATCTCGGTCTGCTCGGCGCGGGAGACGACGTCGCGGGAGGCGAGCTCCATCTTGTTCGGCGCGTACTTCTCCATGAACCGCTCGCCCTTGGCGTTGAGCAGGTGGGCGCCCTCGCCGCGGGCGCCCTCGGTGATCAGGAAGCCCTTGCCCGCCAGCGTCGTCGGGTGGTACTGGATCATCTCCATGTCCATCAGCGTCGCGCCGGCGCGGTAGGCCATCGCGATCCCGTCGCCGGTGCAGATCAGGGCGTTGGTCGTCGGCTGCCAGATCTGCCCGTTGCCGCCGGAGGCGAGGATCACGCTCTTCGCCTTGAAGACCTCGGTGGTGCCGTCCTTGATGTTGCGGGTGACGGCGCCGACGCAGCGACCCTCCTCGTCGATCGCGAGGTCGGTCGTGAACCACTCCTCGTAGCGGTCGATCTGCTCGGAGTACTTCATGAGCTGCTCGTAGAGCACGTGCATGATCGCCTGGCCGGTGATGTCGGCGACGTAGTAGGTCCGCGCCTTCGACGCGCCGCCGAAGGCACGGGTTCCGAGCTCGCCCTTCTCGTTGCGGTGGAAGGTGACGCCGATGTGCTCGAGGTGCAGGAGCTCCTCCGGAGCCTCGCGGCACATCACCTCGATCGCGTCCTGGTCGCCCAGGTAGTCGGAGCCCTTGATCGTGTCGAACGCGTGGGACTCCCACGAGTCGTCGACGTCGAGGGCCGCGTTGATGCCGCCCTGCGCCGCATTCGAATGCGAGCGGACGGGATGGACCTTGCTGATGATTCCGACCGAAACGCCCTTCTCGGCGGCTGCGAGGGCCGCGCGCTGTCCGGCGAGTCCGGCTCCGATCACCAATACGTCATGTTCAGGCACGAGGGCATCCTATGTGGTCGTCGGGCTCGGCGGCGGTACGGAAATCCGATGCTGGCGGTCGGTTTTTCCGCGTTCCGCCTTCAGTCGACGGGTGCCCGTCCGGAGACGTTCGAACCACGGTGCCGGACCTCCGGACCAGGTATGTTCATCGACCCATGAGCTCGAGATCCGAGAGTAAGAAAGCCGCTCGTGAAGCCCGCCTCGCCGCCGAGAAGGAAGAGGCGAGCAAGCAGGGCCGGCAGCGAATCTGGGCGCTGGTCGGGGGTTCCGTCCTGCTCGCCGCGATCGTCGTCGTCGCCCTGATCGTGATCAGCTCCGGCGGCTCCGACGACAGCACCACCGAGACCGGCGACGTCGCCGTCTTCGACGGCATCCCCCAGCAGGGCAACGTCCTCGGCGATCCCGACGCCCCGGTGACGATGGTCGAGTTCGCCGACCTCCAGTGCCCGTTCTGCAAGGAGTACACCGTCAGCGTGCTGCCCGACCTCGTCGAGAAGTACGTCAAGTCCGGCGACGTGAAGATGGAGCTGAACCTGCTCACCTTCATCGGCACCGACTCGCAGACGCTCGCGGCGGCGGCGTACGGCGCCGCAGAGCAGGACCTGATGTGGCAGTGGGCCGACGTCGCCTACGCCCGCCAGGGCGCCGAGAACTCCGGCTACGCCGATAGTGCGTTCATCGATTCGGTCTCCGAGGCGGCCGGCGCGAATGCCTCCGAGGTGAATGACGCGGCCGGCTCCTCCGAGGTCAGCGGGCAGATCACCGATGCCGCCGACGCCGCGCAGGCGGCCGGCATCTCCTCGACGCCGAGCTTCCAGATCGGGCCGACCGGTGGCGAGCTCACGACGCTGAACGTGAACCAGCTCGAGACCTCCGAGTTCGAGGACGCGATCGACCAGCAGCTCGCCGACGCCGGGAAGTAGCCCTTGAGCCGGCTCTGGGCCGACCGGCCCACGATGATCGCGACCGTCCTCACGCTCGCCGGAATCGCGATCGCCACCTACCTCACCGTCGTCCACTACGAGGGACTGAACCCGGTCTGCACGACCGGCGGCTGCGAGAAGGTCCAGGCGTCCAGCTACTCGGAGATCGGTCCGATGCCGGTCGCGCTGCTCGGGTTGATCGGATACGCCCTGATCCTGATCTCCCTGTTCGTGCCGGGCGACATCGGCCGCGCCATCACGTTCATGCTGACGCTGATCGGATTCGCGTTCAGCGTCTACCTCACCTACCTCGAGCTGCACGTGATCGACGCGATCTGCCAGTGGTGCGTCGGCAGCGCCGTCGTGATGACGCTGCTGTTCATCGCGTCCCTGTTCAGGTTGCTGCGTCTCGCAGGGCCCGGCCGACCTGCTCCAGGGTGACGATCCCGGTCAGGCGTCCGTCGGCGTCGACCGCGGCGAGGCCTCCCAGCCGCCGCAGCTCGACGTTGGCGAGGAGAGCGTCGAGCGGCTCGTCCGAGCCGACCGTCTGATCCGTCGATCCGCCCGGATCGATGATCTCCGACACGACCTGGCTGTTGCGGTTGGTCTCCGGGACGGCGTCGGCGGTGCCCCGGTTCAGCAGTCCAATGAACCGCTGGCCGGCGTCGACGACCGGGAACCAGGGCCAGCGGTAGCGGAGGAAGTATTCATCGAGGGCCTGCTCGACGGTCGCGCCGGCCGGGATCGCGACCGGCTCGGAGTCCATGACGTCGGCGACGCGCAGGCCGCCGAGCTTCGTGTTGAGCTTGCTCCGGTTCGCGGTATCGCGCGCCGTGCTGCCGAGCATCCAGCCGATCAGGGCCAGCCAGGCGCCGAAGAAGAGATCGCCGAACAGCAGCATCACGATCCCGATCGCGATGAACGCGTAGGCGAAGCCCTGCCCGAGGCGGGCCGAGAAGATGGTCGCCTTCTCGCGATTCGAGGTGAGCCGCCAGACGATCGCGCGGACGATCCGGCCGCCGTCGAGCGGGAAGGCGGGGAGGAGGTTGAAGACGAGGATCAGCAGGTTGATGTTCGCGAGCCAGGCGAGCACCGCGACGCCGGTCGAGATGTCGGCGTTCTCCTCGAACCCGGCGCCCTCCCAGAACGTGCTGCCGTCGATCGCGACGCCGAGCGCCAGGCAGGCGAACCCGATCACCATCGTCACCGCCGGCCCGGCCGCGGCGATCCGGAACTCGGCCCCGGCGCTGTCGGGGTCGCGGTCGAGGGCGGCGACGCCGCCGAACATCCAAAGCGTGATCGACGAGATGCCGATCCCGTTCCGCTGGGCGATGACCGCGTGGCCGAGCTCGTGGAGAAGGATCGAGGCGAAGAAGCCGAAGGCGCTGACGACCGCGAGCACGTACGGCTCGACCGAGTCCTGGCTCGTCCCGAGGATGTCGCGGTAGAAGCCCGACAGCAGCCAGATGATCAGGAACAGGACGAAGAACCAGCTCCAGTCGACCCCGACGGGGATCCCGCGGATCGTCAGGAGCGTGAATCGGCCTCGGGTCGGCATGGGGGAGATAGTAGGCGGGCGGGTATCCGGACCGGCGATCTTCGTCGGGAGTCGTCGACCGTGGGTCCCGGGGCTTCCGGCTAGGAAGGGTCGTCGAAGTCGCCCGGGCTGCCGCCCATGCCGGCCTCGACGGCCTTGAACTGGTTGGCGCTGCCGAGCAGCTCGCGTTGGAGCTCCTCCTCGAGCGCCAGCGACTCGGCGGGGCCCGCGTCCCAGGCGCGCTCGAGCAGAGCCTTCGCGCGGCGGGTCGCATCCGGCGAGCGACCGGCGATCTCGGCGGCGAGGGTGCGGGCGGCGGCGAGCGGGTCGGCGGCGACGGTGGTCGCGAGTCCGAGCCGCACCGCTTCTTCGCCGCTGATGATGCGGGCGCTGAGCACCAGCTCCTTGGCGACGTCGAAGCGGACGAGCCGCGGCAGCGAGCGGGTTATCCCCATGTCGGGGATCAGCCCCCAGTGGACCTCGCGGATCGAGATCGAGGCATCGGGAGCGACGATCCGGACGTCGGCGCCGAGGGCGATCTGCGCACCGCCGCCGATGCAGTTGCCGTGAACGGCCGCGATCACCGGGGCCGGCATCAGCTGCCAGCCGTAGGAGACGCGCTGGGCGAGGTTGGCGTCCTCGCCCGCTCGCCGCTCGAACATCGACTCGACCGGCTGCCCGCTCGCGGCGAAGCTCGCCAGGTCGAGGCCCGAGCAGAAGCTCTTGCCCTCGCCGTGGAGGACGACCGCGCGGACCGTGGGGTCGGCGGCGACCTCGTCGACCGCCGCGCCGATCGCCTCGAACATGGCGAAGTCGAGGGCGTTGTGCTTGTCGGGGCGGTCGAGGCGGACCTCGGCGACGTGGTCGGCGACCGTGACCGCGACCCGGTGGGGAGCGTCGCTCATCGCGGCCTCAGATCCGGACTGCGTGACGTTCGATGATCGCCGCGGTGTCGACGCCCGCCGGCAGCGTCCCGAAGACGTTGCCCCAGTCGCCCTCGAGCCGGGTCGCGCAGAAGGCATCGGCGACGGCCGGATCGCCGTGACGGACGAGGAGCGAGCCCTGGAGCGCCAGGGCCATCCGCTCGACCAGGCGACGAGCGCGGGTCTCGATTCCCTCGGGATCGCCGAGCTCGGCCTGGAGGCCGGCGACGGCATCGGCGAGGCGCGGCTCGGCTTCGGCGCCGGCGCCGATCTCGTCAAGGAGCGGCTCGAGCACGGCCGGCTCCTTCGCGAGCGCGCGCAGCGCGTCGAGGGCCTGGACGTTGCCGGACCCCTCCCAGATCGACTGCAGCGGCGATTCCCGGAAGAGCCGCGGCATCCCCGACTCCTCGGCGTAGCCGTTGCCGCCGAAGCACTCCAGGGCCTCGACCGCGTGCTCGGGGGCGCGCTTGCAGGTCCAGTACTTGAGCACCGGCGTCGCGATCCGGCGGATCAGCGTCGCGCGCTCGTCGCCGGCATGGGCTTCGTCGAACTGACGGGCGAGCCAGAGGCTCGAGACGGTCGCAGCCTCCGACTCGATCGCGAGGTCGGCGAGGACGTTCGCCATCAGCGGCTGCTCGGCCAGCACCTTTCCGAACGCTGACCTGTGCCGGGCGTGCCAGATCGCCTGCGCGGTCCCGGCCCGCATCCCCGAGGTCGAGCCGAGCGTGCAGTCGAGGCGGGTGTGGCTGACCATCTCGATGATCGTCGCGACCCCGCGGCCCTCTTCGCCGACCATCACGGCCCAGGCGCCGCGAAGCTCGATCTCGCTCGAGGCGTTCGAGCGGTTGCCGAGCTTCTCCTTGAGCCGCTGGATGTGGAAGCGGTTGCGCTCGCCGTCGGGCGTCCAGCGCGGGAGCAGGAAGCACGAGAGCCCGCCCTCGGACTGGGCGAGGATAAGGAAGGCGTCGCACATCGGTGCCGAGCAGAACCACTTGTGGCCCGTCACCTCGTACTCGGCGCCGGGCCCGCCGCCGTTCAGCGGCGCCGCGACGGTCGTGTTCGCGCGGACGTCGGAGCCGCCCTGCTTCTCGGTCATCGACATCCCGCAGAGCGCGCCGGCCTTGTCGGGGGCGGGAACCATCCGCGGGTCGTAGTCGAGCGACGTGAAGCGCGGCTCCCAGGCCGCCGCCACCTCGGGCTGGCGGCGCAGCGCCGGGATCACCGAGTAGGTCATCGAGATCGGGCAGCCCGTCCCCGCCTCGGCCTGCGACAGGCACATGAACGCCGCCGCCCGGGCGACGTGGGCGCCGGGCTCCGGCTCGCGCCACGGCAGGGAGTGGAGCCCGTGGGAGACGTGCATCGACATCAGCTCGTGCCAGGCGGGGTGGAACTCGACCTCGTCGATCCGGTTCCCGAAGCGGTCGTGGGTCCGGAGCTGGGGCGGGTTCTCGTTCGCGAGCCTGCCGAGTTCGATCGTCTCGGCCCGGCCGGCGAGGTCGCCGACGGCGCGGATGGTGTCGATCCCGAAGTCGCCGCCCTCGCGGGAGACGGCCTCGACGAGCGGCCGGTCGGCGGTGAAGACGTTGTAGCCGGCGAGCGGCTCGGACTGGTTGGTGACCGCGTGGGTGGCGGCGGCCCCGGGGCCCGTCGCGGCGGGCTTCTCGACGGTGCTCATCGGCACGAACTATCCCAGAACCGAACCCTCGCTAGGGTGCGCCGGGAACCGCAGGAATCAGTGTTAGGCGACCGGAAGGGCCCCGCAGAAGATGTCGAAGATCAAAGTCTCCAACCCGATCGTCGAGCTCGACGGCGACGAGATGACGAGGATCATCTGGTCGTTCATAAAGGAGCAGCTGATCCTGCCCTACCTCGACGTCGACCTCAAGTACTTCGACCTCGGGATCGAGAGCCGCGACGCCACCTCCGACCAGATCACCGTCGACGCCGCGAACGCGATCAAGCAGTACGGCGTCGGCGTCAAGTGCGCCACGATCACCCCCGACGAGGCGCGGGTCGAGGAGTTCGGGCTGAAGGAGATGTACCGCTCGCCGAACGGAACGATCCGCAACATCCTCGGCGGCGTCATCTTCCGCGAGCCGATCGTGATCTCGAACGTCCCGCGGCTCGTGCCGGGCTGGACGAAGCCGATCGTGATCGGCCGTCACGCCTTCGGCGACCAGTACCGGGCCGAGGACACGCTGATCCCGGGCGAGGGCAGGCTGACGCTGACCTGGACTCCCAAGGACGAGGGCGAGCCGATCGAGATCGACGTCTACGACTTCCCCTCGAGCGGGATCGCGATGGGCATGTACAACCTCGACGACTCGATCCGCGACTTCGCGCGGGCGTCGATGCGATACGGCCTCGACCGCGGGTTCCCGGTCTACCTCTCGACCAAGAACACGATCCTCAAGAAGTACGACGGCCGCTTCAAGGATCTCTTCCAGGAGGTCTACGACGCCGAGTTCAAGGACGAGTTCGAGGCCGCGGGCATCACCTACGAGCACCGGCTGATCGACGATATGGTCGCTGCGGCGCTGAAGTGGGAGGGGGGCTACGTCTGGGCGTGCAAGAACTACGACGGCGACGTCCAGTCCGACACCGTCGCCCAGGGCTTCGGATCGCTCGGGCTGATGACCAGCGTCCTGATGACGCCAGACGGCAAGACCGTCGAGGCCGAGGCCGCCCACGGCACCGTCACCCGCCACTACCGCGAGCACGAGAAGGGAAACCCGACGTCGACGAACCCGATCGCCTCGATCTTCGCCTGGACCCGGGGCCTCGGCGCCCGCGGCCGGATCGACGGCACCCCCGAGGTCCAGGAGTTCGCCGAGACCCTCGAGCGCGTCTGCGTCGAGACGGTCGAGAGCGGCAAGATGACGAAGGACCTGGCGCTCCTGATCGGGCCCGATCAGGAGTTCCAGACGACTCAGGAGTTCCTGGCGTCGATCGACGAGAACCTCGAGCGGGCGATCGGCTGAAGGGCCGAATCGCCTCCCGAGGCTCCTTCGGGCTAGGCCGCCTCGGGCTGAGGGTCCGGGCGGACGATGACCGTGTCGGCGACCGGCAGGACCTCGTCGGCGGGCATGCCCACCTCGGCGGCGTGATCGCGGACCGCGTCGGCGTCAGCCGCTTGATAGATGCAGATGGTCCCGAGGCCGCCGTCGGACTCCTCGACGACGTAGCTGCGGATCCAGCTGATCCTGCCCGGGTAGCTCTCCTCGGCCACCGCGCTCGACCGGGCCGCCGCTGCCTCGAGCTCGGCCGGCGTCCTCCAGGCCTCGCGCCTGCGGATAACGAACATGTCCATGACTCGTCCTCCTCCGTTGCCGCCCCCATTCGGGGAGGGCGGTGCCGACCGATTACCGACCGACAGTTTGTAAACTAGTGGCGATGGACCCGAAACGCAAGCGCGGCCCGGGGAGGCCATCCGAGGGAGCCCGGGAGGCGATCCTCGCCGCGGCCCGGAGCCTGTTCGCCGAGAACGGCTTCGACGCGACGACGACCGAGGCGATCCTCGAGCGGTCCGGCGTGAGCAAGGGGGCGATGTACCACCACTTCCCGGGCAAGCTCGAGCTCTTCGAGGCCGTCTACGTCCAGGTCGAGGACGAGTCGGTGGCGCGCCTCGTCGAGCGGGCGCGGGGGGAGACGCCGCTGGAGATCATCCGCACCGGCAGCCACGGCTACCTCGCCGAGAGCGCCGGCGACAGCGACTTCGTCCGGATCGGCCTGACCCAGGCGCGCCCGGTGCTCGGCTTCGAGCGCTGGCGCGAGCTCGCCGCCGAGCGCGGCGTCGGGGTCGTCGAGGCGCTGTTCCGGGCTGCGATCGACGCCGGCCAGCTCGCGGCGGTCGACCCGGCGGCGGCGGCCTCGATCTGGACCGCGGTCCTGATCGAGGGCGGCCTGATGGTCGCGACCGCCGACGACAAGGACGCCGCGCGCGAGACCGCGGGGGAGGTTCTCGACCGGCTCCTCGAAGGCCTCGGGGCGACGGACACGCCGCCCACCGCGGCGCTCGATCTCTAGGATCGGCCACGTCTTCGAAACAGCACCACAACCCGAGGAGTAACCACGTGAGCACCCCAGTGAAGGTCACCGTGACCGGCGCCGCCGGTCAGATCGGCTACGCGATCCTGTTCCGGATCGCCAGCGGCCAGATGCTCGGCCCCGACACCCCGGTGCACCTCAACCTGCTCGAGATCCCGCAGGCGGTCAAGGCCGCCGAGGGGACCGCGATGGAGCTCGACGACTGCGCCTTCCCGCTGCTCGCCGGAATCGACATCCATGACGACCCGAAGCCCGCGTTCGACGGCTGCAACGTCGGCCTGCTGGTCGGCGCACGCCCGCGCGGTCCGGGCATGGAGCGGGCCGACCTGCTCGAGGCCAACGGCGGCATCTTCAAGCCGCAGGGCGAGGCCATCAATGCCGGGGCCGCGGACGACATCCGCGTCCTCGTCGTCGGCAACCCGGCCAACACGAACGCCCTGATCGCCCTGTCGCACGCACCAGACGTCCCGAGCGATCGGTTCACGGCGATGATGCGCCTCGATCACAACCGTGCCAAGAGCCAGCTCGCGACGAAGCTCGGCGTCACGGTTTCCGACGTCAAGAAGATGTCCGTCTGGGGCAACCACTCGGCCAGCCAGTACCCCGACCTCGTCCACGCCGAGGTCGGCGGCGAGAGCGCCGCCGAGAAGGTCGGCGATCAGGGCTGGATCGAGAACGAGTTCATCCCGACGGTCGCCAAGCGCGGCGCGGCGATCATCGATGCCCGCGGCGCCTCCAGCGCCGCATCGGCGGCCAACGCCGCCATCGACCACATCCACGACTGGGTGCTCGGCACCCCGGACGGTGACTGGGTCTCGATGGGCGTCCCCTCCGACGGCTCCTACGGCGTCGCCGAGGGAATCGTCTCCGGGTTCCCCTGCACCTGCTCCGGCGGCGAATACGAGATCGTCCAGGGCCTGGAGATCGACGACTTCTCCCGCGAGCGGATCGACGCCAGCGTCGCCGAGCTCGAGGGCGAGCGCGAGACCGTCAGCGGTCTCGGCCTCGTCTGACGGGCCGCGAGGCCGCGGGCTCGGCGTCATCGCCCGGCTCGCGGCCCAAGGCCGCGTCGCCGGGCTCTTCCTTGATCCGCGGGCTCGCGGCCTCGTCAGAGGCAGTGGCCGGCCCCCGTGCCGGCCACTGCGGCGATCAGGCTCCTGTGGCGGTGTAGCCGCGGCCTTCCTTGACGACCTTGCCATCCTCGACGAGGCCGGCCATCACCCGGTAGACGTAGTTGGGCTTGATCTTCAGCTTCGAGGCGATCTCCGCGGCGCTGATGCCCGGTTGCTCCTCGACCGCCTTGAGCGCGTGGTCGGCACGGGTGCCGCCGCGTCGGCGGCGCCGCCGACGTCCGCTGGATGCGGTCGCGGTCGAGCGCGAGCCGCGCGGGCGCCCCGGTCCCCGCCGTTCGCCCTTGAGGTTGGCGAGGGCCTTCTCGAGGCGCTTCTTCTCCTCGTCGAGCTCCTTCAACCGCTCCTCGATGAGCGACCGTGCCTTGTCGAGCACGTTGGCAGCGTCTGCCATCTGGACTCCTTAATGAGTGGATTGTCACTTGTCCAACGTTTCCCCTCCCGAAACGGTGGACACACTGTAGGTGTAAGCAACAGTGGGTGTGCACAGGCCAACGGACCGCGGCCGCGTTGTCCACTGTGAACTACCGGTCGTTGAGCTTCCGCGAGCGCGTGCGGAAGACGTAGTCCCAGAGCGGCGAGGAGACCCCGTAGCCGTAGCGGTGATCCTGGAAGTGGTGGCGCATGTGCTGTTCGCGCAGTTGCTTGCCCGCCGTCGTCCTCGGCACGTGGTGGTGGAGGTGGTAGTGGGTGTAGTCGTAGGTGAGGTAACCGGCGATGAACCCGGCGAAGGCCGGGTATGCGGCCGGGGTTCCGAAGATCAGGGCGAACAGGCTAAGGAAGAGGGCGGCGAGCGGGATGCTCACGGCTGGGGGCATGACCAGCCGGAGCGGGTCGTTCGGGTGCTCGTGGTGAACGCCGTGCATGATGAAGTGGAGGCGGCTTCCGAGCGGATGGTCGGGTTCCCAGTGGAACACGAGCCGGTGCAGCCAGTACTCGCTCAGCGTCCAGATGAACAGGCCGAGGAGGAACAGCCCCACTACCTGGAGGACGTCGTAGCCGCCGTCGAAGCCGGCCCAGACGCCGACGGCGACGACCGGCACGAACACGATCGCCGGGATCGACGGATGGACCCGCGAGAAGAAGTCGAGGAAGCGGCTCTCGAAGAGCGGCGGAGAGGCGCTGAGGCGGTCTGTGCGATGAGAGGACATCTCGGTCGGGATTGTATTGAGGGGCCGCGCGTGATCAAAGCCCGGGCCGGGCGCGCCGCCTCCTCGCGGGTGCCGGAATCCTCCTTCGGCCGGCTTCCCAAACTGCGGGGAAACCGCGCGCGAATGCGGGTTTTGCGGGGAACGCGAAAGCGCTGCGAAACTCGGTGTTTGCGGTCCGGGCGCCTGCAGGCCGGCGCCGCCGGTGCCATCCTCGTCTCCTCGTCCCCAGCGTCCATCCAGCGAACGGGAGATTCGTTTGCCCACCGCCACAGCACCCCCGAAGGCCGCCCGCAGCCGCCGACCCAAGCAGAAGCCCAGCTGCGAGTCCTGTTACTTCGGCGTCCGGATGCTGTGTGCGCTCGAGCTCGGCGAGCCCTGCTCGACCTTTCGGCCCGACTCTCCCCACGGCCTGATCCCGCCGACGCAGCCGATGCTGCTGATCGGAGCCGACGAGGCGGTCCTCGAGCCGGAGCTGCTCGCGGCCTGAGCCCCGCGCCCGGGCGGCCGGCGGCCGCGGTTAGATTGCGGGCATGAAGCTGACGGTCCTCGGCAAGTCGCCCGCGTGGACGGACGCGGGCGGGGCCTGCAGTGGCTACCTGGTCGAGGGCGCCGGCGAGCGCCCCTTCCTCGTCGACTGCGGCAACGGAGTCTTCGCGAAGCTGCGACAGCGGCGCGACTACCGCGAGATCGAGGCGGTCGTCGTCTCCCATCTCCACGCCGACCACCTCCTCGACCTCGTCCCGTTCTCCTACGCGCTCACCGTCGGGCCCGACGCCGGCGTGCTCGCGAAGCCGCGCCTGCTCGCCCCGAGTGGCGCCGCGTCGTTCTTCCGGCATCTGGTCGGCACCTGGGACACCGAGGACCTGATCAGCAGGGCGTTCGCGATCGAGGAATACGAGGCCGGCGCCGAGCTCGAGGCCTGCGGGGTCTCGATCCGGCCCCACGCGGTGCCGCACTTCGGTCCGACGAACGCGATCGAGCTCCGCGACCCCGCCGGCGGCCGGATCGTGTTCGGCTCCGACGGCCGCTTCAGCGAGCGCCTGATCGAGGCGGCGCGGGCCGCCGACGTGCTGATCGCCGAGGCGACGCTCGCCGAACCCGACCCCGGGCCGGTGGAGAAGCGCGGCCACATGAGCGCCGGCGAGGCCGGAGAGCTCGCCGCGCGGGCCGGTGTCGCCCGGCTCGTCCTCACCCACATATCCGACGAGCTCGATCATGAGCGGGCCCTCGCCGAGGCCGCGGTCGCCTACGCAGGTCCGGTCGAGGTCGCGGCCGAGGGATCGGCCTGGGTGGTCTAGCTACTCTCCGCGTTGATGGCCCGACAGCGCACCATGCTGGTCAACATCGAGCGGATGCGCCGCGACATGGACGAGCTGCTCGGCGAGGGCTGGGCACCGGCTCGGGCCACCGCGCGCGCCGGCGACTTCCACCCTCGCGTCGACGTCTACTACTGCGAGTCCGCCGGCTCGGGATCGGAGCCGCGACCGCTGGCCGTGGTGATCGCCGACCTCGCCGGGGTCGGGGCGGACGCGGTCAACATCGAGGTCTCCGGAAGGATGCTCGTGATCTCGGGTAAGCGCCCGGTTCGGCGGACCGAGGGCCGCGCCTACCAGCAGGTCGAGATCCCGACCGGGGCCTTCCGTCGTGCCGTCGAGCTCGGCGTCGACATCGAGGCCGATGCCGCTCGCGCGACGTTCGAGGACGGGTTGCTGCGCGTCGAGCTCCCGATCCGGGTTCCCGAGGCGACGGCGCGGCGGGTGCCGATCGAGCGGTCGCCCGAGTGATCGAGTTCGAGGACGAGGTCCACGGCGGCTCGCCGATCGAGATCGTCACGACCGAGGACATCGGCGACGCCCTCGCGGCCGGCGGGGAACTGCCGGCGGCGCTGCCGGTGCTGCCGCTCCGCGACATGGTCACCTACCCGGGGACGCTGACGCCGCTGGCCGTCGGCCAGGAACGCTCGATCAAGCTGATCGACGACGTACTCTCCGGCGACCGGGCGCTCGTCATGGTCGCGTCCAAGGACCCCGAGCTCGACGAGCCCGGGCCCGACGACATCGAGCGCGTCGGTGTCGCCGGCGTCGTCGCCCGGATGCTCAAGGTCCCGGACGGGACGATCCGGATCCTCGTCCAAGGGGCGAAGCGTGTCCGTCTCGGGCGCTTCGTCGCGACCGAGCCGTATCTGATCGCCACGGTCGAGGAGATGCCCGACGTCGTCGACTCCGGCCCCGAGCTGCAGGCGCTGACGCGCAACGTCCAGCGCACCTTCAGCGAGATCATCGAGGAGATCCCGTACCTGCCGGAGGAGCTCCAGCTCGCCGTCACCAACGTCGACGACCCCTCGGCGCTCGCCCATCTGATCGCCGGTGCGTTGCGGATCCCGGCCGCCGAGAAGCAGGAGATCCTCGAGCAGGTCGACGTCGGCCGCCGGCTGCGGCGGCTCTCGGAGATCCTCGCCCGCGAGCTCGAGGTGATCCAGCTCGGGACCCAGATCCAGTCCCAGGTCCAGGAGGGGATGGACAAGGGCCAGCGCGAGTACTACCTGCGCGAGCAACTGCGGGCGATCCAGGCCGAGCTCGGCGAGGGGGACGAGCAGCAGGCCGAGATCAACGAGCTGCGAGAGCGGGTCGAGCAGGCCGGCCTGCCGGAGCAGGCCCGCAAGGCCGCCGACCGCGAGCTCGGGCGGCTCGAGCGGCTGCCGCCGGCCGCGGCCGAGTACGGCGTCATCCGGACCTATCTCGATTGGCTGCTCGATCTGCCGTGGAACGAGCGCACCGACGACGACCTCGACGTCAAGCACGCGCGCGAGGTCCTCGACGCCGACCACTACGACCTCGAGCAGATCAAGGACCGGATCCTCGAGTACCTGGCGGTCCGGAAGCTGCGGCCGGAGTCGAGCGGCCCGATCCTCTGCTTCGTCGGCCCGCCGGGCGTCGGCAAGACCAGCCTCGGGCGCTCGATCGCGCGCGCACTCGGGCGCAGCTTCGAGCGGATCTCGGTCGGCGGAGTCCGCGACGAAGCGGAGATCCGCGGGCACCGCCGGA
The DNA here is from genome assembly GCA_018263295.1 of Conexibacter sp. GTDB lineage: Bacteria > Actinomycetota > Thermoleophilia > Solirubrobacterales > 70-9 > RHKX01. Next base: position 32,652 of record JADFCZ010000042.1, read on the forward strand.
CCTACGTCGGGGCGATGCCGGGCACGATCGTGCGCGCGCTCCGCGACGCGGGCTCGCGCAACCCGGTCTTCATGATCGACGAGATCGACAAGATGGGCGCCGACTTCCGCGGCGACCCCGCAAGCGCGATGCTCGAGGTCCTCGACCCGGCCCAGAACGACGCCTTTCGCGACCACTACCTGGACCTCGACTTCGATCTGTCCGAGGTCATCTTCATCGCCACCGCGAACGTGCTCGACCCGATTCCGCCGCCGTTGCGGGATCGGATGGAGGTGATTCAGCTCTCCGGCTACACCGTCGACGAGAAGCTCCACATCGCCCGCCGCTACCTGGTCCCGCGGCAGGTCCGCGAGAACGGGCTGAAGGCGACGCAGGCGTCGTTCACCGACGCTGCGCTGCGGGCGATCGTCGAGGAGTACACGCGCGAGGCGGGCGTCCGTAACCTCGAGCGGCAGATCGGAACGGTCTGCCGGAAGCTGGCGCGGCGGATCGCCGAGGGCGGTTCGACCGGCCGGACCTCGGTCTCGGCGAAGCTCGCCCGCGAGCTGCTCGGCCGCCGGCTCTACTTCTCGGAGACGCGACGCCGGACCCGCCGCCCCGGCGTCGCGACCGGCCTCGCCTGGACCCCCGTCGGCGGCGAGGTCCTGTTCGTCGAGGCGACGGCGATGCCCGGCAGCGGCAAGCTGACGATCACCGGCCAGCTCGGCGACGTCATGCGCGAGTCGGCCCAGGCGGCGCTCTCGCTCCTGCGGGGCGAGGCGGCGACGTTCCTGCCCGAGCTCACCGGCGACCCGAGTGCCTGGTTCGCCGAGCACGACATCCATCTCCACGTGCCAGCCGGGGCGGTTCCCAAGGACGGTCCCTCGGCGGGGGTGGCGATGCTGACCGCGCTCGCGTCCCTGCTCAGCGGCCGCCCGGTTCGCAACGACGTCGCGATGACCGGCGAGATCACGCTGAGCGGGCAGGTCCTCCCGGTCGGCGGGCTCAAGGAGAAGTCGCTGGCGGCCCAGCGGGCCGGGATCAAGCGGGTGATCGTGCCCGACCGCAACGAGGGCGAGATCAGCGAGATTCCGACGGAGGAGCTCGGCGATCTCGAGTTCGTCTACGTCGCCGAGGCCGCCGCGGCCCTCGAGGCCGCGCTCGAGCCGCCGCGCCGCCGCCGCTGAACCGGCCCGGGGCGGGCTCCGTTTGGGGGATATGCTGGCCGGGAACTGCATCGGGAACCGAGAGGAGCGACGAATGGCGACCAAGGGCAAGGCGAAGGACAAGGCGAGCACCGCGTACGAGAACGCGCGCCCCTACGTCCAGCGGCTGATCGAGGACGAGGAGCTGCGCGACAACCTGCGCGAGGCCTACGAGGCCGGCCGCAACGCCTACGAGCGCGCCTCCGGTGCCAAGAAGCCGTCGGCGCTGCTCGACGACAAACGGCTCCAGCGCGACCTCAAGAGCGCCAGCGATTCACTTCGCGCCGCCTCCGAGGCGCTGCGCGAGCCCGAGAAGCGACCGAGCAGCGGCCATCCGTTCCTGAAGCTGCTGGTGATCGCCTTCATCGGCGCCGTGCTCGCCATCGCCCTCAGCGAGGATCTGCGCAAGGCCGTGCTCGATCAGCTCTTCGGGGCCGAGGAGGAGTTCGAGTACACCTCGACGACCTCGCCCCCGGCGCCCTCCGCCTGAGCGCCACCCGACAGCGAGCCGGAAAGACCGGCGGCGGCTCCGGCCGCGAGCTGACCGGCGACAGCGCCGGACGCATCGTCGACGCGATGCGCGACGCCGTCGCCGAGCGGGGGATCGCCGGAGCGACGTTCGAACACGTCGCGGCGGCGGCCGGCGTCAGTCGCGGCCTGCTCCACTACTACTTCGGGACGAAGGAGCGGCTGCTCGTCGAGGTGGTGCGGCGCGACAGCGAGAACCGGGTCCAGATGCTCGACGAGCCGCTCCGTGCAGCCGCCGACGTCGACGGGGTGCTCGACGTCCTCGTCTCGAGCCTGATGGACCTGATCGAGAACGATCCCGGCTTCTTCATCGTCCTCTTCGAGCTCTTCGCGGCCGGGCGTCGCAACGACGAGATCGGCCGCGAGGTCGGCGACCTGTTCCGGAAGTCGCGCGATCACGTCGCCAAGGCGCTGGAGCAGAAGGACGCCGAGGGAGCGATCGCGCTCCGCTTCGGCGCCGAAGCGACCGTCTCCTACCTGTTCGCGATCGCGGACGGCCTCGCGGTACAGGCGCTGTCGGATCCCGACCGCGATCAGAGCGAGGTGCTCGAGGCCGGCCGGGCGACCGCCCGGCAGCTGTTCGTGGCGGGCTGATTCCGGCGGGTAGCCTGCGGACGCCGTTGTAGGTGGCTAGACGCCCCCCGTCCCGATAGGCTGCCCTCTCCGGGGGTTGTCAGGAGAGCGAGTGAGGCCCAAGCGTTGAGCAGTAAACGTGGGGAGGACCGGCGCGCCACTGTGGCGCCAGAGTCGCCTTTCCTGAATGGCCACGGACAGCGGGGAGCGTCGACGCCCGCCCGGATCGCCGCCGTCGCGGCGGTTCTGGTCGCTTTCGCCGTCGTGGTCGTGCTGCTGTTCGGCGGCGGCGGGGGCTACAAGTACACGCTCCTGTTCCAGACGGGGGGCCAGCTCGTGCCGGGCAACGAGGTGCTGACCGCGGGCCAGCGCGTCGGCATGGTCGACTCGATCGACCTGACCGACGACAACCAGGCCGCGGTCCAGGTGACGATGGACGATCCGTTGCGGGAGGGAACGACCGCCGTGATCCGTCAGACCTCGCTCTCCGGCGTCGCCAACCGCTACATCTCGCTGACTCCCGGCCCCAACAACTCTCCGGACATCGAGCAGAAGTCGACGATCACCGGCGAGGACACGACCACTCCGGTCGACATCGATCAGCTCTTCAACATCTTCCGCCCCCGTGAGCGCGCGGCGCTGCAGAAGTTCATCCAGGGCAACGCCACCGTCTACGCCGGCAAGGGCGAGCTCGCCAATCGCGCCTACAAGTTCCTCAACCCCTCGCTCAGCACCTCCGAGCAGCTCTTCCAGGAGCTCACCGCCGATTCCGTCTCGCTCTCCCGCTTCCTCGTCTCCGGCTCGCAGACCTTCGGGGCCCTGGCCGACCGTCGCGAGGACCTGACCTCGCTGATCGCGACCGCGAACGAGACGCTGGGGGCGATCTCGGCCCGCAACGAAGACCTCGATCGATCGCTCGCGGCACTCCCGGACACGTTGCGGCAGACGAACACGACCTACGTGAACCTCAGGGCCACGCTCGACGACCTCGACCCGCTCGTCGAGGCGTCGTACCCGGCGACGAAGGACGCGGCCCCGTTCCTGCGCAAGACGGCCAAGGTCGCCACCGACAGCACGCCGATCTTCACCAAGCTCGCCGACATCGCCCGCCTGCCCGGGCAGAACAACGACCTCGCCGACACGCTGAAGAAGCTGCCGACGGTGAAGAAGCGCGGCAGCAAGGCGCTGCCGGCGTCGATCAAGGCAATGAACGTCTCCCAGGACGACCTGACGTTCCTGCGGCCCTACACCCCGGACATCCTGTCATGGCTGTCGAAGTTCGGGGAGGTGGCCGGTTACTACGACGCCAACAGCCACTACGCCCGCGTTCAGCCTGCCGGTGCAAACACGTTCGACTACAACACCGGCACCAACACGCTGACCGGCAACTACCAGGCCGCATACGCTGGCCCGCCGCCGCAGTATCCGGCGGCCAACTCGCTGCCATATGTCGTGGACCCTTCCGACAACGAGCGCTGCCCCGGCGCCGGCTCGGCACCCGCGCCCGACGCGTCGAACCCGTTCGTCCAGCCCGCGTGGCCCAACAGCGGTCTCGACGCCTCCGACTGCAACCCGGGCTGGATCCCGCCCGGACCATGAGACGGATCCTGACAATCGTCCTGAGCCTCGCCCTGGTCGGGGCTCTCGTCGCAGCCAGCGCCTCCGGTGAGGGCGACGACGGCGGCAGCTACGAGGTCCGCGCCTACTTCGACAACGCCGGATTCCTAGTCAACGGCGAGGAGGTGCGGATCGCGGGCGCCACCGTCGGCACCGTCAAGGAGGTGACCGTCTCCCTGCCCGGCGAGCCCGTCAAGCGCAACGGCGAGGAGGACCCGGGCAAGGCCGTCGCGGTTCTCGACATCACCGATTCCGGCTTCAAGAGCTTCCTCAGCGACGCAAGCTGCCTGATCCGCCCGCAGTCGCTCCTCGGCGAGAAGTACGTCGAGTGCGAGCCGACCCAGCCCCGGGCACCCGAGACGGAGCCCCCGCCGGCGCTCCAGCAGATCCCGGACGGGGAGATCGGGGCCGGCCAGTACTTCCTGCCGATCGAGAACAACGGCAAGCAGGTCGATCTCGACCTCGTCAACAACATCACCCGCCAGTCCGAGGTCGAGCGCTTCCGGTTGATCCTCAACGACCTCGGCGCCGGCCTCGCGGCCCGTGGACCCGACCTCGCCGCCGTGATCCGACGCGCGAATCCCGCCCTGGCGGAGACCGACAAGGTCCTCGCGACGCTCGCCGAGCAGAACAAGCAGCTCGCCCAGCTCGCCGTCGACAGTGACGAGATCCTGACCCCGCTGTCGGAGCAGCGACAGCACCTCGCCGGCTTCATCCGCAACGCCGCGATCGCCGGAACGGCATCGGCCGAGCGGAGCGGGGACATCGTCGCCGGCTTCGACGAATTCCCGAACGCCCTGCGCGAGCTCCGGAGCACGATGATCGCGCTCCGCGGGTTCGCCGAGCAGGCGACCCCGGTGGCCGTCAACCTCCGCAAGGCGGCGCCCGGCCTCACCGACGCCACCCGCCTGCTGCGACCGTTCTCCCGTGCCGCGACCTTGTCGCTGACGAACCTCGGCGACAACGCCCAGGCGAGCCAGGACGATCTCGCCGCCTCCTCGCCGGTGATCCGTCAGCTCCGCAAGGCCGGCAAGAAGTCGATCCCCGGCGCCCGCAACCTCAACCAGCTCCTGATGACCCTGCGACGAACCGGCGGGATCGACTACCTGACCAAGTTCGTCCTCAACGCTTCGAACTCGTTCAACGGCTTCGACGGCCTCGGGCACTTCTTGCTCACGCAGATTCAAATCACGAACTGCGTCGACTATGTGACAACGCCGGCGGTCGGCTGCGATGGGCGGTGGGTGCAATCGGGGCCAACGTCGGCGCTGGACCTCAGCGGAGTCGATGAAAAGGACATAGCCAAGGGGGTCGACGAGCGGGCGCTTGAGCGCTCCGATGCCACCGCCAATGGGACGAAGGATCTCCTCAACTTCCTGATGGGTAGCGGCGGCTGATGCGACGCGGGCAGTCACCGCTGAACGCGGCGTTCCGGAACCCGACGGTGATCGGCGCGCTCGCCG
>JADFCZ010000043.1 GCA_018263295.1 Conexibacter sp.
CTCGGCGCTGCGGGTCGGCGTCCCGGTGCTGCGGCAGACGCCGCAGCTCAACGATCAGCTCCCGCCGACCGCGGCCGCTCTGCGGCGGTTCAACGACAACGGGGATGTCCGCGAGGGCATCGGCCGTCTGATCGACCTCTCCGAGTCGCTCGGCCCGCCACTCAGGTTCATCGCGCCCGCCCAGTCGGTCTGCAACTACGCCACCCTGCTGCTCCGCAACGCAGGCAGCGCCACCGACCAAGGAAACCGCTTCGGCAACTGGCAGCGGGGCGGCGCCGTCGACACCCCGACGGGGACGAACAACGAGGGCAGCCCATCTTCGGCGCCGGCGAATGGGGGCGGCTCGGATGTCCGCAACTTCCTCCACGTCAACCCCTATCCCAATACTGCGTCGCCGGGCCAGAGCCCGACCGAGTGCGAGGCCGGCAACGAGCCGTACGAGATCGGCGTCCAGGTGATCGGCAACGTGGCGGGCAACCAGGGAGTCCGGACCGAAGGCCAAATCCCCTTCCAGCTCCGGAAGGGGGGTGAGAAGTGATGGCCCGCTCGCGCCGCCCCAAGCAGGGAGCCAAGAAGCAGGACTTCAACGAGGGCATCTACCACCGTCCGCCGCTCGGGCTGAGCTTCTTCAAGACCGGCGTGCTCGTGCTGTTCGTGCTGCTGATCCTCACCTACTTCGCCTACACGAAGGAGCTGCCGTGGAGCAGCCCGGGCTACACGGCCACCGCCACCTTCCGCGACGCGTCGACGCTGCGTGAGACCGCGCCGGTCCGGATCGCCGGCGTCAACGTCGGCAAGGTCACGAACGTCGAGGCCGACGGCGAGAACGCCAAGGTCACGTTCACGGTCGACCCCGAGGGCCTGCCGCTCCACGACGACGCCCGGCTCACGATCCGCCCGCGCCTGTTCCTCGAGGGCAACTTCTTCCTCGATCTCCGCCCGGGCAGCCCGAGCGCGCCCGACCTCCCCGACGGCGGCGACATCCCGGTCACCCAGACGGCGACGGCGGTCCAGCTCGACCAGGTCCTGACCACCCTGCAGAAGCCGGACCGCAAGAACCTCGGCGACTTCCTCGCCGGCTACGGCTCTGCACTCGCCGACGAGCCGACCCCGGAGATGGACGTCGGCATGGACCCCGAGGTCCAGGGCCTCTCCGGCGCCGAGGCGCTCAACAAGAGCTTCGACTACGGCGCCGAGGCGGGCAGGAGCTCCTCGCAGGTCAGCCAGGCGCTGCTCGGCGAGCAGGCCGGCGACCTTCGCGGCCTGATCAAAGCCAGCGGCAGCGCCTTCCAGCAACTCGCGAGCGTCGACTCCGACCTCAGCGACCTGATCACGAACTTCTCGATCACCACCGGGGCGCTCGCGGCGGAGTCGCAGAACCTGCAGAACACCCTCGCCGAGCTGGCGCCGACCGTTGAGCAGGCCCAGCGCGACCTGCCGGTGATCAACTCGGCCTTCCCGCCGCTGCGGACCTTCGCCCGCGAGCTGACCCCGAGCGTCAAGGAGCTGCCGGGCACGATCCGCGCCGGGATGCCGTGGCTGCGGCAGACCGACAAGCTCGTCCAGAAGAACGAGCTCGGCGGCATCGTCAACGACCTCCACGCCGCCACGCCGCTGCTGTCGCAGGGCACGGCCAACCTGAACAGCCTGCTGCTCCAGCTCGGCCGGTTCAGCCGCTGCCAGACCCAGGTGCTGACGCCGACCGGCGATCAGGTCATCACCGATCAGTTCTCGACCGGGCAGTCGAGCTTCCGCGAGTTCCTCTACGGGACCGTGGCGCAGGCGGGCCAGGGTGCGACCTTCGACGGCAACGGCCAGTTCCTCCGCGTCCAGCCCGGTGGCGGCCCCTATGAGGTCGCCGCTCCGATCCCCACCGGCCAGCCGCCGAACGACACGATCAACTGGGGCCGAGCGATCGCGGATCCGATCGGCACACAGCCCCTGAAGCCGTCGAAGGCGCCGCCGGTCCGGACCGACGTGCCCTGCTTCCAGAGCGATCCGCCCGACCTCAACGGCTCCCAGGCCGCGGTCGGCTCCCCCGCAGCCCCCGCGACGCCGTTCCCCGGACCGTGAAGAAGGCACTGCGGACATACACGCGCGACTTCATCGCGATCCTCGTACTCGGAGTCATCGGGCTCGCGACCCTGTTCGTGATCCTCTCCCAGCAGAGCACCGCCCTGCCGTCCTGGTTCCCGTTCCTCGGCGAGGACCGCTTCGAGCTCAAGACCGAGTTCCAGACAGCCCAGGCGGTGACGCCGGGCCAGGGCCAGACCGTGAACCTGTCGGGCGTCGAGATCGGCGACGTCACCCGCGTCGACCTCGAAGACGGGGTCGCCGTGGTGACGATGCAGGTCGATCCCGAGTTCGCCCAGCTCATCCACCCGGACGCCTCGGCGCTGCTCCGCCCGCGGACCGGCCTGCAGGACATGACGATCGAGCTCGACGCCGGCACCGAGCAGGGCGAGATCCCCGAGGGGTACACGATCCCGCTCGCCAACTCGGCGCCGAACGTCAACCCGGATCAGATCCTCGCCTCGCTCGACGGCGATACTCGCGCCTACCTGAGGCTGCTGCTGGCCGGTGGTGCGGAGGCGTTCGGGACGAAGCGGAAGAGCCAGGACTTCGCCCAGGTCCTGCGCCGGCTCGATCCGACGATCCGCGACATCGCGGCGATCAACGGCGAGATCGCAAAGCGGCGCGCCAACCTCCGCCGCGTGATCACCAACTTCAAGCTGATCGCCGAGGAGGTCGCGAAGTCGGACACCAACCTGACCGGCTTCGTCAAGAGCCAGAACGCGGTCTTCGGAGCCTTCGCCGAGTCCGAGGCGAACCTCCGTGCGACCCTCCAGGAGCTTCCCGGCGCCCTCCGTGCGACACGCGGCGCGCTCGGGGCCGGGTCGACGCTGTCGGCCCAGCTCAAGCCTGCACTCACCGACCTGACGCCGCAGGCGCGCGCGCTCGGTCCGGCGCTGCGAGCCTTGCGGCCCTTCTTCCGCGAGACCGAGCCGACGGTCCGCACCCAGCTGCGACCGTTCACGCAGAAGGTCGACACGGTGATCACCGACCTCCGTCGCGCCGCCGATCCGCTCAAGCAGTCCTCGAACGAGCTCAAGGGCGGGTTAACGGAACTCAACCAGCTCGTCAACGCTCTGGCCTACAACCCGTCGGGCAGCGGCGAGAGCTATCTCTTCTACCTGAGCTGGCTGAACCACAACATCAACGCCGGGATGCTCACCCAGGACGGTCTCGGTCCAGTCCTTCGCGGGCTCTTCACCTACACCTGCACCACGTCGTTCCTCGCAGACAACGTTTCATTGCGTCTGCCATCGATCGGAACCGCCCGCGACCTTCTCCGGCTTCCGACCACCGCGGAGATCTGCCCGGACCTGTTCAGGGCGGAAGGCGGCGGCGCGGTCAGCGGCGGCACCGGCCAGGGCTCGGTGACCGCCGACGAGACGACGACGTCGACGAGCGACGAGACGAGTACCGACACGACGACGACGGAGACCACGACTCCCGGCGCGACCGTCGAGCCGGCGCCGGTCGACCCGGGCAGCGCCACCCAGACGACCACAACCGACGGCGCCTCCGAGGACGGCTGATGGAAACACGCCCACCGACATTTGGCCGAATCGCGATCGCCGCGGGGTTTGCGCTGTCCTGCTTCGGGCTGCTGCTGTTCCTCTGGCTCGCATTCGGCGGCCCGATTCCCCTGAAGTCGAAGAGCTACCGCGTCGACGTCCACTTCGACGAGGCCAGCCAGGTCGCGGTCGAGTCGGACGTCAGGATCTCCGGGGTCTCGGTGGGCAAGGTCAAGGCGATCGAGCTCAGCGACGACGGGCTCGCCGACGCAACGCTCGAGATCGACCCCAAGTACGCCCCGATTCCCTCGGACACCAGAGCGATGCTGCGGCAAAAGACATTGCTCGGCGAGACCTACGTCGAGCTGACCCCGGGCGACGCGGACGCGCCGCCGCTTCCCGAGGGTGGGACGTTGCCCGATGCCCAGGTCTCCGACGCCGTCCAGCTCGACGAGATCTTCCGGGCCTTCGACGAGCCGACGCGTGCCGCGTTCCAGACGTGGATGGCCGATGCCGCGGTCGCGTTCCGCGGTCGCGGGGTGGACCTCAACGCCGCCCTCGGCAA
>JADFCZ010000044.1 GCA_018263295.1 Conexibacter sp.
GATCGCGGAACTGCGGCGGGATCGAGGGCAGGGCGCTCTCGACGGCGCCGGCAGAGACGGCCTCGGAGAACGCGGGCGGGGCCTGCGGCAGCAGGTCGGCCAGCTTGGCGTCGACGCGCGCCTGGAAGACGGCGCCGAGAGCGGCGACCCCGGTCGCGATCCCGACCTGGCGGAAGGTGCTGTTGATCCCGGACGCCATCCCCGCCCGGGCCGGCTCGACGACGCCGATCGCCACCGAGGCGATGCCGGGGTTGGTCATCCCGATCCCGGCGCCGCCGACGATGAACCCGGCCAGCAGCGTCGTCCAGTCGTCGCCGGGGTCGATCCCGTTCATCAGCACGAGGCCGATCCCGACCAGCAGCAGCCCGGTGCCCATCAGGGCCCGGAACGGCACTCGGTCCGACAGCCGGGCCGACAACGGCGCGACGACGAACGAGATCAGCGTCAGCGGCAGGAACCGCAGACCGGTCTCGAGCGGCGAGAAGCGGAGGACGTCCTGCATGTAGAGGGTCAGATAGAGGAACATCGCGAACATCCCCGCCGAGAGGCAGAAGGCGGCGATCGAGACGCCGGTGAACGACGGCTTCCGGAACAGGGTCATGTCGAGCATCGCGTTGTCGCGGCGAAGCTCGACCGCGAGGAAGGCGGCGAGCAGGAGGACTGCCGCGCCGAGGCAGGCGACGATGACGGCGCTGCCCCAGCCCTCGGCGTTGCCGCGGATCAGCCCGAAGATCAGCAGGAACAGAGCGGCCGAGAAGGTGACGAGCCCGACCCAGTCGATCGGCTTCGGATCGGTCGCCTTGACGTTCACGAGGCGCGTCTCGGTGATCGCGATCGCGGCGAGCCCGATCGGGACGTTGACGAAGAAGATCCACTCCCAGCCGAGACCGTCGGTGATGACCCCGCCGACGAGGGGGCCGATCGCAACGGCGCCGCCGACCGTGGCCCCCCAGATCCCGACCGCCCGGGCCCGCTCACGGCCCTCGTACTCCTGGGCGATCAGCGCCAGGGCGGTGGCGAACATCGCCGCTGCGCCGACGCCCTGCAGGCCGCGGGAGAAGTTGAGGATCGTCGGGTCCGACGCGAGCCCGCAGAGGAATGACGCGGCCGTGAAGACGCCGAAGCCGATCGAGAACACGCGCCGGCGGCCGAGCCGGTCGCCGAGCGAGCCGAAGACGAGGAGGAAGGAGGCGAGGGTCAGCGCATAGGCGTCGACTACCCACTGCAGGCTCGAAAGGCTCGCATCGAGGTCGCGCTGGATCTCCGGCAGAGCGACGTTGACGATGGTCACGTCGATCAACAGCATGAAAGTCGCGACGCAGACGGCGAGCAGCGTCCATTGCTTACGGCTCATCTATCGAGCACCCCTTGTACAGTTGAAACAGATAGCCAGTCAAACTGATCGTCAGCAGGACTGATGATCAAGGTAGCGAATCCTTCGACCGCATGTCATCCGCCCCCGAGATCCAGGGTCCGACCGCCACCGACGTCCAGCCGATGCTGGCCGAGCGGATCGGCTACCTGCTCGCGAAGCTGCATCAGCGGTGGGCGGCCGAGTCGGTGGCGGTCCTCCGCGAGGAGGGTGTGGGGCTCTCCGGCATGCACTTCGGCGCCCTCTCGATCATCGACTCGGCCGGGCCGATGTCGCAGCAGACGCTCGGCGAGCTGATCGGCAAAGACCGGACCTCGGTCGTGGCGGTCGTCGACGATCTCGAGGGCGCGGGGCTGGTCGAGCGGCGGCGCAACCCCGCCGACCGTCGCGCCTATGCGCTCGAGGTGACCAGGCGGGGGACGGACTGGCTCGAGCGTGCCCGGCCGGTGCTGCTGCGCGCCGAGGACGAGCTCCTCGCCGGCCTCGAGCCCGGCGAGCGCGACCGGCTGATCGGGCTCCTGCAGCAGGTCCTCCTCGGTCCCCGCGCACCGCGCTGAGGGGCCGATGCCACTGCCCGACCGCAGGGAGCTCGCGGCCGTGTTCGCGGGTGGCTTCGTCGGCGCGGTCGCCCGCCTCGGCCTGATCGAGGCGATGCCGAACGGCCCGCTCGAGTGGCCGTGGCCGACGTTCGCCGCGAACCTGCTCGGCACATTCGCCCTCGGCTACTTCACGACCCGGCTGCAGGAGCGACTGCCGCTCTCCGCCTACCGGCGGCCGCTGCTCGGGACCGGCTTCTGCGGCGCCCTGACCACGTTCTCAACGATGCAGCTCGAGATCGTCCGGATGCTCGAGGGCGGCGCCACCGGGCTGGCGCTCGCCTACGCGGCGGTCAGCATCGCGGCCGGCCTGGCGCTCGTTCACCTCGCGTCGGGACTGGTCCGGAGGGCCCGATTCGCGTGAGCGCGGCGACCGTCGTCGCGGTGGGTCTGCTCGGCGGCGCCGGGGCAATCGGCCGGCTGCTGCTCGACGGAGTCGTCTCCGCACGCCGCTCCGGCGACTTCCCGGCCGGAACCCTCGTCGTCAACCTCGCCGGCAGTCTCGTGCTCGGGGTCCTGGTCGGGGCCGGGATCGGCGAAGAGAGCCTGCGGCTGTTCGCGACCGGACTGATCGGATCGTTCACCACGTTCAGCACGTGGATGCTCGAGACGCAGCGGCTGGCCGAGGAGGGCGACGGCCGGGCCGCCGCCGCGAACATCGCCGTCAGCCTGGTCTTCGGCGTCGCTCTTGCCTGGCTCGGGCTGAAGCTGGGGGAGGCGCTGTGAAGGGGGCCAGGGTGACGGCCTTCTTCGGGGAGCGGGACCGGCTCGACGGCCGGTTCCTGGCCGACCGGGTGATCGCCGAGCTCGAGGACACGGGCATGCACGGCGCGATCGTGATGCGTGGGGCCGAGGGATTCGGGGACAAGCACCGGCTCCGCACCGACCGGCTGCTGACGCTTTCGGAGGATCTTCCCGTGGTCGCAATCGGCGTCGGCGAGCGAGGGCCGATCGAGGCGGTCGCGGCCCGGATCGGCGCCCTCCCCTTCGAAGGTTTGGTGACCCTCGAGGAGATCTCGCTGGACGCAACCGGGATCGGCGGTGCGGCTGGGGATCGGGCGAAGCTTGCCGTCTTCGTCGGCCGCGGGCGCAGCGTGGGCGGACGCCCGGCTCACGAGTGGCTGGTCGACCGTCTGAGCGACGCCGGAGCGGATGCGGCCGTTGCGCTGATCGGGGTCGACGGGATCCTCGGAGGCGTTCGGCGCCGGGCCGGCTTCTTCGCGCGCAACGACGACGTTCCCGCGCTCGTCCTCGCCGTCGGCTCGACGCGCGCTCTCGCGAGCGTCGCCGGCGATCTCGGGCCCGGGCTCGGCGACGCGGTCGTGACCTGGGAGCGCACCCACGTCTGCAAGCGGGACGGTGGGGTCCTCGTGCCGCCGCCCGCCACCGGCTCCGGCAGCCGGCGGCTGACCCTCTACGCGAGCGAGCAGGACCATGCGGCCGGCCGGCCGTTGCACGTCGAGGCCGTCCGGCGGCTCCGTGACGCCGGCGCCGCCGGCGCGACCGCCCTGCGCGGAATCAGGGGCTTCGACGGCGGCCGCAAGCCGCACGGCGACGAGCTGCGATCGGTGCGCCGGCGGGTGCCGACGCTGACGACGGTCGTCGACGACCCGGGCCGCTGCGACCGTTGGCTCGCAATCCTCAACCAACTCACCCCCGAGCGCGGGACGATAGTCAGCGAGGACGTCTAGTCGCAGGGCCCGACCTATGCCCGCCGCGGGCCCCGGACCTCACTCGAGCCCGGAGGGCACCTCGTAGACCTCGGCCGGGTCCTCGCCGTCGCCGAGCGGGCGCTCGAGGACGAAGACCTCGACCGCGTAATCGGGGAAGACGGAGTTGTCGCTGAGGAAGGCCTCGACCCGGCAGCCGGTCTGCTCCTGGACGAGCTGAATCGCCTTCTGCCGCATCGCACCCTGGAAACCGCGCCGGACCTCGCGGACGAGCGCTGCGCGCTCACCTTCGGCGAGCGTCTTCTCGGCGACGGTCAGGGTGTCGCGGAGCAGGACGACGACAATCCCGTCGTTGACGAACGTGTGGGCGTCCGTGGGACCGCGGCCGACGAACTCCTTGAACAGCCCGACCATTCCGCGCGAGATCTCGCGACGGCGATCGTGGTTCTCGGAGTTCGCTGACATGTCGGTCGGTTCGAAGGGTGGGCGGATCCCGTCTCTTCAGTGTGCCTGGAGCACGGTCCGCAATGTGAGGGTCGCACCGGATCCCGCCCCGTGCCACTCGGCGACGGCGGGCCAGGCCGCGGCCATCGACTTCAATACCCGTTCAGAGGAGGATCGAATCGCGACTTCAAGCGAATCGTTCCGGCGGTGAACGCGAACCTCGAAGTCGGTCCGGCAGTCCGGGACGACCGCCGACGCCAGCTGATCCCCGAGGGCGGTGCAGCGGGTCACGGCGCCCAGCGTCGCCTCGGCCTCCAGCGCGACCCGGGCGAATACGCGGGGAAGGATCGAGCGGACGAAGGTGGAGCCGGCGAACTCGGCGAGGATCTCCTCGGCGGGCTCGACGGCGGCCGGGTTCGACCACTCGGGACCGCCGTCCCGGCACGACGAGCTCGTCGACGTTCGCTCCGCCGCGGTCAGGCTGATCCTCCGCCCGTCGGGCTCGAAGTCGAGCTCGATGCTGACCTCGCAGGGCTCCTCGGCCCCGTGGCGCGACAGCGCCTCCGCCGATTCGGCGGCCAGCGCCACCCGGAGCCCGGCGGACTGCGCCGGTTCGAGACCGAGGGCCTCACCGCCGCCGGCGAGGACCATGGCGTTCAGGTCCGCCCTCGAGTCCCCCGCCGGGAACGTGAGCCGAACCGCCGCCGTATCCGTGTCGGGCCTTTCGAGCATGGTCTCGTCGTTCCCCCGGCGCCGGCCGGAAAACGTGCCCGGCCTTTCAGGTCACGCCGCCTGCCTGGTCGGGCCCTGGTCGCCCTCACCCCGAACCGCGGCGAGGAGCTTGTTGAGCGCGCGCCGCAGGATCCGCGAGACCTGCATCTGCGAGACGCCGATCTCCTCGCCGATCTGGCGCTGGGTCATGTCCTCCTCGTAGCGGAGCCGCAGGGCCTCGCGCTCGGAGGGGTCGAGCTCGACGGCGCTCATCGCGAACCGGGCCTCGGCCGCGTCGAATCCGAGGTCGTGGCTCGGGATCGTCTCCGAGAACGGCTGCGCCTCGTCCTCGCCGTCGCCGGTCGCCGGCCGATCGAGCGAGATCGGGGTCTTTGTGCGGTCGGCGGCAAGCGCCTCGAGCACCGTCTCGACCGAGCACCTCGATTCCCGGGCGAGCTCGGGGACCGTCGGCTCGCGCCCGTGCTCGGCCCGGAATGCCGTCGCGAACGAGTTCACCCTGGCGATCTCCTCCTGGAGGCTGCGGGGGACCCGCATCGGCTGGGTGTTGTCGCGAAAGTGATGCTTGAGCGTGCCGAGGATGAACGGCGTCGCGTAGCTCGAGAAGTTCACGTCACGGGCGGGATCGAATCGATCCACGGCCTTGACGAGACCTTCGCTGGCGACCTGGAGCAGGTCCTCGTACGGCTCCATGCCGGCGCTGTAGCGACCGGCGAGCGCCCGTGCCAGCGGCAGGAAGCGCTCGATCAGGCGATCGCGGAGTTCCGGATCGCGGGTCTCACACCACCGCTCGATCAACTCGCGGTCGCGCTTGTCGCGGATCGTCCGGCCCGATGTCTCACGGGTGGATCGTTCGTTATGGGTCTGACGCATTGCAACCCCCAATGGGCTGGAACGCATCTCTGTGAGCCGTTCGGGGGAGTGGCCCCTCGTCCCCTGGATCCCGTCTCGGCCTAAAGCTGCTTTGTGGGGGATCGCGCTCCGGCATGAACCGCGGCGACCAGGGCTCAGGGTAGCGCAGGATCAGCCGACATTGTTGTCGTCGGTCGTCGCTCGGGCGATCGGCGCCAATGCCACCAACATCATTTGCTAACGCTTTGCTAACGTTCCGCACCGCATGAGCACCGACTTCTTCGATGCCCGCGCCACGCGACCCGCGTTGATCGGGTTCGCGATCGCCGCAACCGCCTTGGTTGCCCTCCTGGCCCTGTTCGCCTGCACTGCGGTCGCGCCCGCCTCGGGCGGGATCGGCACCGGCGGTGGAGGCGGAGGGGGCGGGGACGGCGCGACGGCGTCCAAGTACGTCCGCCTCTGGGAGCAGGTCTCGAAGCGCGACAAGCGCTGGGCCCGGAACACGTCCGAGTGCGAGTCCGGCGGCGATCCGAAGGCGATCGGCGGCGGCGGCGCCTACCGCGGCGCCTTCCAGTTCATGAAGTCGACCTGGCGGACCTCTCCGAAGTCACCGGGCGGCGACCCGATCCGCTACACGTACAAGACGCAGGCGGTCGTCGCCGTGCACCTGAAGCGGCAGCAGGGCACGAGCCCCTGGCCCGTCTGCGGCTGATCCTTTCCGGATTTCGCCCAAACCTGCGCCCGGCGGGGGTTGCACGATCGCTCCCGTCCTGACGGGCCGCCGCCGGAGGGCCGGTACCCTTTCTGGTTCTCCCCGATGTCAATGCGATCGCGACAGAGGCGGCAGGCGCGCTCGGGCGGGTCCGCCGGCAAGAAGGTGATGGCCGTGCTCGCCGGCGTGCTGGCGATCGTCGCCTGCGGTGTCGGCGGCCTCGCCATCTGGGTCCTCAACGTCCGCGCCGACGCGCCCGACATCGACACCCTCCGGCCCGCCGACGACGGCGCCAACACGCAGATCTTCGATGCCGCGGGCAACAGCCTCGGCTTCGTGCAGTCCGACATCCTCCGGACGCCGGTCAAGCTCAAGAAGATCCCGAAGGATCTCCAGGAGGGGACGATCTCGATCGAGGACGAGAACTTCTACGAGCACGGCGGGGTCGA
This sequence comes from Conexibacter sp., assembly GCA_018263295.1. Lineage (GTDB taxonomy): Bacteria > Actinomycetota > Thermoleophilia > Solirubrobacterales > 70-9 > RHKX01. Next base: position 6,825 of record JADFCZ010000044.1, read on the forward strand.
CTACGCGGCGATCATCCGCGCCGCCATCGCCAACGCCGAGGCGGGCGAGGTCCGTCAGGGCGCCTCGACGATCACCCAGCAGCTCGTCCGCAACCTCTACATCGACGACCCCAAGGACAACATCGAGCGCAAGATCCAAGAGGCCGCGATGGCCCAGCAGTACGAGGACGAGCACTCGAAGAACCAGATCCTCAACGAGTACCTGAACACCGCCACCTACGGCACCACCGACGGCCGCTCCGCCGTCGGCGTCCAGGCCGCGGCCGAGGTCTTCTTCGGCAAGGACGTCGAGGACCTGGGCCTGCGCGAGTCGGCGATGCTCGCCGGCCTCCCGCAGGCGCCCTCCGAGTACAACCCCTTCACCAACCCGGAGGCGGCGATCAAGCGCCGCAACGAGGTGCTCGATGCGATGGCCGAGCAGGGCTACATCACCCCGGCGAAGGCCGAGGAGGTCAAGCAGACCGGCCCCGGCCTCGATCGCGGGTACACCTACGAGACCCGTGGACAGCCCTTCTTCTTCGACTTCGTCCAAGCAGAACTGATCGAGGAGTACGGCCTCAAGACCGTGCGCCAGGGCGGACTCGAGGTCTACACGACGCTCAACCCGACCGACCAGGCGGCGGCCGAACAGGCGATCGCCAACGCGCCGATCATCACCGGTGCCGCCCGCGCCCTGGTCTCGACCGACACGAACACCGGCGCGATCATCGCGATGGCCTCCTCGCAGTCCTACGACACGAGCCAGTTCAACCTCGCCGCCGACGGCGAGCGCCAGCCCGGCTCCTCGTTCAAGCCGTTCGTGCTGACGACCGCCGTCGACCAGGGCATCGACCCGAACACGACGTCCTATCCGGCACCCTCGACGATCACGCTGACGCCCCCGGGCAGCGAGCCCTGGACCGTCAGCGGCGGAGGCGGCGGATCGCTGACCCTGGCCAACGCGACCGCGAACTCGGTCAACACCGTCTACGCGCAGCTCGGCATCGACGTCGGTCCCGAGAACTTCATCGACATGGCCCACAAGCTCGGGATCACCTCCGACCTGCTCGGCGTCCCGGCCGAGGCGCTCGGCGGCACGAGCACGTGCTGCACGGTGCTCGAGATGTCTAACGCCTACGCCACGATCGCCAACGGCGGGGTCCACCACGACCCGACCGCGATCACCAAGGTCGTGTTCCCGAACGGCGACGTCGACAAGCCCGAGAACCCCGAGGGGACCCGGGTGATCTCCGACGGCGTCGCCTACACCGTCGCCACCGTCATGGAGGGGACGCTCGACTTCGGCACCGCCGCCGGCTACGACCTCGCCGGCTGCACCGCATCCGGCAAGACCGGCACGACCGAGGAGCAGTCCGACGCCTGGTTCGTCGGCTACACCCCGGACATCTCGACCGCGGTCTGGACCGGCAACCCGGACGCCCGGACGCCACTGCCCGGCTACGGCGCCGATCTCTCGGCCCCGATCTGGAACGACTACATGACGGCCGTGGCGACGGACGGCTGCCGCGACTACCCGGCACCGAAGGACCCGGCGGACCTCTCGTCCTACTCGAGCGACACCGCCTCGTCGTCGGCGACCTACGACACGACCTCGACGACCGCTCCGGTCGATCCGGCGGCCGCAGCGCCTCCGGCCGGGACCGACACCGACGGCGACGGCTATCCGGACGACGCCTATGCGCCGGGGATCCAGGACAACGGCGGCGGCAACGCCAACGGCGGAACCACGCCGTAGGGCTCAGCGGGCCGTAGTCAGGCCCGGCCCGCGCTCGGCGAAGGCGTCGCGCGCCTCTAGCCGCTTCCCGCAGCGCTCGCAGTAGCCGCGGTCGTCGACCTCGCCGCCGCATTCCTTGTGGTGGATGACCACGGGCGGGCCGGACCCCTCGGCGAGATAGCGGTCGCCCCAGTGCATCATCGTCACCATCACCGGCCAGAGGTCGATCCCCTTCTCGGTCAGGAAGTACTCGTAGCGGGGCGGGCGCTCCTGGTAGGCGCGCTTCTCGAGGATGCCCTCCTCGACGAGGCGCCCGAGCCGGGTCGCGAGGACGTTGCGGGCGACGCCGAGATCCTCGGCGATCTCGTCGAAGCGGCGCTTTCCGTAGAAGACGTCACGGATCACGAGCAGCGTCCAGCGCTCGCCGAGGACCTCGAGCGAGCGGGCCACGGAGCAGACCTGGTCGTAGTCGCGCTTCAGCATCGTTACGTGATCTTGGCACACTGGGTTGCATCAAGCAACTTAGGGCGCCCGATTCCGGTACGCTCGGTTTCGTCAAGCAACTCACATCCGCGGGGAGTCGCGGAGGAGGAGGCCACGATGAGGCCCAACGAGATCGACAAGACGCGCAAGGCGACCAGGGTCAAGCAGCCCTTCGCGCTGACCAGCCGCGAGATCATGGCTGACCTGATGTACCCGGCGCCGGTGGGAGCGGCA
>JADFCZ010000045.1 GCA_018263295.1 Conexibacter sp.
CCGCCGGTGACGGCGGTCGACTCGGCGGCGGTTCACGCCGAGCGCTCGCCGGAGGCGACGCGGAGCCGGACGATCGTCTGGCAGGACCCGTTGCCCGCCGCCGGCGCGGGTGCGGCGATGGCGGGCATCGACTACATGCGCGCCATCGCCTCCGGCGAGCTCCCGCCGCCGCCGATCGCGGTGCTGATGCGGATGCAGCCCGTCGACGTCGAGCCGGGGGTCGTCGTCTTCGAGGGCGAGCCCGGCGAGGAGCACTACAACCCGATCGGGACCGTTCACGGCGGCTACGCCGCGACGCTGCTCGACTCGGTCCTCGGGTGCGCCGTTCACACCACGCTCGAGGCCGGCGTCGGCTACACGACCGCCGGGCTCGAGGTCAAGTTCATGCGGCCGATCACCCGCGAGTCCGAGCGGGTCCGAGCGGTCGGGGAGGTGACCTACCGGGGCCGGCGGCAGGCGACCGCGCAGGCGCGGCTGACCGATGAGTCCGGCGAGCGGCTCTTCGCGTCGGCGACCACCACCTGCATGATCCTCGGCTGAGGAGGCGTCGCGGCCGTCGCGTTCGCGGCTAGGGTGGCCGCGTGACCGCTGCGCCCGCCGTGCCGATCGTCCGTTCCGACGTCACCTTCACCTCCGGCGGCGAGCGCTGCGCCGGCTGGTGGTACGAGCCGGCGGCCGAGCCCGACGGCCGGGCGATCGTGATGGCCAACGGCTTCAGCCTGACGCGCCACGACGGCCTGCCCGCCTACGCGGAGCGCTTCGCCGCCGCGGGCTTCGCCGTCCTGCTGTTCGACCACCGCAACCTCGGCGACTCCGGCGGCGAGCGGCGGCAGCGGTTCCGGGCGTCCGAGCAGCAGGAGGACTGGCGGAACGCGATCGCCTACGCCGCCGGCCGCGACGGGGTCGAGCCCGGGGGCATCGTCCTCTGGGGCTACTCGTTCGCCGGCGGCCACGCGCTCGAGGTCGCGGCGGGCCGCGGTGACCTCGCCGCCGTGGTCGTGATCTGCCCGTTCGCCGACGGCTTCAAGCGTGTCCTCGTCACGCCGCCGAAGCTCTCGGCCTGGATCCTCCCGCGGGCGGTCGCCGACCTCGCCGGCCGTCACAACCTCGTCGCGGTCACGGCTCCGCCCGGCGAGCACGGCGCGATGACGATGCCCGGCGAGGCCGAGGGCTTCGCCGCAGCCGTCGAGCCCGGCTCTCCCTGGCGGAACGAGATCTCGCCCGGCGTCTTCGCGACCGTCGCCATGTTCCGGCCGGTCCGCCGCGCCCGCCGGATCGCGGCGCCCGTTTGGGTCGGACTCGGCGAGCGCGACATCACCGTCGATCACGGCGCGGTCGAGCGCGTCGCCACGCGGGCGCCGCGCGGAGAGCTCCATCGCTACCCCTACGACCACTTCGAGCCGCTGAGCGCCGAGGCGGCCGGCCGGATCGCCGCCGACCAGCTCGAGTTCCTCGCCCGGGTGATCTGAGCTCAGGCCGTGCCGGCGCCCGTTCGCGGGCCGTCGGTCTGCAGGAACAGGACCGGGCCGCCGAGCCGGCCCGAAGCACTCAGCGCCAGGGTCGCCGCCATCGCCTTCGCCGTGTAGACGGGATCGAGCCCGAGCCCGGTGCCGGCGGCGAGGGTCCGCGCCCGCTCCGATTCCCCGGTCGGATGGCCGTAGCCGGATCCGAGCCAGTCGGCGACCGACTCGAGCCTGAGGTCTCGCGCCTCGGCGGCCGCCGAGGCACCGCGTTCGGCGAGCAGCTTCGCGGTCCGGCCGGCGAGCTTTCGCAGCGCCGCCGAATCGAGCCGGAGCGTGTCGTTGACGACGACTCCGGTCACCCGCGTCCCGAGGCCGGCGAGCCTGAGGCCGAGCGCCAGCCCCGCCGCGGTCCCGCCGGAGCCGACCGCGGTGACGACGTGCGCGGGCTCCGGCATCGCGCCGGCCTTCACCTGAGCGGCGATCTCGAGCCCGCCCTCGACGTAGCCGACGGCACCCAGCGGCGAGGACCCGCCGGCGGGCAGGAAGTAGGGCGGGCGGAGGCCGGCGCTGTGGCGCAGCATCAGCCAGGGCGCGGCGGCGATCGTCCGGGCTTTGGTGTGGGTCCGGTGGATCGTCGCGCCGGACGCCCGCAGCCGCTCGAGCTGCGCGCGGACGTGCTCGTCGACGGGTTGGTCGATCAGCGCGAGGGCGACCCCGAGCCCTTGGTCGCGGCCGTACAGCGCCGCCGCCAGGCCCCAGTTAGTGCCGATTCCGCCGACCGTGAGAATGGTCCGGCGGCCGCGGCGGCGGACGTCGGGGAGCAGCCACTCGAGCTTGCGGACCTTGTTGCCGCCCCAACCGCCGGTCCCGTAGGCGCCATCGTCCTTGAGCCACAGCAGCCCGGCCTCGAGCCCCGCGCTCGCCGCCAGCTCGTCGAGCGGCGCGACCGGGGTCGGCCGCCGGTCGTCCAGGGGCAGGTGGGGGAGGGTCCGCCGCAGCGCCGGCCAGCGCTCGTGGAGCAGCGGATAGCTCATCCGGCCGGGCCGAGGACGCGCTCGACGTAGGCGTTGGTGAAGGTGCCGGCGGGGTCGAGCCTTCGGCGGACCGCCGCAAACCGGTCCCACTCGGGGTAGGCACCGCGCAGTTCCTCCGCAGTGCGGAAGTGCCGCTTGCCCCAGTGCGGGCGGCCGCCGAACCCGATCAGCACCTCCTCGACCGCCCGGAAGTAGCGCTCGAAGTCGAGCCCCGCGAACTGGTGCACGGCGATCCAGCAGACGTCCCGCTCGTGGGCGGGGCTGAGTAGGGCGTCGTCGGCGGCCGCGACCCGGACCTCGATCGGGACCGGGACGTCGAAGCGCTCCGACTCGGCGACCGCACGGACGGCGCGGACGGCGGTCGCGGCGACGTCTCGCGGGATCGCGTACTCCATCTCGGTGATCGGCACCCGCCGGGGGGTGCGGAACACCCGGTAGGAGCGGTCTCGGACCCGCGTCGTCCCGGCGAGCCGCGAGGTCAGCCGGTTCAGCGCCGGGATCATCGCCGGCCGCGCCCGGCCGAGCAGGCAGATGCCCCAGAAGGCGTAATTGGTCATGGCGACGTCGTCGAACCACTCGAGCGGCGCCGGCCGCGGCCTCGGCGCGCTGTCGATCCGGTTGCTCGACTTGACGATCGCGAGATCGCTGTGGGGGAACGTGAAGAGCCCGAAGTGGTCGTCGGCGGCGACGAGCTCGTCGAAGCGGTCGAGCGTCTCCTCGATCGGCGCCGTCGTCTCGACCGAGTCGAGCGTGAAAGCGGGCACCGCCGCCAGCGTGACCTCGGTGATCACGCCGAGCGATCCGATCGCCACCCGGGCGGCCCGCCAGCCGTCGCGATCGACGTCCGCGTTCAGCTCGACGAGCTCGCCGTCGGCGAGCATCAGCTCGATCGATCGCAGGGACGCGGAGACGTTCGCGTGGGCGACACCGGTCCCGTGCGTGCCCGTCGACGCCGCGCCGGCCAGCGATTGAACGTCGATGTCACCGAGATTGGCGAACGCCAGGCCGTTGTCCCAGAGCACCTCGCTGAGCGCGCCGAGCCGGATCCCGGCCTCGACCCGGACCAGCCCGGAGGCGCGTTCGACGTCGACGACCCGGGCGAGCCGGTCCAGTGACAGCAGCGTCCCGTCGGTCAGGACCGCGCCGGTGAACGAGTGACCGGCGCCGGCGACCCGGACGGTCCTTCCGGCGGAGCGGGCGGCGCCGATCGCCCGCGCGAGCTCGCGCCGGTTCCGCGGCCGTTCGAATGCCGCGGGAGCGCACGTCTGATCTCCGGCGAAGTTCGTCCAGGTGGCCACGGGAGCATCACCCTATGCGGGTGGCGCCGACCGTTGCCGGTGGCGTTAGGCTGCCGCGCGGGCAGGAGGAACGAGGAGGAGAGATGTCGCTGAGTCCCATGATCGTCCCGCGCGCGCTCGTCGCGCTCGCAGTCGCCGTCGGAGCGCTTGCGCTGGTCGCCCCGGCCTCCGGCTACAAGGCGAAGATCCGCGAGACCAGCTATGGCATCCCGCACATCAAGGCGGACAACTACGGCTCGGCCGGCTACGGCGTCGGTTACGCGTTCGCGAAGCAGAACATCTGCACGTTCGCGAACAACAACGTCACGACGTCGGCCCGCCGCTCGAAGTACTTCGGTCCCGGCGGCACCTCGCCGCAGAGCGCCGCCGGCCCGGTCAACAACCTCGACTCCGACTTCTTCTGGCAATCCGTGATCGACTCGCGGCGGATCGAGAAGCTGCTGGACGCGAAGGGGGTCCAGAGCCCGTCGAAGGACGCGCGAGCGGCGATCCGCGGCTACGCCGCCGGCTATAACGCCTACCTGGAGAAGATCGGCGTCGACGACATCCCCGATCCGTCCTGCCGCGGGAAGAAGTGGGTGAAGCCGATCGGGGCGATCGACGTCTGGCGGCGGATCTACCAGGCGGACCTGCTCGCCAGCTCCCAGAACTTCATCTCCGACTTCGTCGCCGCCCAGCCGCCGCCGACGATGAACGCCGCCCCCGAGGTGTCGCTGAAGGACGCAGCCGAGGCTCTGCCCGGCTCCCCCTACGACATCAACGACGATCACGCCGACGCCGCCAAGCTCGGCTCGAACGCGCTCGGGGTCGGCGAGGAGGATTCGCAGTCGGGCAACGGCCTCGTCCTCGCGAATCCCCACTTCCCGTGGAAGGGCATCGACCGCTTCTGGGAGATGCAGATCCAGATCCCGGGCGAGATGAACGCGATCGGCTCGAGCCTGATGGGCTTCCCGGCGATCAACATCGGCCACAACCGGCACGTCGCCTGGAGCCACACGGTCTCGACCGCCCAGCGGTTCACGTTGTTCGAGCTCGAGCTCGATCCGAGCGACCCGACCAGCTACATGTACGACGGCGAGTCGGTGCCGATGACGCACCGGTCCGTGACGGTGCCGGTGAAGGGCGGCGGCGAGGAGACGACGACGTTCTGGTATTCGCGGCTCGGCCCGATCCTCGCTCGGCCGGGCGTCGGGCTGAGCTGGTCCGACACCACCGTGTTCGCGCTGGGCGACGCCAACGACCAGATCCGCTCGGCAGACACCTGGCTGAACATGGGCAAGGCGAAGAGCGCCAAGGACCTCGTCAAGGCTCAGTCGAAGTACCAGGGCAACCCGTGGGTCAACACCATCGGCGCCGACGACAAGGGCCGCGCCTTCTACACCGACGACACGGTGGTGCCGAACGTGACCCAGGAGAAGATCGACACCTGCATCAAGCCCGGGATCTCGACGGTCATCTTCAGCGCGACCGGGATCATCCCGCTCGACGGCTCGACTTCGGCTTGCGGGTGGGGTGACGACTCCGACGCCGCCGTCAAGGGCATCTTCGGCCCCTCGAACCTGCCGATCCAGTTCCGCGACGACTACGTCCTCAACGCCAACGACTCCTACTGGCAGACGAACGCCGACGACCCGCTGACCGGCTTCAGCCCGATCATCGGCTGCGAGGACTGCGCCCAGGGTCTTCGCACCCGGCTCGGCCACGAGATGGTCGCCCAGCGGATGAACGCCTCCGACGGGCTCGGCGGCACGCCCGGCTTCACGCTGAAGAACATGACGAACATGTGGCTAGGCGACCGCAGCCTCGGGGCGGAGCTCACCCGCGACGGCCTCGTGGGAATCTGCGAGGACAACCCGATGATCGGCGGCGTCGACGTCACCGAGGCGTGCCCGATCCTCGACGAGTACGACGAGACCGGCCTGCTCGACTCACCGGGCGGCTGGCTCTTCAACATCTGGTGGCAGAAGTCGGGCGCCGGCACGTTCTGGGACGTCCCGTTCGACGTGAACCTGCCGCTGACGACGCCGAACACTCTGAACGAGGACAACGCCGACTCGATCGCGGCGCTGGGCGAGGCCGTCCAGGAGCTGCGCGACCAGGACATCCCGCTCGACGCGAGCTACGGCGACGTCCAGTTCGCGCTCGGCAAGAACGGGAAGCACATCCCGATCCACGGCTGCTCGACCGGCTGCTGGCAGAACATCAACTCGAACTTCGATCCAGAGGATCCCGAGTACGCGTACGGCCAGGTCAACTACGGCTCGAGCACGGTTCAGATGACCGAGCTGAAGCCGAACGGCCCGAAGGGGCACTGGCTGCTCACCTACTCGCAGTCGGAGAACGAGTCCAGCAAGCACTACAGCGATCAGACCGAGCAGTTCTCCGACAGCAAGTTCATCCCGATGCTCTACACGAACGCGGAGATCAGGAGCGACAAGGGCCTGAAGATCACGACCCTCAAGGGGAAGTAGCGGCGCTCAGCGCGAGGCGGTGATCGTCCCGGAGGCGATTCGGGCGTTCACTCGCAGCACCTTCGTCTCCGGGTCGTAGCCCCAGCCGCCGCTGAGCCGCCTGCCGTCGACCTCGACGACGCGGGGGCGGAACGGGTGCCGCAGCGTCGAGAGCGAAGCCTCGAGGTCGAGCCGCACGGGCCGGGGCGAGTCGACGCGGAGGCGCCAGGTGCCGTCGCCCTCCGACGATCGCAGCGTCCCGGACTGGCCGAAGGGCGCGGTGCTGTCGTCGCGCGGCAGCGCGATCACGTGCAGGTGCCCGCGGCGGTCGCCGAGGCTGACGTGATCTTCGTCGCCGTACTCGGCCAGCGTCTCGACGTTCGGCGGCAGCATCGGCAGCAGCGTTCCGGCGCGGGCGAAGACGGGGATCTCGCGCAGCGGCGCGTCCGCCTCGACCGCGCGCGGGCTGCCGCCGACGACCGACGCGCGGCGCTCGAGCCGGAAGCTCCCGTTGCCGGGGCGGAAGCCGACGGCGTCCCAGAGCTCGACCCAGTCACCGCGCGGCAGGTAGACGCTGCGGGACGTCGCCCCGGGCTCGTACACGGGTGCGACCAGCAGGTCGGGCCCGAACAGGAACTCGCCGTCGCGCCCGGTGGCCCGCCGGTCGCGGGGGTAGGCGAGGGCGAGCTGGCGCATGATCGGCATCCCCGAGCGGGCGTAGGCGCGGTCGGCGGCGACGAGGTAGGGATAGAGCTGGGTGCGGAGCTTCGCGTAGCGGCGGTAGATCGGCAGCGTCGGCTGCTCCCAGACCTGCGGCCGGGCCGACATCGGCACGCCGATCCCCTCGGCCTTCGTTCGCATCACGCCCGAGAACGCGCCGAACTCGATCCAGCGGGCGAGCAGCTCGGGGTCGAGTGTCTGGTCGGAGAGGGTGAAGAAGCCGCCGACGTCCGAGCCCCAGAGGGAGACGCCGGAGAGGCCGATGCTCAGCGCCTCGCGGATCGCCGAGCGGAGGCCGTCGAAGCCCCAGCCGGTCGTCGGGTCGCCGCCCCAGACGATCTGCGAGTGCTGCGCGGCACCGGTGAAGCCGGAGCGGTTGAAGCGCACGATCGGGCGGCGCTTCGACTCCGCGTAACGCATGCCCTCGCGGTGGTAGAGGACCGGGTAGCGGTTGTGCATCCGCCTGCCGCCCATTCCGCTCTCGGCGACCGAGTCCGGCGGCGCGTACTCGCCGTAGTCCTCCATCCAGCCGTCGTAGCCGGCCCGGTAGGCGCGGTCGAGGATCGAGCGGTAGATCGGGGCGGCGGCGGGGTCGGTGAAGTCGAACATCCCGACCTGGGTCACGCCCGAGCCGACGAAGGCGGTGAAGGTGTACGGCGAGCCGTCGCGGTGCTCGAGGAATGCACCCGCGTCGATGGCCCGGTCGAACGGGTCGGCATAGGTCGCGCAGATCGCCTCCCGCGTGTAGGTCAGCGCGGCCGCCCCGGTCGCGTGGAGTCCGGCTGCGCGTTCGCGCTCGGTCGCCTCCTGACCGAGGTCGGAGCCGCACGGCATGTAGCGCATGTGGGTCTCGACGGCCGAGTAGGGGGCGTCGGCGTCGCGCAGGGCATCGAGGTGGTCGAGCTCGTCGGGCTCGGTGTTCGCGTGACCGGTCTGGACCCACGGCCCGAACAGCCAGGGGGCGGCCGGTCGCGGCTGGCGGCCGATCGTCTCCGTCAGCCGCCGCAGTACGTCGCGTGGCTTCGGCCCGGCGAAGAGGCTCAGCGAGAGCTTGCGGGCGTCGGCCTCGACGCTCCACTGTCCTCCCGATTCGGTCCCGATCCGGAACCGGCTCGTCTCGAGGTTGTTCGCGAGGACCCCGTACCCGCGGGTCGAGAGCAGCCACGGCATCGGGAAATAGGTCGCATCGCTCCGCTGCCGGATTCCCCACGGCGGGACCGTGGCCGAGATCAGCGGGTATTCGGTCGCCTGGTAGGGACCCTCGCCGACGTAGTTCTCGACCACGTGGCCGCGCTGATCGACGTGGTCGGAGCGCTCGCCGAACCCGAGCATCCGCTCGGTGCCGTGGGAGCGGAAGCCGATCCCGACTGAGTCGACGCCTCCGGCTCCGACGACCTCGGCGTCGATCCGCTGGACGCCGCTCCGCCGCGGCGCGACGGTGAGGACGATCCGCCGGCCGTCGGGGTCGTCGGTCGCCAGCACCCAGCGCCGGCCGGCGCCCTCGCGGCCGGAGCGAACGACCTCCGTCGCATGGCTCCAGGAGCCGTCGGCGAGGAAGCCGAGGCGCCCGCCGGGGCCGCCGTCGGTGCGGACCGCCTCGTGCAGCGTCCCCGCGGCGGCGAGCCCGCGCACGGTGATCCGCCCGCTGTCCGGGTCGACCGCGACTCCGGCCGCGGCGAGCGGGGGAACGGCCAGCGCTGCAGCGGCGACGAGCCCGGCTGCGGCCGTCATGAGGTTCCGGAGGGGAAGCGCCATGCGCGGATTATCGTGGGTGAGCGCGGATGCGGTCGAACTGGAACATGGCTGTTCCACCCCTGATAGCGTCCGCCGACGCACGGCCCCGGGGAGGGGTACCACGCAATGGAGGAGAGACCATCTTGACCAGGACCGCCCGCTTGCTCGTTTCGCTGCTGGTTCTCTCGATCTGCGCGGTGTTCGCTGCGCCGGCGATCGCCGACTCTCCGACGCCGTCCAGGAGCAGCAAGAAGGCATCGCTGAAGATCGTCAGCGACAGCCAGCGGGGCATCCTCGAGAGCGGCGTCGAGGTTCAGGTCAAGGCGAAGGGCAAGCTCGCCAGAAAGGCGAAGAAGGGCAAGAGGGTCGAAGTGAAGCTCAAGCTCACCTCCAGCACCTTCGACACCGAGCGGGCCGGGCGGTTGGCTGATCCGGAGAAGGTCAGGCTCTCGAAGGGAGGCAGGGGCTCCCTTGAGATCGAGCTCTCCGCCGACGGCAAATCGCAGGTTGCGAGTTGCGAAGGGCGGACTCTCATCGCCTCCGGACGGGGCGCAACGGCGAAGCGCCGTCTCACTCGCGACACCTCCGCCTGCAAGCCGAAGCCGATCGACCTGAGCCGAGCCGCCGAGTGCGACTTCATCGGCGATCAGGGCAGCTCCCGCTGCATGCTGCCGTTCCCCGACGACTACTACACGGTCGCCGACGACTCCACGGCCACCGGGCGCCGAATCGATTTCACTTCGAGTGCGATGCCGGCGAACTCATCCGACGTCCACATGGACGCGGCGCCCTACGAAGGCAACGACGGCTTTAGTCCCGGCCAGGCGATGGTTGTGCGCGTACCCGGCCTCGACAACCCGGACGCTCTGGAGGAGACGAATCCAGTCGGCCTTCGCAAGCTCGGCAAATACTCGAAGAAGGGCGCCCCGATCGTGGTCATCGATGCGACCACGGGCGAGCGCTGGCCGATCTGGGCCGAGATCGACTCGAACGCGACCTCGCCCGCGGACACGGCGGTCCTGATCCACCCATCGGAGAACTTCACCGGCGGTCACCGCTACATCGTCGCGATGCGCAAGCTCAAGGATTCGAGCGGGCAGACGCTCGCAGCGCCTGAAGGCTTCCGCTACTACCGCGACGACCTGCCCTCGAGCGAGGGGCCCATCAACGACCAGCGTGGACGCTTCGAGAACGTGTTCAAGAAGCTGCGCAAGGCGGACATCAAGCGCCGGAACCTCTACCTAGCCTGGGACTTCACCGTGGCCAGCGACGGGAACATCGCCAAGAACGTGCTGGCGATGCGGAACGAGGCCTTCGCCGATCTCGGCGACACCGACCTCGGCGACGGGATCGTCGAGGGTGAATCTCCCGAGTTCGAGGTGACTTCGGTCCAGAACTACGAGCCGAGCGCCACGGATCCCAACACCCCGTTGCCGGATGACGACGACATGGCGCGACGGGTCCAGGGCACGTTCACCGTCCCCTGCTACATGACCGACCCCGCGGGCCCCGAGCCCGCGTGCGGACCGGGATCGCGCCTGAACCTCGACTCGAACGGGGTGCCGCAGCAGAACGGGACCTGGACGGCGAACTTCAACTGCATGATCCCGTACGCGGCATTGACCACGCCGGCGCGGCCGACGATCTACGGCCACGGCCTGCTCGGGAGCGCCGGGGAGGGCACGTCGAGCCCGCAGAAGACGCTCGGCAACACCCACGGAATCATGGATTGCGCGACCGACGAGATCGGGATGGCGAATGCCGACATCGGCAACACGATCGGGATCCTCCAGAACATGAGCGACTTCCCCGAGCTGGCAGACCGGCTCCAGCAGGGGATGCTCAACGGCCTCTACCTCGGTCGCCTTCTGGTCAGCCCCCAGGGTTTCGTCAGCGAGGACGCCTTCCGGGTCGACGACGAGGGGCCGGTCGACGAGACCAACCCGCCGGTGATCGACACGTCGAACCTGTACTACAACGGCAACAGCCAGGGCGCCATCTTCGGCGGCGCGCTGACCGCGGTCGCCCCCGACTTCACCCGGGCCTCGCTCGGCGTCGGCGGGATGAACTACTCGGTCCTGCTGAACCGCTCGGTCGATTTCGACACCTACGCGGCGTTCCTCGATCCGGCCTACCCGGACGAGCTCTCCCAGCAGCTCGTCCTCTCGATGGTCCAGATGCTCTGGGACCGCGGCGAGTCCAACGGCTACGCCAACGTCGTCACCGACAACCCGCTGCCGGAGACACCGGCGCATGAGCTGCTCATGAACATCGGGGTCGGCGATCACCAGGTCACCAACTTCTCCGCCGAGAACATGGCGCGTACCGTCGGTGCCGGGATCCACAAGCCGATCGTCTACGACGGCCGCTGGCCCGGCGTCAACGTCGGCTGGAACCTCCCGGAGATGACCTACCCGTGGACCGACTCCGCGCTCGTCTACTGGGACCCGGGCCCGGTCCGGGACGATCCCCTCTCCGCCGATCCCGCCGACGTCCTCGGCACCGATGTGCCGCCGATCGAGAACATCCCGAACCGGACCGGAGAGGACCCGCACGAGAATCCGCGGCGGACCGCCGCCGAGCAGCAGATGGTGTCCGACTTCCTGCGCCCGAACGCGCAGAGCGCCATCACCGACACCTGTGGCGGGGACCCCTGCTACGACTACACGTTCGGCGGTCCCTGAACAACCCGAGGGAATGCTCCGGCTTCGTGGAGATTTCCGTTTCCAGGGGGTTTGCTGCTAACGTGCCCGGCGTCGGGTTGCCTCGAGTTCATCGAACGGCGCCCGAGAGGTTCTAAGTTTCTCGCTACTTTCGGCTGACTGCCGAGCGTTTTCGGGGCCGACGAATCTCCGAAAAGAACAACGCTCAAAGGAGCAGCAGAAGAATGAGTAAGACCTTCGCCGATCTCGGCGTGTCCAAAGCCGTGGCGAGCGCGCTCGCCGACCGCGGCATCGAATCCCCCTTCCCCGTCCAGCGGCTCGTGATCGAAGACGTGCTCGACGGCCGCGACGTGCTCGTGCAGTCGCCGACCGGCTCGGGCAAGACCCTCGCTTTCGGCGTCCCGCTCGTCGACCTGATCGCCGCCGACTCGCGCCGCCCCGCGGCGCTGGTGCTGGCTCCGACCCGCGAGCTGGCCCGCCAGATCGTCGACGAGCTCCACACGATCGCCCGCGCCCGCGCGCTCAAGGTCGAGGTCGTCTACGGCGGCGTCGGCATGGAGCCGCAGATCCGCAAGGCCCCGAAGGCGCACATCCTGGTCGCCACTCCGGGCCGGCTCGAGGACCTCCTGCAGCGCCGCGCGCTGACGCTCGGGAACGTCCGCGCCCTCGTCCTCGACGAGGCGGACCGGATGCTCGACATGGGCTTCAAGCCCGCCGTCGACCGGATCGTCGCCAAGATCCCCGCCGATCGCCAGACACTCTTCTTCTCCGCCACCCTCGAGGGTGCCGCGGGGAAGGTCGCCGCGGCTTACACCCGCGACGCCCGCCGGCACGTCCACGCTCCGAAGCCGGAGGGTGGGCGTGCGGCGATCAGCCATCGCTTCTTCGAGTCCCCGAGCCAGGCCGGCAAGGTCGACCTGCTCGTCGACGAGCTCGATGCCCGCGATCGCGGCCGCACGCTCGTCTTCGTCCGCACCAAGCGCGGCGCCGACCGGCTCGTCAAGAAGCTCCGCACCCGTGACGTCGAGGCCGTCGCCATGCACGGCGACAAGTCGCAGTCGCAGCGCCAGAAGGCCCTCGCGCGCTTCGAGCGCGGCGAGGTGACGGTGCTGATCGCGACCGACGTCGCCGCCCGCGGGATCGACGTCCCCGAGGTCACGCACGTCATCAACTTCGACGTGCCCGAGGACGGCGACGCCTACACGCACCGCGTCGGGCGCACCGGCCGCGCGGGTGCGACCGGCTCGGCGGTCACGTACGTGCTCGCCGACCAGGTCCACGACGTCCGGGCGATGGCCCGGACGCTCGGCCTCGCCGGTGAGTTCGAGCGCCGCGAAGGCGCCGGGAAGGGCTCGCCTCCTCCGCGCGAGGAGCAGGGCCGCAACAAGAACCGCAACGGCAACGGCCGGGGGCCGAACTCCCACCGCCCGCCGAACGCTCGCAAGAACAAGCAGGGCGGCGGCGGTTCGACCGGTCCCCGCGGCCGGCGACGGCGCCCGCGCCAGGCCGCCCGCGGCTAGGCCCTCCGCCCAAACGCCCCGGCTACGCGGCCTCGGCCAGCTCGTCGCCGCCGCCGACGGCCGCGAGCAGCTTCTGCAGGGCGGCGTTGAGCGTTCGCGACACCTGCATCTGCGAGATCCCGATCCGGGCGCCGATCTCGCGCTGGGTCAGGCCCTCGTGGAACCGTAGGTGGAGCGCCTGCCGCTCCCGCGGCCGCAGCGGCGCCGTGCCGGCGGCGAGGTTGTCCTCGATCAGGGCGAAGCCGCCGTCGTCGGTCCCGAGCGTCTCGACGAGCGGCGTCGGGTCGTCCTCGATCCGCATCGTCGCCGCGTCGAGCGACATCGGCCGCCGGGTCCGCTCGGCGTAGAGGGCCTCGAGCACCTCGGTCTCGGTCAGCCCGGCCCGGGCCGCGATCGCGCCGACGGTCGGCGCCCGCCCCGACTCGGCGCGGAGCACGCGCACGACCTGGTCGATCCGCGCCGAACGCTCCTGCAGGCCGCGCGGCAGGCGCACCGTCCACGAGTTGTCGCGGAAGTGGTGCCGGAGCTCGCCGAGGATCGTCGGCGCGGCGAAGGCGACGAAGTCGGCGCTGCGTTCGGGGTCGTAGCGGTCGAGCGCCTTCAGCAGCCCGAGGCAGGCGACCTGGACGAGATCCTCGACGGCCTCGGCGCCGCCGCGGTAGCGGAGGGCGAGGGAGCGGGCGAGCGGCATGAAGCGCTCGACGAGCTCCTCACGGATCCTGGGGTCGCGCGTCTCCGCGAACCGCTTCAGCAGCAGACGTTCGTCCTGGGTGGGAGTGCTCAAGGCTTTGCCTTTCTGTCTCGCTCAACGCGATGACGAGGCCCCTCCCATCCAATTCACCTGCGACTTGGGCGCCGGATGCTAGCGATTCGCCGTCAGCCCCTGCGGACGAGCTTGACCCGGACGCTCTCGACGACCGCCTTCCCGTCGGTCGGGATGAACTCGAGCTTCGCCTTGACCTTCGCGGAACCGCGCTTGCGGATCTTCTTGGCGAGATCGGGCTCGGGCCTGACCCGCGGCTTCAGCGTCGCAGGCCCGTTCGAGTGCTTCTTGACGGTGTCGAGGTTCTTGCCGGAGAGGACGACCTTGCCGGCGTCGGAGGTCTCGACCGGCAGCACGGCGGTGCCGTTGCCGGTGTTGCGCTGAGCCTTCCCGACCGCGAACCGGGTGAACCAGATCGGGCTCGAGTAGGCCTCGACGAAGTCGGTGCCGCCATTGGCGCGAATCACCTCCAGCGAGTAGCGCCCGGGTTCGTCGGTCTCGTACTCCTCGGAGGTGCCGTCGCCGGTGAACGGGACGGTGTCGACGGCGATCCCATCGCACAGGATCAGCAGGCTCCAGACCCCCGGCCGGCCGCCGGTCGTGGCGCCGCTCACCGATGCGTCCAGCTTCAGCGAGCCCCCGGCCACGGTGTCGCCGATCATCCCTTCGCTTCCCTCCGGCGTCGCCGCCTCGAGCGAGATGTCGGGACCGTCGGCGCCGAACGGCTTCACGTAGGTGCGGTCGGCCTTGACGGCGGCGACGATCGCGTCGCGGCTGAGCCCGTCGGCGTGGACGACCGTCGCGCCCTGACCGACCGGCGAGATCGGATCCGCGTCCGCGCGGTGGGCGTCGCTCGAGCCGACCGCGGCGACGTGAACGCCGCTGTCGAGCACGTGCTCGTAGTACTCGATCGCGTCGGCGGTGAACGGCAGCCCGCCCTGCAGTGCTCCGATCGAGTTCGCGATCTCGACTGCGTCGAGGCGCTTGAACCCGGTTTCGTCATCGCTGTAACCCCAGGCGCAGCCACGGCAGCTTGCGGGGGCGTCGCGGAAATAGGCCGGGTGGTTGATCTGCGTCCAGCCGCCGCCGTCGTTGGTGCCCTTGAACTGCTTCTTCGGGCGAGTCGCGTTCTGCGCCTTGACCAGCTCCGAGTCGTCGATCTGGGAGTCGGGTGAGCTCTCGGTGTAGACGGGGCCGCCGCGGAAGTCGGCGAAGTTGCCGCTGCCCTGGTTGTTCCAGTGGCCCCTGTAGGTCGTCACCTCGACGCCGGGGATCACGAGGTCGTTGGGGTAGGCGCCGGCCTGCGACTTCATGTCGTCGTGGGCGACGTTGTTGTTGTGATCGACCAGGGTGATGAAGTCGAGACCGGCGCCGCCGGTCCCGAAAGCCGCGGCGAACGTATCCGTCATGGGCGCGTTGCCGGGCTCCTGCTCCCCGTGGACGTGGAGGTCGCCGGTGTACCAGCCGGGAGTCGAGTTGACGGTCGCTGCCGGCGGACCGCTGGGCGAGTAGGGAGCGTCGCTCCATGCCGCGTCGCTGCTGGTCAGGACCTGGACGTGGAAGTGGATGCCGTCGGTGTCGGAGGGGTCGACGTAGGCGATGCCGAGTTCGACGGCCCAATCGCCGGCTGGAATCGGTCCGGGTTGGTAGGCACGGGTGGTGAAGCCGTCGACGAACGCTTTCCTGTTGCTGTCGTAAACGGCCTCGGCGGTGAAGCCGTTCTCGGCGATCGCGAGATTCTTGACGGCGCTGCCGCTCCAGCCGCGGCGATCGGTCTGCTCCCAGACGGGCGAGGAGCCGTCGGCCTTCGGCTGGTAGACGCCCATGTCGAGGGTGTTCGGGCTGCCGCCGCAACCGCCGTCGGGCTGGTCGTAGGAGTAGCGGATCTGGATGCCGGTGGTTCCGGCGGGGACCGCGAACGGGATCTGCAGGTAGCCGCCGGTTCGGCTCGAGGCGAGGTCGCCCTGGACGTCGATGACCTCGTTCATGCCGGTGCCGGCGGTGCCGGGCAGGCCGCAATCGGTCGCGGTCGCAACCGAGGGCGCGAGCAGGCAGGCGGCCACTCCCGCCAGCAGTCCGCAACCGATCCTGGTCCGTCCGTTCATCCGCGCAATTCCCTTCAGATCCGTACCCGATGGACCGGGGCAAGGTAGCAGCGGCGTGAGGCCCCGACGCCGGTACCGGGCGCCGTCGCAGCGGCTAGGGTACGGCCGAGGTCAGGTGGTCAGGGCTCTGCGACTTCTCGTCATCGTTGCCGCGTCGATCGGGGTCGCGGCGCTCGCGCTCGTGGCGTCCGGCTCCGCCGCCCCGGAGCAGCGACCGATCGCGAAGAAGAACCCCTGTGAGACGCCGTCGATCCGCAAGCAGCGCGGCCTCCGCTGCCCCGACCTGAAGATGGCGCGTCCGACCGACCTCGAGGCCGACCGCGCGCAAGGCCACGCGGTGCTCCGGGCCACCAGCTCGATCGACAGCGTCGGTCGCGGCCCGGCCGAGCTGCATGGGCGGCGGACCCGGCCCCGGAACATGGTCGCCGTGCAGCGGATTCCGAAGAAGGGCGGCGGCAAGGCCGAGTTCCGGACCAAGGCCCGCCTGCGCTTCAAGCGGATCCCCGGCCAGGGCCGCTACTGGAAGTGGGTCGACGCCGCGCGCTTCGAGCTCTGGAGCCTCGACCGCGAGGGTCGCCGCAAGCGCCGGATAACGACCGGCGAGAAGCAGATCTACTGCCTCCGCGACCTCGTTCGCACCCACCCGGGATTGCCGCACTCGCCGCCGAACATGGTCTATCCGGGCTGCAGCCAGGACGGCAGCACCCGGCGGGTCACGCTCGGGACCAGCGTCGGCTGGTCGGACGTTTACCCGGCGAGCTACTACGAGCAGTACGTCGAGCTCGACGACGTGAACCGGAAGGGCTGTTACGCGCTCGTCCACATCGCCGATCCGAAGAACGACATCCTCGAGCTGAACGAGGACAACAACCGCTCCTCGAAGGTCGTCTACCTGAAGCCGAACGGCCGGTACGTGCCCGGACGCTGCGAGGGCGTCCGCGACCGCGGGCTCGGCTAGGAGTCCGAGGCCGCCCGCGCGCGGCGCGCGGCGCGAACCCGGTCGGTCTTCGCCAGCTCGACCTTGCGGAGGCGGACCGACTCCGGCGTGATCTCGACGCACTCGTCGTCGCGGAGGAACTCGATCGCCTGCTCGAGCGAGAGCTGCTTGTGGGGAATCAGCCGGACGAGGACATCGGCGCTGGCGGCACGCACGTTCGTCTGGTGCTTCTCCTTGGTCGCGTTGACGTCGAGGTCGTCGGAGCGGGCGTTCTCGCCGACGATCATCCCCTCGTAGACCTCCTCGCCGGGGCCGATGAACATCGACCCGCGCTCCTGCAGGCCGAACAGGGCGAAGCTCGCGCTCCTTCCCGTCCGGTCGGCGACCAGCGAGCCGGTCGGCCGGGTCCGCAGCTCGCCCGCCCACGGCTCCCAGCGGTCGAATACGTGGTGCATCAGCCCGGTGCCGCGGGTCTCGGTCAGGAACTCGGTCCGGAAGCCGATCAGCCCGCGGGCGGGGACGAGGAACTCGAGCCGGACCCAGCCGGTCGAGTGGTTGACCATCTGTTCCATCCGGCCCTTGCGGACCGCCAGCGCCTGGGTGACGACGCCGACGTACTCCTCGGGGACGTCGATCGCGAGGCGCTCGACCGGCTCGCAGGTCTTGCCGTCGACCTCGCGCGTCACGACCTGGGGCTGGCCGGCTGTCAGCTCGTAGCCCTCACGCCGCATCAGCTCGAGGAGGACGACGAGCTGGAGCTCGCCGCGGCCCTGGACCTCCCAGGCGTCGGGGCGCTCGGTGTCGAGGACGCGGATCGAGACGTTGCCGACCAGCTCCTGGTCGAGCCGGCCCTTGATCTGGCGCGCGGTCAGCTTGTCGCCGTCGCGGCCGGCAAGGGGGGAGGTGTTGATCCCGACGATCATCGAGAGCGAGGGCTCGTCGACGGTGATCACCGGCAGCGGCCGCGGGTCGTCGGGGTCGGCGAGGGTCTCGCCGATCGTCACCTCGGGGATGCCGGCGACGGCGATGATCTCGCCCGGCCCTGCCTCGTCGGACTCGACCCGCTCGAGCGCGTCGGTGACGTAGAGGTTGGTGACCGACGCGCGCTCGATCGTCCCGTCGGCGCGGCACCAGGCGATCGGCTTGCCGGCGCGGATCGTCCCGTTGCGGACACGACAGAGGGCGAGGCGGCCGACGTAGGGGGAGGCGTCGAGGTTGGTGACGTGGGCCTGGAGCGGATGGCCCTCCTCGTAGGCGGGCGCGGGGATCTCGCCGACCATCAGGTCGAGCAGCGGCTTCAGGTCGGTGCCTTCGGTGCCCTCCGTCAGCGACGCCCAGCCCGCCTTGGCGTTCGTGTAGACGATCGGGAACTCGATCTGCTCCTCGCTCGCGTCGAGATCGAGGAAGAGCTCGTAGACCTCGTCGACGACCTCGCCGATCCGGGCGTCGGGGCGATCGACCTTGTTGACGACGAGGATGACCGGCAGGCGCCGTTCGAGCGCCTTGCGGAGCACGAACCGGGTCTGCGGCAGCGGTCCCTCGGAGGCGTCGACAAGCAGCAGGATGCCGTCGACCATCGTCAGCCCGCGCTCGACCTCGCCGCCGAAGTCGGCGTGGCCTGGCGTGTCGATGATGTTGAGCTTGACTCCGTCGTGGGTCACCGACGTGTTCTTGGCGAGGATCGTGATGCCCTTCTCGCGCTCGAGGTCCATCGAATCCATGACCCGGTCGTTGACGTCCTGGCCGGTCCTGAACGCGCCCGACTGCCAGAGCATCGCGTCGACCAGCGTCGTCTTGCCGTGGTCGACGTGGGCGACGATGGCGATGTTCCGGAGGTCGTCGCGGCGCGCCGTTGCTGTGTCGGTGGCGGGGGTCACGGGGCGCGGGATGGTACGGGTCGGGTCCGGGAACGCAGGTTCGCCCCGATTCGTGCAATATGTGGAAGACCTTCTCCGCTTCAAATCACGAACCGCACGAACCGCCAGGGGGTTCCGTCTTGCGAAAGCTCGCAAACTTCTGCATCCGTCATCGACGACTGACCGTGCTCGCGTGGGTGGTCGCGCTCGTGGCCGCCGGCGCCGCCGCCGGCAGCGCCGGCGAGAACTTCTCGAACGACTTCAAGCTCCCCGACTCGGACTCCACCGAGGCCCTGAACCTGTTGGAGGACCGGTTCCCCTCCGAGTCGGGCGACCAGATCCAGGTCGTCTTCGCCGACCAGTCCGGTATCGAGTCCCAGAAGGCTCAGATCCAGGAAATCCTGACCGAGCTCGAAGGCCTCGACCACGTGGATTCGGTGACGCCGCCGAGTGCCCGGGCGGGGTCGATCTCTCAATCCGGCACCGTCGGCTTCGCGACGGTCCACCTCGACGGCCTCGTCAACGATCTGCCGATCGAGTCGGTCCAGGAAATCGCGAACACCGCCAACGATGCCGGCACCGACGGCCTCGAGGTCGAGGCCGGGGGAGAGGCCGTGCGGCAGGCCCAGCAGGACCAGGGCAGCACCAGCGAAATGGTCGGCCTGCTCGCCGCGATCGTGATCCTGCTGATCACCTTCGGATCCGTGGTGGCGATGAGCCTTCCGATCGTGACGACGATCGTCGCCCTCGGCACGGCCATCAGCCTGGTCACGCTCGGAACCCACGTGATCGACACCGCCGACTTCGCCACGGCCCTGGCCGGGATGATCGGGCTCGGCGTCGGGATCGACTACTCGCTGTTCGTCGTGACCAGATACCGGGGTGGCCTGCGAGACGGTCTGTCGGTCGACGATTCCGTGCTGCTTGCGATGGATACCGCGGGTCGCGCGGTGCTGTTCGCGGGTGCCACGGTCGTAGTGGCGATGCTCGGGCTGTTCGCAATCGGAGTCAGCTTTCTCTACGGACCGGCCCTCGCCGCCTCGCTGGCTGTTCTGCTGACGATGTTCGCGGCGCTGACGTTGTTGCCGGCCTTCCTGAGCAAGGTGGGGACCAGGATCGACAGGCTTCGCGTGCCGGGGACCAAGAAATCGAAGGACCGCGAGGCCGAGGGTCGCAACTGGACGCGGTGGAGCCACTGGATCCAGCGACGCCCCTGGGTCGCTGCCGCCGTCTCCACCGGGCTGCTGATCGTGCTCTCGATCCCGGTCTTCTCGATCGACCTCGGTTCCGCCGATGCGGGCACCGACGCTCCGGACACGAGCACGAGGAAGGCGTACGACCTGTTGGCCGACGGCTTCGGGCCGGGCTTCAACGGCTCGCTGCAGGTGGTCGTCGAATCCGCGTCCGGATCGGGCCCCGTCTCCGAGCAGGGCGTCGATGAGCTGGCCGCGGTGTTGGCCGAGCAACCCGGCGTGGCGAAGGTGGCGCCCCCGAGCCCCAACGAGTCCGGCGACACGTCGATCATCCTCGTCTACCCGACCACGGCGCCGCAGAAGAACGAGACGAGCGATCTCGTCCGCCATCTCCGGGACGACGTCATTCCGCCGATCGAGGAGCAGACGGGCGTCGTCGCTCACGTGGGCGGCACGACGGCCATCTACGACGACTTCACCACCTACATCACCGGCAAGCTGCCGCTGTTCTTCGGGCTGATCATCCTCCTGTCCGCGCTGCTCCTGATGGCTGCGTTCCGCTCCATCCTCGTGCCGCTGAAGGCGATCGTCATGAACGTGCTGACCATCTGCGCCTCGTTCGGCGTGGTCGTCGCGATCTTCCAGTGGGGCTGGCTCGGCGGCCTGGTCGGGCTCGAGGGGAAGGCGCCGATCGAGTCGTTCCTCCCGGTCATGGTCTTCGCGATCGTCTTCGGCCTGTCGATGGACTACGAGGTCTTCTTGATGTCGCGCGTCCACGAGGAATGGGAGAAGCGCAAGAACGCTTCGGAGGCGGTCGTCCACGGCCTCGCCTCAACCGGACGAGTGATCACGGCGGCGGCGGCGATCATGATCTGCGTCTTCGCATCGTTCGCTCTCGGGTCGAATCAGACGATCAAGCTGTTCGGCGTTGCTCTCGCGTCGGCGGTGTTCATCGACGCGTTCATCATCCGCAGCGTCCTCGTCCCGGCGGTGATGGAGTTGCTGGGCAAGCGTGCCTGGTGGCTGCCTGATTGGCTCGACCGGATCCTGCCGCGGCTCCACGTCGACCACGGCTCCGACCACGCCGGCCCGGCGGCCGACGGCACGCTGAAGCCGGCCGAGGAGCGCGCATGACGACCGCGACCGACTACGAGTCCAAGCGCTGGCAGGCGCTGGCGCTGCTCTGCATCGCCCAGTTCATGGTCATCCTCGACGCGTCGATCGTGAACATCGCGTTGCCGACGATCGGCGACGCGCTCGACTTCTCGCAGGACGACCTCTCCTGGGTCGTCAATGCCTACGTGCTGACGTTCGGCGGCTTCCTGCTGCTCGGCGGCCGGCTCGCCGACCTGCTCGGCCGCCGCCGCGTGTTCATGTTCGGGCTCGTCCTCTTCGCGCTCGCCTCGCTCGCCGGCGGCTTCGCCCAGAACGACATCCAGCTCGTCGTCGCCCGTGCCGTCCAGGGGCTCGGCGCCGCGATCGTCTCACCGGCGGCGCTCTCGATCATCACGGTCACCTTCAAGGAGGGTGCGGAGCGCAACAAGGCGCTCGGCGCCTGGGGCGCGGTCGCCGGCTCGGGCGGAGCCGTCGGCGTCCTGCTCGGCGGCGTCCTCACCGAGGGCCTCGGCTGGGAATGGGTGCTCTGGGTCAACGTCCCGATCGGGATCGTCGCCGCGCTGATCGCGCCGCGGCTGATCGCCGAGAGCCGTTCCGAGGGTGAGAAGCGGACCTTCGACATCCCGGGAGCGGTCACGATCACAGGCGGGCTCTCGCTGCTCGTCTACGCGATCGTCAACGCCGAGGGGGCGGGGTGGGGGTCGACGGAGACGATCGTCCTGCTCGCCGTCTCCGCCGCGCTGATCGCCGCCTTCGCGGCGATCGAGCAACGCACCGCCGACCCCCTGGTCCCGTTCCGGATCTTCCGCCTGCCGACGCTGACCGGCGCGAACGCCGTCGGCGTCCTCGTCGGCGCGTCGCTGTTCTCGATGTTTTTCTTCGCCTCGCTCTACATGCAGCAGGTGCTCGGCTACGGCGCGATCAAGGCGGGCCTCTCCTACCTGCCGCTCTCGGCCGGGATCATCATCTCCGCGGGGGTCAGCTCACAGCTCTCGACCCGGATCGGCTTCAAGCCGGTCCTCGTCACCGGCCTCATCTTCATCGCGGTCGCGCTGCTCTGGTGGTCGCAGGTCTCGCCCGACGGCAGCTACGTCTCCGACATCCTCGGCCCGTCCGTGATCGCCGCCATCGGCCTCGGCCTCGCCTTCGTGTCGATCACGATCGCCGCCGTCGCCGGCGTCGCCGAACGCGAATCCGGCCTCGCCTCGGGCCTGATCAACACCTCCCAGCAGGTCGGCGGTGCGCTCGGGCTGGCCATCCTCGCGACGATCGCCAACTCGGTCACCGACGACAAGCTCGCGACGGCGACGACCCCGGCTGAGCAGGGCGCCGCCCTCACCGACGGCTTCCAGCAGGCCTTCCTGACCGGCGCCGGCTTCGCCATCCTCGCGCTGATCCTCTGCCTCGCCCTGATCAAGACGAGCGACTCCAAGGCGATGATCGACCGCGAGGTCCCGGCCCCGGGGGCTTAGGGGATCCCGCGCTCCGGGCGAACGACCCTGCCCCGAAGCGCCCACTGGGCCCCGGACCGAGTCACCGGATGTGTTTGTGCGTCCATACGACGCACGATCACATCCAGTAACCCGGACCCGGACTCCGTACTCCTACCCGCGCCACCTCCGGGCGAAGGGGAGGCGCCAGGCGTCCGGCGCGATCAGGTCGTTCAGCGACTTCGGGCCCCAGGACTGTGAGAAGTAGAGCTCGATCGGCGGCGGGTTCTCGAGCAGCGGAGCCGAGATCTCCCAGAGGCGCTCGATGCCGTCGGCGGTGGTGAACAGCGTGTGGTCGCCGGCCATCGCGTCGCGGATCAACCGCTCGTAGGCCTCGAGCGAGTCGCCGCCGCCGTCGGCCTCGGCCCGGGAGAACTGCATCGAGGTCTTCTCGAGCGACATCGTCGGACCCGGGCGCTTGCCGTAGAAGCTGAGCGACAGACGCGCGTAGTCGTCGAGGTCGAAGGTGAGGTGGTCGGGCCCGTACTGCCCGACGCCGGAATCGGCGGGGAACATGCTCTGCGGCGGCTCGCGGAACGCGATCGAGATGATCCGCGCACCCTCGGCCATGCGCTTGCCGGTTCGCAGGTAGAAGGGGACGTCGGACCAGCGCCAGTTGTCGATCTCGCACTTGAGCCCGATCAGCGTCTCGACCTCGGACTTGGGGTCGACGCCGGGCTCGTTGCGGTACTCGTCGTACTGGCCGCGGACGACGTTGGCGGGCTCGATCGGGCGGATCGAGCGGAAGACCTTGTTCTTCTCCTCGGTGATCGCCAGCGGGTCGAGCTGAGTCGGCGGCTCCATCGCCAGGAAGGCGAGGATCTGCATCAGGTGGGTGACGACCATGTCCCGGTAGGCGCCGGTCTCCTCGTAGAAGGGACCGCGGTTGCCGACCGAGAGCGTCTCGGGGACGTCGATCTGGACGTGGGCGATGTGAGATCGGTTCCAGATCGGCTCGAACAGGCCGTTGGCGAAGCGCAGGGCGAGGATGTTCTGCGCCGCCTCCTTGCCGAGGAAGTGGTCGATCCGGAAGATCTGGCGCTCAGGGAAGTACTTGTGGATCTTGTCGTTGAGCTCGCGGGCGCTCTCGAGGTCGGTGCCGAACGGCTTCTCCATGATGATCCGCGACTCCGCCGCGATCCCGGCCGCCTCGACCAGCTCGAGCAGCTTCAGCGCGACTGTCGGGGACACGCTCATGTAGAGCAGCCGCTGGGCCTCGGGCCCGAGCTCCTGCTCGGCCTTGCTGACGGCCGCGGTCAGCGGAACCGGGCCCTCCTTGACGTTCGCGTAGGTGAGTCGCTGTGCGAACTCCCGCCGCGCCTCCTCGTCGAAGTCGCGGCGGCCGAACTCCTCGCAGGCGTCGAGCGCGTAGGTCCGGAACTCGTCGTCGGTCATCTCGGTCCGGGCGGCGCCGACGACCCGGAAGTCGGGCAGCAGCCCGGCCTGCGAGAGGTTGAGGAGCCCGGGGAGCAGCTTGCGCCGGGAGAGATCGCCGGTGGCACCGAAGAGGACGACGACGTTCGGGCAGATGCGCGCGGTCCGGGCCTCGGCCCGATGGGTCTCCGAGAAGACCATCGCCGGGTCTCCCTGCCCGGCTTCGTCGACCGAAAGCTCCTCCAAGGGTCCGACCCTAGCTAACCGGGGCCCCGGGGACCGGCCGGCCTCGGTCGCCCGAGTATCCGACCGCGCCGAGAAACGGTGCGACCGGCACGCAGGGCGGGTCCGGCGCCCGCTTCGGATCGAGCGCTTCGCCCGAACCGGCGCCCGGAATCGCCGGGCAGGTTAGGGTCTCGTAGGACGAGCGCGAGCCGGCAGCGCGTCGGCTGAGTCCCTCTCCTGGTCAGATCCCGGAGGCCCGTGGGCCCCCGACCGGACGCCGGCACTGACCCGGATCACGACCCGGCCGGCACCGACGAGCGGCCGAGCGACCACCTTCACGCCGCCAACGACGGCGGCGATCCGGTGGTGCTCTGCCTCTCGACTCTCTCGAAGGGCGCTCGGCCCTCGGCTTCGGGCTAGACCGCCCGGCCTTCCCTCTCGTCCTCGCCGAACTCGACGATGCCGGCGAGCACGTAGATGCAGAGGGCGAAGACCGCCAGCGACCAGAACCAGTGGCCCTCCGTGATCGACAACAGCGCCCAGAACGCGCCCAGGCCGGCGCCGATGATCCCGAGCACGCGCCCGAAGGCGTTGCCGGCCATCAGTGAGAACCCGCCACAGACCTGGATGATTCCGAGGATGATCAGGACCCAGCCGACGGCGTTCAGGTCGCTGAGGACGAGACGGGTGTCTCCGACCCACCAGCTCGCGTTGTCGAGCGCGCCGATGCCGTAGATGACGTTCAGCGTGCCGACGATCAAGAGCATGATCGCGGCGAAGATGACTCGACCGGTACCTCTCATTGGGACTCCTTTTGTTGGCGGCGCAGGGCCGCTTTCGGACCGGTGGTTTCCGGTGACCGGAAAGTAGATTCGCCGCCGGGGCTCATCTTCATCCCTTTGGGGTGATTCCTGAGCGGATTCGTTCACGCGATCGGGGTGATGTCCCGGTGGTGCAGGAGGGGTAGTTTCCAGGACGCAACTTCACTTGAAAGGAGAGTCCGTGGAAGCCGGAGAACTGGAGGAAATGGGGCCGATCGACTACGTGTTGATCGAGTGGCCCGACGACCCGCCGAACGGCGAGGTCGCACCGATCGTCTTCGATCTCGTCAACCGCGGGATCATCCGCGTGCTCGATTTCGCGATCTTCGCCAAGAACGAGGACGGCGACGTCGCCGCGATCGACTTCGGCGAGCTGCCCGCGAACGCTGAGGCGCTGGAGGAGTTCCGGGGCGCATCCTCGGGAGTGATCGGCGAGGACGACCTCGTCGAGGCCGCCGCCGCGATCGACAACGGCGCCCTCGCCGCCCTGATCGTCTACGAGAACACGTGGGCCGCTCCGTTCGCCGTCGCTGCGCGCCGTTCCGGCGGCCAGCTCGTCGCCGGCGGCCGGATCCCGATCCAGGCGTTCATCGCGGCGCTCGACGCCGCCGAAGCCGCCTGAGCCCCCGCTCGAAGCAGAAAGGAACCAACCGATGCCAGGACTGATCAGAGGAGTCGCCCGCACCGCGGTCGTCGCCGGCACCGCGACCGCGGTGAGCAACCGCGTCTCGCGCCGTCAGGCCGACCGCTGGGCTCAGCAGGAGCCCCAGCAGCAGTACGCGGAGCCGCCGCCGCAGCAGGCCGCTCCGGCCGCACCCGCGGCCGACCCGATCGCTCAGCTCAAGGAGCTCGGCGAGCTCCGCGACAGCGGCGTACTCACCGACGAGGAGTTCGCGGCCCAGAAGGCCAAGATCCTCGGGGGATGACGCCTTCCCGTTCCGGTCGCCCGCTCAGGCGGGCGGCTGGAACGACGTCGCCGCACCCCACGGGTCGACGACCCGGATCCCGTCGCCGTCGGCGGCGACCTCGACCCCGGCGGCCTCGAAGCGCTGCCTGAGCGCCTCGATCACCGCGCCGTCGACGATCACGGTCCAGTGCTCGAGGCCGACCGCGTCGGGCGGATTCGGCGGCACTCCCTCGCCCTTCCAGACGTTGAGGCCGAGGTGATGGTGGTAGCCGCCGGCGGCGACGAACGCCGCGCTGCCGAAGTCGGTCATCACCTCGAAGCCCGCGAGGTCGCGATAGAAGGCGAGCGCGTCGGCGACGTTGCCGACGTGCATGTGGAGGTGGCCGACGACGAGGTCGCGATCGGCGTGCTCGGGCAACTCCTCGCCGGCGACGGGGGCGACCAGTTCCTGGAGGTCGAGCGGCCGCGGCCCGATCGTGGTCGGGTCGCGGAGGTCGCCCCAGTGCTCGCGGCCGCGGTCGGCGGCCAGCTCGATTCCGTTGCCGTCGGGATCGGGGAGGTAGATCGCCTCGGAGATCCCGTGATCCGACGCTCCCTGGATCGGCGTCTCCGTCTCGGCGAGGCGGCGCACCGCGCGACCGAGCTCCGGGCGGGTCGGATGCAGCAGGGCGAAGTGGTAGAGCCCGGCATGGCGGCCGGCCCGCTTCGCGTCGGGGCGCTCGTGGAGGACGAGCAGGTCGTCGCCGCCGGCGCCGAAGCGGGCGACGACACCGTCGCGGCCGTGCAACCGCAGGCCGATCGAGCGCTCGTAGAAGCCGATCGAGCGGTCCAGGTCGGTGACGACGATGTGGACGGCGCCGAGGCGGAGATCGGAGGGGAGGATCGGATGGGCGGCCGCCGCTGGAGCGCTGCCGGGGGAATCGTTGTGCATGCAACTATCTTGGCAGGCCGGTCCCCACTTGTAAAGCCCTGCGGATTCAGTCGAAGATCACGGCCTGCCGTACGGCCTCGCCGCGCGCCAGCCGGTCGAATCCCTCGTTGATCTCGTCGAGGGCGATCCGGTGGGTGAGGAGCCGCTCGACCCGGAGCTTCCCCTGTCGGTGGAGGTCGATGAACTTCGGCAGGTCGCGGGCGGGGACGCTCGATCCCAGGTACGAGCCGCGGAGGACCCGCTCCTCGGCGACGAGCGAGACCGCGGGGATGCTGAGCATCTGGCTCGGGTCGGGCAGTCCGACGGTCGTCGTCGTGCCGCCGCGCCGGGTCGCGTCGTAGGCGTCGGTGAGCACCCGGGCGCTGCCCACGGTCTCGATCGCGTGGTCGGCGCCGCCGGCGGTCAGCTCGCGGATCGCGGCGACCGCGCCCGGGCCTGCCTCGATCGTGTCGGTGGCACCGAGCTCGCGGGCGAGCTCGAGCTTGTCGGCGACGACGTCGACGGCGACGATCGTCCCGGCGCCCTGCAACACCGCACCGAGCAGGGCGGAGAGCCCGACGCCACCGAGGCCGAAGACCGCGACGCGCTGGCCGGGCTCGATCCGGGCCGCGTTGACGGCGGCGCCGACGCCGGTCAGCACCGCGCAGCCGAACAGCGCCGCGATCTCGAACGGCAGCTCGGGGTCGACCTTCACCGCCGACGCCTCGGAGACGACGATGTGGTCGGAGAAGGCGGAGACGCCGAGGTGGTGGTTGATCGCCTCGCCCTCGGGGGTGGCGAGCCGGCGCTCGCCGGAGAGCAACGTACCGGCGTGGTTCGCGGCCGCCCCCGGCTCGCAGAGCGCGGCGCGCCCGGCCCGGCAGGGCTCGCATTCGCCGCAGGCGGGGACGAAGGCGAGGACGACGTGGTCGCCGGCGGCGAAGCCCGAGACCCCGGGGCCGGTCCCGACGACCTCGCCGGCGGCCTCGTGGCCGAGGGCCATCGGCATCACCCGCGGGCGCGACCCGTTGATGACCGAGAGGTCGGAGTGGCAGAGCCCGGCTGCCCGGACCCGGACGAGAAGCTCGCCGGGCCCCGGCGGGTCGAGCTCGAGCTCGGCGATCTCCAGCGGCCTCGACTCGGCGTAGGGCTCGGCCGCGCCCATCTCGCGCAGGACCGCGCTCCGGACCCTCACGATCCGCCCTCGCCGGACCGCAGGCGCTCGAGGCTCTCGCGGAGCTGCGGCGGCATCTCCGCCGGGCGCCGCGTGGCGGCGTCGACGAAGACGTGGACGAACCAGCCGGTCGCCGACGGCTCGTCGGCGCCGACCGCGAACAGCCCGATCTCGTAGGTCACGCTCGAGTTCCCGAGCTTGCCGACCCGCAGGCCGGCCTCGATGTCATCGGGGAAGGAGAAGCCGTCCCGGTAGGTGCAGTGCGACTCGGCGCAGACGCCGATCACGTCGCCCGCGTGGATGTCGAGCCCGCCCTCGCGGATCAGCCAGCGGTTGATCACGGTGTCGAAGAACGCGTAGTACTCGACGTTGTTGACGTGCCCGTAGACGTCGTTGTCGGCCCAGCGCGTCTGCAGGGTCTCGATGTGCGGGTAGCCCTCCCGCGTCTCGGCGGCCTCGCTCATCCGCTCGCTCCGCTGGCGGGCCCGGTCAGGCGAGCCTCGCCTCGAGGGTGATCTCCGGGCCGCCCGCGAGCGCGACCGAGACCGGGCAGTGCTGCTTCGCGGTCTCGGCGTGCTTCTGGAAGTCCTCGGCGCTCAGGTCGGGGACGGTCCCTACCGTCGAGAGCGCGATCTTGTGGATCTCGAAGCCGCTGTCGGTGCGCCGCAGGTAGACGCTGGCGTCGGTCTCGACGCTCTCCGGATTCGCGCCGGCCTGGCCGAGGATCAGCGTCAGGGCCATCGAGAAGCAGGAGGCGTGCGCCGCCGCGATCAGCTCCTCCGGGTTCGTGCCCTTACCGTCGCCGAATCGAGACGCCGCCGAGTAGGTGCCCTCGAGCGACTTCGTGCCGGTGTCGACCTCGCCCTGGCCGCTCTCGACGTCTCCCGTCCACTTCGCGTGGCCCGTCGCTGCCATTTCGATCTCCTCTGCTGGTTGCCGTCGGAAGCAGCAGCATCGCAAGTCGGCCGTCCCGGCCGCCCGCCGCCCGGCTCGGGCCCGATCCGGACCGCCTGCCATCCTCGGTGGATGGCAGAGCACCGCCAGGAGGAGATCCCCGGGGCCGCGCCCCGGGAATCGGTGGAGCCCGGCGAGGCGGCCGAGCCGACCTACGCGGTCGGTCGCTACGCGGCGGCGCTCCGCACCTATCTCCGCGCCCGCGCCCGCGTTCAGGTGATCGGCGAGGTCACCAACCTGCGGCTGACCGCTAAGTCCGCCTACTTCGAGCTCCGCGACGCCGACGGTGCGATCCCGTGCTCGATGTGGCGCTCCGACTGGGAGCGGATGAAGCTCCCCGACGGCGCCGTTCGCGACGGGACCGAGGTCGTCGTCTTCGGCGGCCCCGACTACTACCCGGGCAGCGGCACGGCGTCGCCGTCGTTCAGCTTCCGCTGCACGCGGCTGCGACTCGCCGGCGAGGGCGATCTGCTGGCCCAGCTCGCCGAGCTTCGCCGCAAGCTCTCCGCCGAGGGCCTGTTCGAGCCCCAGAAGCGCCTGCCCCGTCCGGCCCTCCCGCGGACGATCGGGATCGTCACCGGCCGCGGCTCGGCCGCCGAGGCCGACCTGCTCGCCGGCCTCGCCCGGCGCTCGTGGGCGGGCCGCGCTGTCTTCGCCCACCCACCCGTCCAGGACCGCCACGCCGCGCCGAAGATCGCCCGTGCGCTCAGCGATCTCGCCGCGGTGCCCGAGGTCGAGGTGATCGTCGTCGCCCGCGGCGGCGGCAGCCTCGCCGACCTCTGGGCCTTCTGCGACGAGACGCTTTGCCGGACGGTGGCGCTCCTGCGAGTCCCGGTCGTCTCCGCCGTCGGCCACGAGTCCGACCGGACCCTCCTCGACGACGTCGCCGCGGTCTGCTGCTCGACTCCGACGCACGCGATCGAGGAGGCGGTCCGGGTCGACGTCGCCGTCCAGCGCCGCCGCCTCGCCGCGGAGGCCGGGCGGCTCTCCGTCCGCGGCCGTGACGCGGGGCGGGGGAGGGCGCGTCGCCTTGCGGCCATCGCCCGCGCCCTCGGCCATCACACCGACGGCCAGCGGCGCCGCCTGCACCAGCAGATCCGCGAGATCCGCGCCTCGGCGGCCCGGGCGATCGCCCGCGGCAACCGCGTCGGCGCTCGCCACGCGCTCGTCCTCGGCCGCAAGCGGACCGCGGCGCTCCACGGCGCCGCGGCCTCCGGCGAGCGGCTGGCGTTCCGGGCCGCCGCCCTCGACCGCCACGCCGGCGCCGCGGCAACCGCCCGCGGCGCCGAGCTGAAGCGGATCGCGCAGACGCTCGCCGCCCACGAGCCCGAGCGCGTCCTCGAACGCGGTTACGCGATCGTCAGCGACGCCGAGGGCGACGTCGTCACGAGCGCGGAGGCGGCGCGCGAGCGCGAGCGGCTGCGCGTCCGCTTCAGCGACGATGATGTCCTCACGGAGGTGGTCGAGGATGAGTGAGACAGAGAGCACCGCAACGCAGGCGCCGGCGAGCTACGAGTCCGCGGTCGAGCGGCTCGAGGAGATCATCCTCCGGCTCGACTCCGGCAAGGCCGAGCTCCGCGAGACACTCGAGCTCTGCCGCGAGGGCAAGACGCTCGTCGAGTACTGCAAGGGCGAGCTCGACGCCGTCTCCGGCGAGCTTCAGCGGCTCGACCTCGACGACCTCGTCCGCAAGCTCGAGGCCGGCGCCGGCGAAACGCCTGAGCCCGGACCCGCTGCCTGAGCGGCTTTCGGGATCTTTCGCGGCAGGCGTGCCCTCGCCGGTGGTCGACCTGAACCGGGCGATCGCCTTCGGGATGGCCTTCGGCCACGACGTCGCGCTGGGCCTCCTCGGCGACGAGTCGCTGCGGCGGGCGCTCGCCTCCTATCCGCTGCTGCCCGCCGCCCGAGGCGGCGACATGCTCGAGCGGTCCGGTCGGGGATCGGAGGCCGCGGACGAGTTCGAGCGGGCCGCGGACCTCTCCGAGAACGAGCGCCAGGCCGCATTCCCGCCGCCGGGCTCAGGCGAACCGCTCCGGGGACGCCATTTCTCCCTAAATAGCGGAAACCCGTTCCGGCACCCCCTTGCGCTCCCCTGGGGCCGGCCGTATGGTCGCCGCAGCGGTCCGGAGAGAGAAAGAACTCCACGAAAGCCAAGTGGAGGGGCAGCTCTCACAGGCCGACTCGAGAGGCTTTGAACGCGCGAAGGCTACGCGCGAGGCAGGCCGCCGAGTCGCCCCGGGCCGCTACTTTCGTTCGCGGGGAGATCCACGGTTGCGCGGGCCGGGGCCGAGCGGATACCGTCGCATTCGCACCCGATTCGGAGGTCACCGATGGCAGTCAGGCTTCACCGCTGCGGCATCACCTGGTTCAAGCTCGACGCGCACCCCTGCTGGAAGGTCGAGAAGGCGTTGCGCGACCGCGGCGTCGACTACGAGGTCGTCCTCGAGCCGACTTTCCCGCGCGGAAAGCGGAAGGCCGTCAAGGAGCACACCGGGCAGGAGACGCTGCCGGTGATCGAGCTCGCGGACGGCACCTGGGTCCGCGAGGAGTCGAGCGTCCTCGTCGAGCAGATCAACGACGGAAAGTACGACTGACGCCGCGCCCGTGGGTGACGGCTTCTGGATCCGCCTCGCCGAGCCGGCCGACGCCGAGGCGATCAGCGAGATCCTGCTTCGCGCAGGGCTCGCCGCCTGGGGGTCGTTCCTCGGCGCCGACCGGATCGAGGACGCGACCGCGGGCACGATGCATCCAGCCGACGCCGTGGCCGTCGACGGCGAGGGCATCCTCGCGTTCGTCGCCTGGGAGGAGGACAGCGGCGAGGTCTCACGGCTCTACACCGACCCGCGCGGGCAGGGTCGCGGCGCGGCCGGGGCCCTGCTCGACGTCGCCCTCGACGCCCTCCGCGAGGCCGGGCACCTGCAGGCCTGGCTCTACACCGAAGAGCGCAACGAGGCGGCCGTCGGCTTCTACCTGAGCCACGGCTGGCGGATCGAGGGCCCGCCGCGCGCCCGCGAGTGGCACGGCGCCCGCCTCGTCGAGTCGCGCTTCGTCCGCGACCTCGAGCCGCGGCCGAGCGGATAGCGTCCACCGCAATGCGCTACCGCCGCACCCCGATCGAGATCGAGGCGCCCGAGTCGCTCGGCTACGACTCGATCGCCAACAACCTCGCCGAGAGCTCGTTCGCCGACATGTCGCTCGGCGAGTACGGGATCGACACCGACGTCGGCGAGCTCCTGCTCCAGTACGGCGATCACCGCGGCGTGCCGGCGCTGCGCGAGCAGATCGCCTCCGACAGCGACGCGGTCGGCGCCGATCAGGTGCTCGTCACCTCCGGGGCCGCTCCGGCGCTGTTCATCGTCGCCACCGCGCTGCTCGAGTCCGGCGACCACGTTCTGATCGAGGAGCCGAACTACGCGACGAACCTCGAGACGCCGCGAGCGCTGGCGGCCGAGGTCGAGGGCCTGCCGATCCGCTTCGAGGACGGCTGGGAGCTCGACCTCGAGCGGGTCGAGTCGATGCTCCGGCCCGAGACTCGCCTCCTGAGCGTCACCTACCCGCACAACCCCACGGGGGCGATGATCGACGCCGACGCGCTCGAGCGACTGGTCGCGATCGTCGAGGCCCACCCGATGGCGCGGCTGCTCGTCGACGAGACCTACCGCGAGCTCGCGTTCGGCGAGCCGCTGCCGGTCGCCGCCGGGCTCTCCCCGCGCGTCATCAGCGTCTCCTCGATGTCGAAGACCTACGGGCTCCCCGGCCTGCGAATGGGGTGGCTGATCACCCGCGACCCCGAGCTCGACGAGATCCTGCTCGCCGCCAAGGAGCAGATCCTGATCTGCGGCTCGGCGATCGACGAGGAGATGGCCGCGCGGGTGCTCGCCGCGCGCGGGCGGATCCTGCCGCCGATCCGCACCCAGGTCGCCGAGCACCTCGGGATCGTCCGCGACTGGATCGCGGGCCAGGACGTCTTCGAGTGGGTCGAGCCGCGGGCGGGCGTCGTCGGGATGCCGCGCTTCCGCGACCCGGGCGCCTACGACGCCGAGCGCTTCCACTCCTCGCTGCTCGACGACCACGGCACCTACGTCGGCCCCGGCCACTGGTTCGATCAGCCGCGGACCTGCTTCCGGCTCGGCTACGGCTGGCCGCAGACCGACGAGCTCCGGCGCGGCCTCGACGCGCTGCTCGCCGCCGCGGCCGACGCCCGCGCCTAGTCAGCGGCGGGCGCGTTCGCCGCGGGGCGCCGGGCGGTTGCCGCGGATCCGCCGCTGCGCGGTCCGGATCGGGTGGGAGTGGCGGACGCGGGAGACGGCGCGCTGCGGCGCGTTCCGGGCGGCGGCGAGGGCCGGCTCGCCGGTCCCGGGCTCGAGCGCGAGCTCGCCGGTGAGGGGCGCCGTGCCGGCCCGCTGGCCCCATGCGAGGTAGGC